>CASEYK010000028.1 GCA_949292105.1 uncultured bacterium
TCGATTGATGACTTACTTCCATATTCAAAAGAAATGTCTAAATTAGCTTAAAAGCTGTCTTTTGCTGCCCTTGGGGAATGAGCCTGCCGCCTATATGGGTGGCACTTTTCATATAGGGGTGTTAATTAACGACGTTTACTTAAAAATTAGTTCTACTAGAAAAATGAAAACTTGCTAGAAAAATGATACCCCCTGTCCAAATGTCGCAGCTTTGTACCAAATAATCTATGTTTTTTCTCTAAGTCGTCCCAATGGCTGATTTTCCTTTTCTTCCGATGATTCATTGCCTTTTAATGGAAGTGAAGGCATTGAAATATGAATGAAGAAGCAGATAATATTTTATTTAAGCGTAAGGAATGGACGGCTAGTAAAGAGGACGCAATGAGACTCAAGGCAATTGTGACACCAAGGCTTCACTCAACTATGGCATTTGTCTATTCTTAGGCCATCTTATTTATGAGAATAAAGATGAAGTGTCAATGTATTTTGAGAAGATCTATTTGAATGGAACTATAGGAGAACTAAATGAATTAGTTTGTTCTATGATGAGGTAGGATGCCTGTCTACAAGAACTTGAGAGATATGTGCGTGGAGAAGGCATTAAGCAAGTTCAAGGTGATGTCCATTGATGATCGGCTGAACTTCTTTCTTGAACACTCGGATATGGATGAAGTCAGGAAAATGTTCAAAAGTTGAGACTAATAAAGATTCGATTTGCGTATCCTATCACCGAATTAAACAAAATGGTAAAATATTATAAGAGGTAGATATTTTGAGTCGTATTAGGCACTATCAAGTGAATGATTTAGTTTATACACTAGCGTTTCAAGAAAGTATAAAAACATTGGCTAGCAATAGCCTTAATTTTGACAATCCCAATGTGCTCGAAATAATCGAGATTTTCAATATCGGTTTGTTTTTCAAAGACGAAAAAAATTTGAATGAGCATGGTAAAGAAATTATAAGGAACAATAGAAAGTATCTTTCGACGTTAATGAAGGCACAAAATCTTTATTTTAAGGGTATCGATAATTTGAAAATAGAGAACGATTTTATCTGCTTGCAAGATAACTTATTTGGAGACGAGACATATACTCCTGCTGATTACTTTGAAGTTTTATCTTCAAATATCGATTTTACCACATGTCAAAACGACATTGGAGGGACCTGCTTAAAATACGTCCCATTATGGGTTTTGATAAAAAACAAACAATTTGTCAGTGCCTTTCATTCGTTGATAAAAAACTATATGTTAAATCATGCTGAAAGTTTTGGCCTGTTTGTTGAAAATTTTGATGATGCGTCATCAAAGCGTGTTTACTATTTCCCAAGTTTTACCGATGATGAGATTGATAGTTTGATTGAAGGATATATTTCCTCTAATGAGTGCAACCTCAAATCCCTTGAACTTCTTCTTTTACATAGAGACTCGCCAAATTCATACCGAATCAAGCGCAAAACAAGATTAGAAGTTTCTAGAAAATTAGATAAACTACAAAAAGAGATCTCAAACAACAATAAAAGCATGTTTTCTATACCTTTTAGCTTCGACTGTGGTTTTGTTGTTTTGCCAAGCCAAAAAGAATTGTTTGTAGCAAGTAATGTAGAGGGGAAGAGTATTCTTTCTTTTTCGGAGGCCTTTTTTAAGGAAGCGACAACATGGGATCAAGTTTTACAAAAAGTGCTAGATTCCGGCGTTTTGGTTGACCAATTAGATTCTATAAGCGGGATATACAATCCATTTAAAGAGGACACAATTTCTAAATTTTTCGAGACCGTTCATGCAAACCAATACGGATCCCAAATATATCAAGTTCTAAGCAGCCTCAATCAAACCTTTTTCAATTTTCTTTATTCTAATTTTTGGCATGTAAACAAACCTTTCGAAGATTTGATAACATGGTTTATTGACGAAAAAATAAACCCTTTGATGAAGAAATCAAAGTTAGATTTAACACCTGTGAAAGATAACAATTTTCAAATCAAATGTGAGCACGTATTTAATCAAATATCCTCTTTACTCTTGCAATATAGGATTTTCGTTGAAGAAGGAGAAATTACACCAGATCTTATAGGAGAAACAAAAGATTCTTTGCCAATAAGTGATTTGCCTTCTTTGATAAAAGATAAGTATTACGAACTTAATACTAATTCCGATGATGCTATGAACATAATGTTTCTGTTGTTTAGCGATCAATCGGCCATTAGTTACATTAGTTCGGAATTAAATGCCGATAATTTCTATAATCTCATAACAAACAAGGAAGTGAGTTATAACTCTTATAATGGAGGTTTAAAAACAAAGATTGATTACCTCGTAAATCATTTTATTGTGAAAATAGACAATGGAACCATTCGTTTTCTAAATTTTGATATTCCGTTCGTTTGGAAATTTATATACGACAATTTATTTATACCTTCTTACTTAGTTGATGATGATGCCATACGAACAATGGAATGTTATTGCGACAAGAATATATTTAGAAAATATTCAAAACTTTTTTCTAGCGCTGAATCCGATTATTTGGACTACATTTTGAACAATTCTAAGTTTTCAAATGCTCTTGCTTTGCGTAACCATTACGAGCATGGACAATCTTTTTGCTATAGTGATAAACAACACCATGATAATTATTTAATTGGTTTAAGGACTTTGCTTATTATCCTTATTAAAATCCATAAAGATTTAGTCGAATCAATGTAAAATCCCACAAAATATTGGTGTTTTACTGGTGAAAATTTAAAAAAGTAAGATAAATGGTGGCTTAAAGTTATCCTTATGTTTTCATATTTCCCGATTTGCTGGCTATATATTAGTGAGAGGCTCTAAAAACTCTTAAGGCCACCGAACTTTACAAGCAGAGCAATCTACCGCCGTGTAGGCTGAGGTTCCCATGGTTCATGTTAAATAGGCTGGGACAACTCGAGGCGGAAAAAATGATGATGCTTTGGAAAAACTAGAATGGTTGAACAAAAACATTGGTGATAATGGTGATAAGAATTATCAATATAGATATGTAGAAGGTTCATCACTTCTTAATGACTTAAAACAAGAATATTTAAAATTAAATGACAATAACAAGGATAAAAAAGTGTTCGTTCCAACTATTCAACGAAACAATAAACAATATTTATACTCAGTGGATGCAATACATTAATAGCAAATAGTAAAAATATCGATAAAATCGTCACTTTATAGGGGTATCGTTTTTCTAGTATGGGTATCATTTCGCTGATAGAGGTGTCGTTTTTATTATAAAATTAAAGCTAAAAATTGTTGGAATTTTTTAATCTTTAGTAGTATTCTGCTATATAATTTAAAAGTATGAATAAACTTAAAGATAAGATTTTATTTAATAATGTTCCTTATATTTGCATTTTGGATGATAAATCTATTTGTAAAGAGGGATACGACTATCAAGTCTTAACTTATTTTTATGATGAAGATTTTGAACTGCCTAGTTTTATAGGTGTCGCTAAAGATAAAAAATGTTCTTTTGAAGAATTTAAAAAAGAATGCATTAACTCAGAAATTAAAAAGTTAGAAGAGTTAAGAAATAAAATCACTCAAGATGAATATTTTATTCATAACGATGAAATTGTACCCACCTATTTTGCTCTAGAAGAAAATGTCAAAAAATATAAAAGAAGAAGAGTGGGTAATCCCGATGTTGATAAACTGATTGCTTATCAAAAACAGTACCCTGAAGTTTTATCTTTCGATACTCATTATGACATTAAATATTATTCACAAATGGTGGATATATTTCCTAAAGAGGTAATCAATAATATCGTCATGACTACAAAATGTATTTCAAGAGAAGAGAATGCAACTATCGAGAGAAGAAGAGAAGTGATTAATTATATCATGGATATTAAGACGGACTCATTTAACATAAGCAAAGATCTTCAATATGGTTTTTTTGTTAAAGTTGAAACTGATTTTAAGTACATGAAAAACAAATTAACTGAATATCTTAATCAACATTCTAAAATATATTTATTTTATTTGTCGTTTGATAAAAAAGATAAGAAATTAATTAAACGTTTGAATCTACCAATTCAATATCTTTCTCTTCAAGAATTTACTCTTGATGCTTTTATTAGTCTTAAAAGCAATATCTTGTACTGTTTTGCTAAAGAGTAATTTTAAAATTAAAAATAACACCATAAACAAGCTGAAAATAATTATGACCAAATTAGTCTTCTTTTAAACGAACAATTTTAAAAACAAGTTGTACGTTAATTAAATTGATAAACTTCGTGAGACAAAATAAAATAGAGTGGAAAGGATAACTTCAAATTATTCTATTTCAGTGAGAGTAAGATTTAAATATTATGAAAACCAACAAACGACAAGATGAGCAATTAAAATTAATGAAACAAGGACTTTCATATCGTTTTAATCATTTTTTGTATAAAAAACAAACTGTTTGTGAAAGAAAATTACTTAAAATTAATCGTTTATCATTCAGAAGTAAAAAAAGAGACAAATTATTTAAATCACTATTCGGAAAATATGGATCAAACAATGTTATAAAAAGCAACTTTCAATGCAACTTTGGTTTCAACATTTTTATAGGCAACGCTTGTTATATAAACCATAATGTCACCATTTTAGACAGTTATGAAGTTATAATCGGCAATAATGTGTTTATTGGACCTAATGTTGTTATATCACCTGTTACTCATAATAAAATTGCATCAAAGAGAAGAGATTTGATAATTAAAAAGGTAGTAATAGAAGACGATGTTTGGATTGGAGCTGGCGCAATTATATTACCTGGCGTGACAATTCATCGAGGGGCAATAATTGGAGCTGGCGCAGTCGTGCTCGATAATGTTGAATCTAATGTTATATCTGTCGGTGTTCCAGCAAAGCCAAAAAACGTTATAAAACAATAAATTATGCATTAGTAGGAGGACAATACAATATGGCTAATAACAAATACGATCTTTTTATAGCTTATCATGGAACAAATAATCCTGATGGTTCATATCAAGCAGCAAAAAAATTATGCGATTATCTGACCGAATGCGGTTTTGATGTTTATTTACATAATTACATGTGCTTTAACGAACACAAAGATGTTCAATGGAATAGAACTTGGGAAATTGTTGACAATTGCAAGTGCTTTATAGCGGTTGTAAACGATAATGTTCCCATTAATTCGACGGGGCATCTCGGCAATGATATTGGAGATAGGGAGTCTCAAATTCGTTCTGAAATAGACAGTTTTTATGATTTGATTAATCGAAATATGCGAAATAGAGCAGACTTCAATTTCTTTTATTGTGGAAGCCAAAAAAGAGGCGAAGAGCAAGCGACATTTTTTAGAAGTCTTCACTCTCAAATTATTAATGGTCACAATGAATTGTTGACTTGGGATAAAAATAGTTATGAGGAGAATTCTATTCTCGTCAAAAACTGGTTAGACAAAAGAGGCTGTTCTTTGTCTAATGAACAAAAACAATTGAAGAAATTGCGTGAGTTACTAGAAGATCTTGGATGGGGTAAAAGTATATTGTTTTCTCCATATGAACTATACAATTATGAAACTAAAATATCTCGTGAACTCAAGAGTTTGACTCTAATAGCCGCCAATACAACCGATGATGTGAAAGGCGGAGCGATATTTCCTTTGGTGGCCGAAAATTTGCAAAGAGGTGTTAAGTACACATATTTGTTCTTTGAATATCCTGGTGCTAAGAAGCAATTAGAAAACATATATTTATCACATGATAGTAAGGTGAGGGATAAACTTAATGTTCAACTGGTTAAAAGCAAGGCGTGGTTCGCAGCAGATATTCTTTTAATCAAAATTTATGAATTTAAAAATGATGCTCTACCAGAAATTTTCTTTCGCATAAAGATGTCAACTGATCAGCGATCAGAACAGTGCATTTATATAAAAGGTGATTACAACAAAATCCCAATTATTCAACAAGAAATTGAGGATTTAATTGAAGAACAACAGGTTGTTAAATTTAATGGAGAAAAATGGGAATAATAAGTTAGCTATCATTTTATATAAGATATTATTTGCGTTTGAAAAGAGTATAAAAGATGCTCTTTGAAAAATAAGATTTCTATATGTATTAAAATATAAATATATCTAAAAATTTTTTAGATACAACACTTGAAAAATATAATTTCAAAAGTTTTTGAAAACCAAATTTCTAAAATATTTGGCGACATTGATCTTTCAATTATTGAATGGATTGATTAATCAAATTTAAATATTATAAATACTCTGATTATTTTTATTTGAATACAAAGATTTATAAATCTATATTTTATATTGAAAAAAATCTTTGGATGTAAGATAAAAGTTTGATACAATAAGCGAAGAACAAATCATGGAAAAAATTTTGAAAAATACTAAATATCGAAGAAACTATTTTACTAGCAAAGAACTGGTACCTTTTTATGATGCTTTAGTGGATGCTATTTCAAAAAAGAAAAACTTTTTAGAAATTGGAGAATTACTAAATGATGTAAAAGCAGTAGATATTTCAAACGCTTTCGAAAATGTTTTTTTAGATAATCCACAATTTTATTACTGTTTCAAAAATACTTTAGTGTTCATTCAAAATAATAGGTTAAATTTAAACTATCAAAACGAATTCACTGACAAAGAAGAACAAAACATCGAACAAATAATCGAATATCTTGAAACAAAAACCAATGGTATGGATGAGTATAATACAGCGCTTTTTGCTTTTGAATTTTTAACTCGTTTTTGTGTGTATGATTCGCGAGCATTGGAAAAGGATTTATCAGAAAAATATGAAAAATTGTACTCTTCTTTTACTTTAAGAGGTGCTTTGATTGATCGAGTTGCGTGTTGCAATGGTGTTGCTTCAGCTTATTTATATATATTGTATAAATTAGGTATTGATTCGTATATTGCTCGTGCTTCTTTGCCATCACCAAATTCTAGCGAAAGATTGGAACATGTTTACAATGTCGTAATTATTAATGGTGTCAAGGTTAATGTTGATATTACTTTATCGATGAAAGAGAAGAATAGATTTTTTAGCAAAGAGAATAGAAATGTTTATTACACAACTCATATCGGCTTTGGTGTTAGCGATAAAGATTTAATTAATATGGGATATCGCCTTTATCAAGATCAAGTTGTTGACGTACCAACAGATGCAAATGAGAATTTTTCATATTTCATGAAAAATAATTTAATTTTTGATGATTTTCCTGCATTGCGTAACGCCATGTTCTCTATGTGTAATCGTCATAAGATGTTTGAATGCCGATATGATGGACATTTTAGTAGTCAAAAGCTTAGTGAAAATATTAGTAGGATAAAAAGCATTGTTTCTTGTGGGGGTATATTAAACCAATATGGAAGGTTCGTTATTTTAATAGGAGGAGAACTATATGAAAATTAACAGCAACAGTTCAAAATTTCAAGAGGATTTATGGCAATATCTACAGTTATATAACAATATTATTATTGATGGTCTAATCACCGACAATCAACTCTATTACATTAGCAGTGAATCCGATAATTTAGATTTGGCCAATGATGTTCTTCACTACATTGAGACCGCTTATAGCCAAGATTATATTATTATTGCTTATGATTCTGATAAGTCCGAAAAAAATCGCTTTCAACTTTTAACTGGCACCGAAATGGTAAAAGCAAATTTTAATTCTAAACAATTGGCTGAATTAGTGGATATTTTCAAGTTTGAAGGCTTGAAAGAAAACGATAAAGAAGAGTCGAGTTCGGATGTTGATGAGCTAAAACAAACTTTACAAAATTTTGATAAAAAATCAGAAGAAAATTTTGAAGAATCCCTTGAAATTAAACATGATAATTCTGGCCCATCGCTCGATATTTCAAAAATAATTTATGCTTCGAATAATATCACTGGTAAATTGCCATTCCTTTTTGTTTTTACTTCGACATCGCGTATGGCTATGAATTCTGGGACTATTTCAACCATTTCAGAACAGATGACATATTCTGCTATTTTAAATTTATGCCGTGAAGATATTGGTGATAATAGGGCTATTATTCTCGTGAATAAAGCCAACGACTTACCTGCCTGGCTTGGCAGTGAGACAATCAATTTAGATATTAAGACACTCTCGATCGGTAAACCTAACATTGAACAGCGAAAACTGTTAGTTAAATATTTTCTGACTCTAACCGATAAAAATGGACAGTTTATTTCGAGCGGCAATTATTTAGATTATTACCGTCAAAATGATGTTGAAACATTTACTAGTGATGTCGCGACTATTACGAGTGAGTTCACAAATGGCAAAATTTCCTTTTTGTTTGATTTTATGTCCATTTTTGCTGATACCCTTTTTGACAAAACAACAAAAGAACCTTTGCCTTTAGACAAAGTTTTGTTCTTATTCGAAAATGGTGCCAATGCTCAAAATCCTTGGGATTCAAACGATGTCTACGATAAAGTCAAACAAATCGAAGATGAGATTAATGCGACATTAGCAGGACAAGAGTATGTGGCTAAAAATATCCGTAAAAATTTAGGCACGGCCGTAACAGGTAGCAGAAGAATTTCAAATAAAAATGCTCCTCGCGCTGTATTTTTCTTAGCTGGTCCTACTGGTGTAGGCAAAACGGAAGCTACTAAGGTTATTGCTAAGACTATTTTTGGCAGCGAAGACAAAATGAAGAGATTTGATATGTCAGAATATGCTCAAGAGCACACCGATCAAAGATTGTTTGGTGCTCCGCCAGGATATGTCGGTTATGATGCTGGCGGTGAATTGACCAATTATGTCGCTCAAAATCCATTTTCTCTACTTTTATTTGATGAAATAGAAAAAGCACATCCTAAAATTTTTGATAAATTTTTACAAATTTTGTCCGATGGTCGTTTAACCGATGGACAAGGGCGCACGGTTAGCTTTGAAAACTGCGTCATAGTGATGACGAGCAATGCTGGCATTTCTGTTGACAAATTTCAAAACAATGTTGGTGGAACTATCGTTGAAAGTATTGATCCAGATTTAGCTACCGCTTATGAAAAGGCTAATGTCGATTATCATCTCGCAGATATCTCTAACCTCATCAAGCTTGAAACTGACAAGGCGCCTATTACCAGCAAAACCAATCCAAATATCGTGCTTAAAGATCCAAAAGATTTTTATAGTCATTTTATCAAGTATGTCAACTGTAACCTTGAGTATCATTTTGAAAAAAAATTAAACCGAAAAGAGATTTATGGCCGTTTAGTTGACTCGATTATTGTGTATAACTACATATCTCAAGATGCGATGGAAGTTATTGTTAAAAATCAAATTGAAAAGACCAACAAGCATTATTTGTCGACATATAATTTGACTATTGATCCTTCAAAACAAGATGAACTGAAAAAGTTTTTAATCGATAAAGCCAATAACTCGACAACAAGAAGTCTCGGCGGGCGAGGCATCATTAAACTCATTGACACTTTTTATGCTGACGCAATATCAGATACGATTTTGCAATTAGATTTGAAAAAAAATGGTCAACCAGTTGTCCTTTCTTGGGAAGAAATATCCGATAACTATACGAAACAAAACAAATTGACTTTCAAATTGAAATGAAACGATAGGATTTAGAGTATGGACGATAGAATAAATTATCTAATTTTTGGTAGATATTTAGAAACGGCCAATCAAACAGATGATGCCGTTATTGCGTATGAGCATTTTATTAAAACACATAATTTTTATTCTTACTACGTTAACTTAAAAGGGAGAGAGTTTGTTGAGGAAGAAATAAAACAATTAAAAAAGATAGAAGATTTTTGTCATTATGAAGCGTTTTTGGATCAGTTAGAACAATTCTCTGAACATAATGAAATCAGTCAACTATCTAACATTGATTTTACTATTTGGCAAAATAGTTTCAAATAATTGTAAGGGAAAGGAGTAACAAATACGATGGGCAGGCAAAAAAGTAGAAGCGCGTTTATTCGTCCAAAAGTAGTGCAGGACGAGCTGACAGCAGAAGAAAATAGTTCTACCAATTTTGAAAATGTTAATTCTTCTGAAGACTATTTTCAGAGTAATTTAGATGCTTTAATGACTGCGGATGATGAATCTTCTATTCCCACAGCCAAAGAGCCAACAACTTCTGTTTCTGCTTATAATTTTTGTGGCAAAATTTTTGATATCGGTCAAGAAAAACAAGCTCTTGATTTTCTTTATGACAATAGAGCGGTTGATTATGTGTTCGCGTCAGATTTTTCTAAAACCAATGAGTCAATTTCCTTTTCAAACAACTTTCAAAATATCATTAACAAATATTTTGCTTTGTTAGACAAAAAAAATGATGATTTGCAAAAATACGCCGAAGAATATGTGCGCAATCATTTTTCTGAGCAAGATATTAATTTGAAATACAAAACCTTTTTGATAATCATGGCTTATGCAACCGACAAACTTATTATTAACTATAATAACCGAAAGATTCGCTTTGAAAATCCAAGTGAAATGTTGAAAAAACTTTCAAGTGAAAACTTTAAATTAAATGGTGATTTTATTAAAAAATATGTTGATGTTCTAGACTTTTATTATTTTAAAAAAGTCAACAACCACGATTATTGTGGAGCTCTATCAAAAGAAATATATAATAATTTTCTCGTTTTTGTTTCTCTCTCACCAGAAACAGGAAAAACTTATTTCGGAACACGAGAGGAAATCAAAAAGCTCTTAGACAAAAATAATTTCGTTGATGAAAAATATCATGCGGTATTAAATGTGGATGAAGATTATAAATTTAAAACCCAATCGTTTTTAAATAACATTAGTCCAACAAATAAAGCAGAATTAAATACTGTCTTGCGCCATTTTGTTTCCCAATCATCAGTCCTTAATTATCTTTGCCTTTTGTTTATTAAAATTTCATTGATGAATTCAAGGATGTTTGTTTTAACAAACATTGATGAACAGCAAAACTATGAATTGAAGTTTAATCAAGCCACCATTTTCGATGATTTGTGTGAGCTTGCTTCAAAATATGTGAGAAAGCAAATTAAGCCAATGTCGCCAGAAAGCAAAAAACTCGATATTATCTATTTATTTTTCAAAAACGGAATCTTTAGTGGATGGTTTGCTGATCGGCTATTGGATGTTAGTGATTCGCATTCAACTATCCAAAATTATGCTCAGCAAAAGAATTTGGACGATTTTTGTTTAGCGGTTTTTGATGCAACTAACAGCAAATATATCAAATGTAATTTTGAGTATTTAACTTACGAAGAATTAATCGACGGAATGAAAAAAACACAGCCTATTAAATTTCTTTCAACACTCAGCGTATACATGAGAGACACAAAATTTTTTGAGACCTTAGGCAAGACTTTGGGCACAAAAATTGACATCGAAGCAATCCGCAAAAATGCAACTAATATACTGGAAAGTTGCGCACTAAATAAAAGGAGATAACGCTATATGAGTTTATATACGCAAATTAATTATTACATCGATAAAATTCCATATAAATATCGAAATGTTATCAGTTATACAAATGGTGGATATTATGTCGATGGCCAGCGCATCGCAACGCCGAGCGCAGATAGCGATGAAATAGAAGAGGCTTATCAGCAATATTTGGTGCAAACAGCGATTGATAATCTGCAAAGGAAAATTCGTTCGAAATATCGCTCGAGTTCATCTCAATTAGCTTCAGCCAAAAAACTCTATCAGCAAAAAATTAAAAATTTAAATTTAACCATGCAAGATTATTTGCAAAAACTTGATCGAATTGCACCTTCTTTAAATTCGCTTGAACAAATCAAGAGTCAAATTGCAAAACAAATAAGCGGTGGAATGAAAGAAGAAATAATAAGCAAACAATCAATTGAAAATTCAATCGACAATGAAATAACAAAACTAGAAAAAATATATTCAAATTTCTCTAAAGAGAAAACCCCTTCTCTAAAAAAACTTGAAGATATTCGATCTGAAATCAACGGAATCAGCACTAACTTTTTTAATTGTAAAGAGTCGCAAAACATTGATTTTCAACCCATTATAGATGCTTTTAATTCTTTATGCTCCATTGTCGGCGAAGCCTTGTCGACTTCAAACCAACTTTTTGATGAAACTGACAAGCAAAAATTGCAGCAGAAAATAGAAGCAGTGCTTAAAATGTGTCCGACAAATTTAAACGGCATTAATGATGCTGCAAAAGAAATTCAAACACATTATTCGGAAATAGTAAAAATCGCTGAGCAACGTTTAAAAAGAAAAGAACGAGATATATCGCGAGAGGAATACTATCAGTTAGAAAAACAATTGTTTCAAAATCTAAATCATGTTGGCGAAATCCGAGAAAGAATATATGGAACGGTCGGTATGCAAGATTATTCGGGTTCCGCTGATGCCTTAAAAAAAGATGTCAAAAAACTTTTGGATAGTTTCAACTTCAGCGATTTAAATGAAGAATATATCGATGAATATAAAGATATTGTTGAATACTTTTCGTCTAGATTTGACTCGGCCAAATTTTGGAACCAGCTTGAGTATAATGATTTAATAAAGTTGCGCGATCGATTAATGCTCTTAAAAGATAACAATAGTGTACTAAGTGGAAGAAAAAAGAGTTTTGAGTCTCGTATTCGACAAATCAAACGATTTGCTACAATAGCTGGCAAAGAGTTTGATGTACCAAAAATGTCGCTTCTAAATTTTGAACAACAAGAAAAAATTTTAGAGAAGATACTGGCTGAAATGAAAACGGCTGCAGTCTTAAAAACTTATCAAGAAACAATTAAACAGATTAGTCGGTATTTTCAAGAAAAAAATTTTATAGAACTAAAAACAGAGCGAACATCGCGAATGTTTGAAGGCGGACTCTCATCACACCAAAGAGTCTTTGTCGATGAAAAGAACCCTTTCATTTTGCGCGTTGTAACAATCTATTCAAACAGCGAAGTAATTTCAGAAACTCGCCCAGCTGTTCTTGAACATAATGGCAAATTTTACTATTTACCTTTAAGCCAAGAACTTCTTAAACAGTTAAATAATTCATGTGATAGAGCAAAGGACAACAAGTTAATAGACTACAAAGGCGGCGTTGAAGAAGATCACAAGACATTAGAAGATGTATTTTATTATCGCGTATCAGACTCTGGTACCCAACTTATACTTGATTTATACAAATCTAATCAAGATATGCTTAATATTATTAAGCAAAGAGAAACAGATACTCTAAACGAGAAAATCAATAATATTACTACATCCCTCTCTAAGAAAGAAATGTCGCTTAAGATTGCTAGTCCTAGAGGTGGTAGTCAGTCATGATTATCGCCTATATCATTCCAGACATAAAAGACACACTAGGCCCAAACAACCGATTATGTATATGGGTGAAAGGATGTAAAAAACATTGCAAAAACTGTTTATCACCAGAATTAAGAGCTTTTGCGGGAAATGATTTAGATGTTATAACTTTTCTCGAAGATAATGTTGATTTTTCGAAAGTGGAAGGAGTAAGCATATCAGGCGGAGAGCCATTTTTACAAAATAATGAACTATTAGATTTGGTTGTTTATCTCGAAAGTAAAACAAAGGATATCTTAATCTATTCAGGATACAAATATGAAGAATTAGCAAAAGATCCAATCAACAGATTAATTTTCAAACACATCGCCTGTTTAATTGACGGAGAATATCTTTACGAACAAGATAAAAACGAAAAATTGAAAGGTTCACTAAATCAGCGCTTTATTTTCTTCCGAAAAGAGTTTGAAAACTTATATTTATCTTTGAATAAAAAAGAGAGACAGCCAATTCCTATCATATTTGATAATGAGCATCTATATTTAGAAGTTGGACTACGAAAAAGGAGTACGAAGAATGTATAACTATTACTTTGATTACAAAATTAAAAATGCATCAGACGGTAAAGAATTGTCGAAATATGACGACATCATGTTTTACATAGATCGTCTATTTGACGACAATATTTCAAAATTTTGTTATCGTTTAGTGCTCTGCATTAGAAGAGAAATATCAGAACCAACAAACGGCGAACAATGTGTCGACACTATTTTTGGATGTGAGGATAATTTAAACGAAAAAAACTATGTATCTATTATCCATTTTAAACCCGGTGCATTGCCATCCAATCGCGATGATTTCAATTCTAATTATTATTCTCTTTTTGAACATCCAAATAGTGACATTCACTATTTTTTCGAGCATTATACGAGGCTCAGTTCAAACAAAGATGACAATAAAGAGTGTTACTACTTGAAATATGTTCTTGATATTCCTGAAGAAAATATTTCATCAATTGGAATGATTGGATTTTCTTCGTCGCTTCAAGAATGCCCTTCGCTGGCTAATACATATTTCTATGAAATTGAATTTTATCGGAAAAAACATATTTTTTATAGCATAGAGAAAAGTTCAAAAAAACTAAAAATTACAATCAAAAACATTCCTCAGGTTCCGAGTGATATCAAGTTTGTTGTTGCTGGTGATTCATCCCCCATTTATAAATTTGATAACAATATACTCGATGGATTTGAATTAGAGATGAAAGCTGGTTCTGCTTCTAGAACTATTGAAAAGGAATTCGAGTTGAGTGACGAACAGAGCAAATACAATCATTTTCGTCTTGCCATTAAAACTTATTCAAATGATGACGAAAATGAATATTTGAAAAATCTTCCATCAAAATTATTTCTTCTTTACCCTCTTCAAGCGCCCGATATAAAAGACAAAACTGATAAGGTAGAAAGAGAAAATGTCGGGACTGAAAAGAAAATTTGTCCATTTTGTGCTCAAGAGTTGAATAAAGATGCTTTACAAAGTAAACATCTTCAATATTGTGATGGTGAATTAATACCAGTTAAATTTCTTAACAAAAAAGGCAAAAAAATTAAAAAGGTTGTTGCTTGTAAACGATATAACAAATCTAATGGTAAATCTAATCCGACGGTGCCGATGGTCATTCCACCTTTTTTGCTCAAAAAGAAAGCAAAAACGATAGTAATCGGTTTAAGCGGTGCTGCTAGCAGTGGTAAATCAGTTTTTCTTTCATCCCTCTTAAAACTTCAAAATGGCGTTAGCCACGATTTAACATATTTGAACGCCTATACGTCTTTTTATAAAAACAATTTTGAATTAGTTGATTTATTTTATGTCGAAAATAAAAAAGAAACTGGTCCGACCAACATCTGTGATTTAATGTCGCAACTCGTAAAAGAAACAACGAACAGCACTTCCTCGCGCCTTTACGACAATTTTAAAATGAATTATTTGAATAAGGGAGGCTTGTTTCAAAAGACCGGAGGAGACGACTTTTATCATCCATTTATTTTTAAATCAAATCATGCTTCATTTGTTATCAAGGATTTTGCTGGAGAAATTCTATTTGAGGAATCAGAAAATTATGACAATCCTTTGGACCCAAAATTGACCATTGATAATTCTGATGCCTATCTTGTTTTAATTAAGCCGAATCAAACTGTAGATGAATTTGGAAAAACTTTATCTAGAATTTTAAATAATCAAGATAATAAAAATAAGCCAATCGCCATTGTTTTGTCTAAATTTGATCTGTTCATTCAACAAAATCAAGATAAAATAGATCCTTCTTTGGCAGCCTTGGTAGATGATACATACTCTCTAATGAATCTTCGCTCTTATTCTGGCTCTTTGTTAGAAAAAAATGTCGAACGCGCTTCAGAAGAAATTAAAGCTATAATCAAAGATACAATCAAGTCTTTCCCCTTCGAAGCCACAGAAGGATTTACAAATGTAAAATATTTTGCCATTTCTTCTTTAGGAGGAGATTATCGTTCTTGTCCTGAAAATTTAACAAACGCAGGCGATAGTAATAATATATTAGGAATTTATCTTTCTCCATATCGCATCGAGCTCCCAATCCTTTGGATATTACAACAAACTGGAATTATCATGTAGGAGGAACTGAAAATGGAAGAAAAAACAAACTGGAGTTTTATCAAGCTAGATGCTCAAAAAGATGTGCACATCGCTTTGACGAGTGGTATTTTTCTCGGAAATAACTCTGCATATTACAAAGATTTAAGCGCGTCAGGCTTTTTGAATATTCAAAGCAGCTTTTTATGCGAACAATTTTTTAGTTATCGGCCAATTGTGATCAATAATACGCTTACCTATTCTTTTATCTATGGATTTAAGGCCCACGCGACAACCAATCGAAGCACAAATGCCTTTTCATATATTGCATGTTCATCAAATACTTTCAATGCAAATCCAGCATTGTTTATTGATAATTCATTTTGTTCAAGCCTTTTTGAAGAATTTAAAACGCTAAATAATGTTGATGCTCTAAACGAGAGTATTAACACAAAATTTGCCGATAAACCGAAACAATATCATATTAATGAAGAGCTTTGCTCTATCGTTATTGATATAGTCGACAAAATGGTTAAACACGATTTTAAGAAAACTATTTTGCTCAAAAATTTTGATACTGCTACTATTGGTCTCATCATTCAAGGCGTTTTTTATCTTCTTCCCAAGGATATTGCAAAAGAGCTCTCGTATGTTACCTCCGCTAGCGGACAAGAAGTTTTAAAGTTTGCTATCGCGGGTCAAACTGATCAATCTAGTCTTGATTCTTCGCGGTTCATCGAATTTCCATCAAAAAATATCAATATCGAAACTTCATATGGAAAGTTTTTGCTAGATAACAAATCTCGAATCGATGATATTGCAACAAAAATTCAGCAAAAACTCGAAAGCCCTATCTTCAATGATTTGATAGCTAACAAAAAATATTCCGACGCAGCAATGCTAACTCCTATTTTTATTGGCGAAAAAGATAATTACTTCAATTTGAAATTCGATTTGCAACAAGTAATTTTAACGAGTTGTGCCAATAATTTAACTGCAGGCATTGCAAAAGAAGCAGTGGAGAAACTACTAAGCGCTTCAATTGATGACAAAAATAGTCAACAAAAGGCCGCCCAACAAAGTATCATAAATTTAAGCAAACAATGTGATTTTATATCTTTGATAAATAATGACGACTTAAAGAAATTCGCTGAAAAAATTATAGGCGGCAAAGCCACAATCAACTTTGAAAAGATTAATAACCACTTATTAGAATATTATCGCGTGATGTTTGATTGTGTTTTAACTCTTGGTGATGACGAACAAAAAGCTAAATTTGTTAATAAATTATCAAACAACTATATTGAGGCAGCATTTGTTAGACAATATCTTACTGATTTGCTTGAATGCGATGATAGCCGACAACTTATCAAATACTTATTATTAGAAAACGACTTTATTGAAACTTATTTCAAAGATCGTTCTTCAAACCTAACAAATAACCAATCAAACTTTTCGAAAGCAGTTGAGGTTAATGTTGTCAACCCAAATAACATCGAATCAAATTTGAAGATATTATTATCAATCGAAAATAATGCATCGGTTAAAAAATTAAGTGAGAGAAAAAATAGTTTAAATTTTTTGGCTGCCCACTGTTTTAATTATTCTATTGAAGAAATTCTAGGAAACAAAGAGTTAATTATTCACTCAAACTATTTGTATAGGCAAGCTTACGCTGCGATGGCTAAAATTATTGGTAGCGATGACAAAGAAACTGAAAAAACTATCAAGAAAAATCTAGACGAAATTCTAAAATTTTGTAACCACATTAATGAGTTAGAAGTTGGTGATAACGGCCTTGATACTTTTTCCATTGATAAAATTAAGAAAATGTCAGAATTCGCTGAAAAAGAAAAGAAATCATTTTTAATCTTAACCGATGAAAACGATGGTTTTTTAACTAGATTTAACCAGTTTGATAACTATGTGAAAAATATTCCAGCAACAAAAGCTGAAACAAATTTCTTTAAAACAACATCCGCGACATCATATTCCCTTATCATTTGTTTTGTCTTAATTGATTTGTTGCTCTCCATCCCGATTTTTTATATGGACAAAGTCATATTCCTGTATTCGCTGCTCTCCATCCCTCTTACAATTATTGTCTCGCTTGTCATTCAATTTTTATTTGAAAAAACGCTTAAAAAAATCATGATGAAATACATCTCGCTCGGGGCATTATTCAGTTCGATTATTCCTCTAGTTTTAATCAACATATGTTTATTCGTTCTAATGTTTATCTAGTAAGGAGGATGTAGCAATGGCACAGAAACAAAAAAGAAGTTTAAAACCATCACAAATCGAAAAAAACATTGTTGTTATTACCTCCCTTCTAGGAGCGATATTTCTTTCTTTTGGAATTTATCTTGTCACCGAACGAAAAATAAACAATGAGTTAAAAGAGTTTGATGATTTCACTTCATCGACAAAATACATATATTCAGTCAAGGATTTGAATGGCATCAAATCCAAAAACATGAATGATACTTATATTTTGATGGAAGACTTAACTATTGAAAATGGTCTTTCCACATATAGTGCCAATTCATCATTAACAGGTACTTTCGATGGCAATGGCCACACCATAACTTTTAACTGTATGCCTAAAAACCCGTTATTTTATCGAATTGATAAAAATGGCACTGTTAAAAATCTCGGACTAAAATTTAATATTTCCTTTACGCCTGAAACCAAAAACTTTGCCGGCATTTGTGAGATTAATGAAGGGACAATTATGGACTCATTCGCTTATTATGAATCGCTCGGAGTTTTGGATAACAATTATATCGGCGGATTAGTTTGTTATAATCAAGGCATTATTGAAAGATGTGTCTCTTCTGTTTCTTTTCAAGAAAATTCAAACTACATTTCGTCATATCGCATCGGCGGTATTGCTGGAGTTAATCGGGATGGTGGCAAAATAACAAAATCTTTTTCGGTGGTTTCTTCTTATTATCTCGACAATTTAAATTTTGAAAACCATTCGGAAGAATTCATTCCTTACATCGGTTCAATTGTTGGCTATCAATCTAGCAACTCTACATTGTTGAATGTTTACACAAATACTAACGATGCTCCTTTCAGCGATAGGAATGAAGTTATTCAGTACGACCTCACTTATTTATTGACGTCCGATTTTCTATTTTCAACTAAAACTGTCAATTTTTCTTCAACTAAATGGCATATTGTTGAAGGAGAATTACCCCAGTTGAATGAACAAATTAAAAGCGAGGGTATTTTATGAAAACCATTTATAAAATTGTTGCGACTTTATTAATTCTTTGTATTTCGGCGATTGCCGTCATTCCATTGACTTTGTATTTCTTAGATGACAACGAGATTGAAGAAATTGTTGTTGACGATGATGTAATGGAAGTCAGGCCATCTAGAACTTATACAATTTTGCCACAAGCTTTAGATGAAAAAGGTTCGCTCTCGTCTAATTACGAATTTGAATTTTCTTCTTCCAATCCAAATATATTGACTTTTGAATCCGAAAATAGTGGTACATTTACAGTCTCGAGCAAAGCAAGCGTTGGTAGCGAATGTGAAATTGACATTTCTGTTCAAAATGTGAGCAAAACAATAGAAGTAAAAGTTGTCGAATCACAAAACTATTTTCTTGATATCGATTTGAGCAATAATGGCGAAAATATTTCTAGCCAAGATTTGTTTTTTGGAAATGAATACAAACTTAATTTTACTATTTATCCCAACTTAGTTTCTTTACTTGATTGTCAAATATCTGTTTTAGATAGTGAAATGAATATCATAAATAATTTGATTGAAATAACAAAAGACAGTAGCAATTACTATTTAAAAATGGTAGGCGCTGGAACTGGTTTTATTAAAATTCAATACAATGGCGATTTCTTTTTAATTCCATTTATTTCAAGTTTTAAAGAGAAGGTTCTTAATGACGCATTAAATATTACAAATCAAAACTATACAAGAAACGATATCAATAGTTTGACAACCATATTGATTGATATGGATATATCAAGTATTGATTTGCAAGAGTTAAGCTCATTTTCTTCACTTGAATATATTACTGTTGTTAACGACAAAGTTATCGATTTTAAAAACTATAACAGTTCAAATTTTGATATTGTTGTGCGAACACATAGTGGCAGTTTGCAAATTTACGATTTATACGAAAAAAGTGAGATAGATAATAAACTTTTAAGTCGAATATATCCAGCATCTCCTATCACTTTTAATTTAACGGTTGTCTATTACTACACAAATCCGAACACGAGTATTCTTGAATATGAAGTGATGTATTATAAGCAAGATGGAACAGAACAACTTTTGGATATGCCCAGTTGTTTTTCTGGCCAACTATATGAGACAGTACCAAACAATGAGTATTGGTACTATACATCAAATTATTCTGAACAAGTTGAAGGTATTGACACAATTCAACAACCGCGCGTTAAATTGTTCGGCAAATTCATAGGATCTCAATTTAATTTATCTTTTATTGTAGGAAATGAGGTATTTAAAGAAATGACAATTTCTCACAACGATTTAATTACAGCCGAAGATTTAGAAGAACTCAATAGAAATAACATTGAAGAATTTTATTTCAAAAACAACGGATACTATTCTAGATTTTATGATTGGGTTAATAAAGAAGGAGATGTGGTTGATATAAATCGAGAAATAGCAAATATTTCTTCTGATACTGAAGGCTCGGAAGTATCTTATTACGCGAGGATGAAAAGAGAATTTGAAGTTCAAACATTAGTAAGTGAAGAAGCCTATTACACTGAAGATTCAAAAAGAGAATTCATTGTTTGCTATAAGGAAACTTTTACAGGCTTAAACGATGTTAAGGTTTCGAGAGACAATATTGCTTTGGAAGGATGGTATTTTAATAATTCAATTAAAATTACGCCAGACTCTATTTTCGATTTTGATGTCGATTACAATCAGACGATTATATTAGAAGCCAAGTGGTTTGGAGCATTCAGTTATATTTACGAATTTACCGCCTATGTGTTAGACGACATTTCTGAAGCAACTTTAGACTTATCTAATTATACTGATTCAAATCACACTCATTATGAACTGTTAGTCAAAGACAATATTCAATCTCTCAATATCATCGGCAGCAGTAATGGAACATATGTGAATACAAATATTGTTATTGCCGAGCGCCAGTCGGATTTGGAATTAACGCTAGAAAATGTCAACATATTAAATAATTTAGATGTTATGACAATTGATGCGACACAAGTCAAAGATCATTACATTTATTTGAATATAATTGGGGAAAATAATTTTGTTTCATCTGGCCGAAGTTTTGGTTCGGATAAATTTATGGTCAACATCCCTAATTTATTTGTCAGTGGCAGCGATGCAATTATCTCTTTTACATCGACATCCCCATATGGAGAAAATGGAATGTTGGTGGATAATTTGACTTTAACTCATGCTAGCATGAGCGTTATCGGCTCTTCAAATATTTCATATACTGAAGGGCAAAAAAATGGTGGCATTGGTCTTAAAGCGAATAATGAAATAAAAATGTTAGATGGCGCAAAATTAGAAGTAAGAGGCGGCGATGGTGCAGATGGGAAAGATTATGGAAACATCACTGCTCAAGCCGGCGCTAACGATACTGCTTCTGGCGCTAATGGTAGCAATGGTGAATCAGGAATAAATGGTGAAAATGGTGGTAATGGTGGCGACGCAATAGTTGCTAATAGTTTACATATTGAGAATAAATCAACTCTTATCGCTCAAGCCGGCAATGGTGGCAATGGCGGCGATGGTGCTAGTGGTGGTCGCGGAGGAAATGGAGCGAAAGGATCAACCGCTAGCAAAGGTGGTGACGGCGGAAATGGTGGCAATGGCGGCAATGGTGGCGATGCTGGTAACGCTGGCTTCTCATTAAATACCAACATTTTGAAAGCTATTGATAATGGAGCTCGCATTGATTTATATGAACCAACGCCTGGAAAAGGTGGTAATGGTGGTAACGGCGGCAACGGTGGTAACGGCGGCGATGGCGGCGATAAAAAAACATTTATAGGTATTCCCTATGGTGACAGAGGTGTAAAAGGTATTGGTGGTAACGGTGGCGATGGCGGTGATGCTGGCCAAAACGGACAATATAAATTAGCTATTACCATCAATGATTACGAGTCTTCATCTTCAAGTATAGGCATACCAATTTATGTTCATAAAACAAGTACTGTTTCATTAACTGCTTCTGGTGGTTCGTATGGTCTTATGGGGAATAATGGTTCAGAAGGTAAAACACAATCAATAACTGGTGTTTCTGGCAGTTCTGGCGATTCATTCATTGCCATTTACGATTTAGAGTATCCACTTTATTGTGTTATGATGTAAAACAATATAAATAAAATTTGGCGAGGTGTTTTCAATGAAAAAGGTTTTTATCAGTTATGGTCGTGACAGTTTAAGTTTTTTTCCTACTCGCGTGAGCGAAGATTTGATAAAAACGGAGCGGTTTGAGACCATTATCGATCAAAGGATGGAATGTGCTGTTAAGTTTGATGATTGGATTCAAGATAGAATTGATGAGAGCGACCTCATTATCTTTTTCATGACAAAACATTCAACAAGGCGCCACGACAGCGTATGCTTGGATGAAATCGCATATGCTCGTAGTAAATCTATTCAAATCATTCCTGTTTTACTCGAAGAGTGCTCTCCGCCCCTTCTTGTGTCACGCATCAATTGGTTAGATGCTCGCGATTGTATAAATGTTGCTAATAAAACCATTATTGAAAGCCGATACAATGAAAGACTTAATCAAATAATAAAAGCTCTTGACGATGGTGGATTCGATGACGAACTCATTGGAAATGCTTTAAATTTGAAGAAAAAACTTCAACCTTTTGACTTTTCTTTAATTTTGTCAGAAAGAAATGATTTTTTCACCGAAAGGCATGAATTTACTAAATTTTATAATGAATGGATTGAAAGTGATAATTCGGTGCTTTGGATTGCCGCTAACGCTGGAAGTGGAAAATCGGTTTTATGTTCACATCTCGCCAACGAAGATGTAAGAGTAAAAGGTATTCACTTCTGTAAAAATTTTAGTACTGATACTGGTCTTGCTAGACGCATCATGACCCATTTAGCCTTCAATATTTTTACGCAGAACGAGCAGTACGGAAAGTCGCTAGAAGAGAATGTGGATTTTTCTGCATTTGTCAAAAATGATACAACAAAAGTTTTTTACGATTTATTTGTCAAATGTACAGCCCCTTTAGAGCCTAGCGAACCATATATTTTGATTATTGATGGCTTAGATGAAGCTCCTTCGAGAGAAATTACTGAATTGAGTAAAGCCTTGTTTGAAAATCGAAATTTAATTCCAAAGTGGTTAAAATTTATTATTACTTCAAGGCCAGATTTGACTATCCTCCAATCCCTCTCTTTCCTTAGAAAATATGATTTGTTAAATAACAAAGACGATATATTGGCCTATATTCAACAAATATGTCTTGTCAAAAATTTAAATTTATCACAGCAAGATGTCGATCAAATCGTCGATTTGAGTCAAGGTAATTATCTCTATGTTAAAACTCTTTTTGATTTGAATGGCGGTTCCACAATTGATTTAGAAACATTGAAGAGTGGTATGTCTTCCATTTTTTCTATTAGTTTTTCGAAATTTTTTAGTGAAGAAGAATTTGTTCAATTGCCAAGACAATTGCTCCAAATTTTAGTTGCTGCGAAAGATTCGCTAGATGTCGAGACCATTTCTGAAATCATGGGTATCGGTCATTACGAATTAAACAATTTACTGAAAAAATTTGGGACATTACTCAATAGCAGCGATGCAAAAATCACTCTTTATCACAAGGCACTTGGCGATTGGCTTACCAGCCAAGATAATATCAATTACTTTGTTTCTTCAATTGAAGGTGATAAACAGATTTGCTTGTGGATTAAAAATAATCCATTTGGCTTCATGTTTAATGACTATATTCGCAAATATGGTTTTGACCACCTCTTTAATACAGGCGATTTTGAGACTATCTTCTCTGCCTTAAAAAATACTAATCAGGAAACAGATGATTCTCTTTGCTTGACGCTTGTACATAACGCTGTTCCTAATAAATATTCAGCGATTGCCAAGTTCATCTATGAAGGATTTAAAAATGATCCGAAAATTTTCCCAATTGCTAAAATAATAAGATATTTTGTCGAATATGGATGTTTTGCGTCCATGAGAAGCTTTTTTGCCAATTTTTTCATTCGCCAAAATAAAGAAATTGAATGGATTATTCCTTATTCGGATTTAATCACCAACCGAATGCAGATTAAGATTGAAGAAGCGTATAAAACGCCTGAAGATTTGTTTAAGAATGCTCCAGATGATGTTTATGCTGAATATTTTTATTATCGTGCCGAAGCATCGAGAGAACTCGGCAAATATAAAGAAGCCTTGAAACTTTATGAAAAAGCGGCGGAAACTTCTAGTAGTCCGGATCGATTTGCTCATTATATGTCGCTCATTAAAATTGCTGACATTTATTTTGTGTTTGGCGATAATCCAAAAGCGTTAGAAAAAGCCAATAGTGTAGTGTTGGCTGATACCAATTTTGAAGGCAATTTTGCAAAAGAGCGAGTTCTTGGGCATATTTATAGAAGCATGGGCAATAGGCATGAAGCCATACTGCATTACGAAAACGCATTAAACATCGCTAAAGACATGGGCAAAATGTACGCGATTGTTGAATCATACAATTCGCTTGCCACGGTTCTTGATGATGATACCGCTGTTGAATATTTGTTAAAAGTTATTTCGCTCTGCAAAGCGCATGATTATAAATTAGAATTAGGAAAAGCTTATAGCGAACTAGGTAATATTTATCTTAAGAGAAGTGATATTAATAATGCCATCGAGTGCGGATTGAACGCTAAGCACAACCAAGAAACCGTCAAATATTTAGGCGGAATTTGTCAAGCGCGACGCCTTTTGATTCGATGTTATCTCCAGCTTCATGATTATCAAAAAGCCTTGCCCTTAGCTCTTTCAAATATCGAGGATATGCTCAATTCTCATTCGAGCCTAAAAACAGTGCTCAATGATATTCGCTTATATCATTTTTGCCAAAACGGGCTAGGCATATATGAACCTTTTGACGCTAATTTGTTTGCTCTTAAAGACAAAATAACAGATGAATGGTTTTATCGTGAATTAGAAAAAAATACGATTGTCAACGCGGTTTTGAAAGAATTTAATTCGAGACCATCTTCTGATTATAAAATCGGATACCACAATCAAAACCATACTGTTTCAGTCAATGGAGCCAAATATATTTTAAGAATTCCAGTGGAAGATTTTGATACAGTTGATATTCATGTATTTAATGAAAATGATGTGCTCAATTTCTTGGATGAAATTAACTTATCTGTCGATCATCCTCATTTCATTGGCAATGGCATTTTGAATCATACCATTGTGTCTGTTCACTCCTTTATTGAAGGAAAACAGTTGCGAGCAACTATTTCCGATAATAAAGAATTAACTAATAATTTTGTGCTTCAATTCGCCCAAATTATGGCCACTTTCCATTCTTGTCGAACATGTCTTCCAAGCAATGATAACTTATATAGCACAACCAAATCGTTTTATGCCTATGATTATTCTTTTATTTCGAATCTTGTTAACAAGTGGTTTTTAAGATATCAAAATATGTACATTAAAATGGGATTTCCCACTGATATTAACCTCTTGCTAGCCAGTCATAAAGATGAAATTTTTGAGAACATCACTTGTCTAAATCACTGCGATTTGCATCGTGGCAATGTGCTATTAAAAGACGATGGAAAATTTGCCATCATCGATTGGGAACTAACCCAATTTACTGATCCTTTATACGACGTAGCCATTCATTTACACAAAATGTTTTATTCTGAAGAACAAGAAAAAATTTTCCTCGATGAATATTTTTCTCACTTTCAATACGATCGAGAATCTGCTACGCGACAGATTGAAAATTATCGAAGACTAGAAGAAGTTAAAAGTTGTGTTATCGATATAATTAGACTCGTACATGAATTTGGCACGATGTCTAAAGAATCATATTTAAATGCTTGTGAAAAATACATCATGAAATTGAAAGTGCTAGAGAAGGAACAAGAGCAATATAAATCACCTTTTAAAAATAAAGAATCACTTTATCAATTCATCGAGAAAAAGTGGATTTTCTCTTAATTTTTTCGTTAACTATTTCTTTGTAATATTCATTTATCTTTTTACTGTTTATTGTTAAAATAAAAGTTAGTAAAGTAGGAGATTTTATCATGGACAGAAAAGTGTTCGAACATTATAGAGCATTTTATAATATGGTTCTATCCACGACTATATTAAGTAATAAATCCAACGAAGAATTTGAAAAAAACGCTTCAAATATCATCGATTTTATTGGCGAATCGTTTAAGTTAGATTCTTCTTTAGTGGCAGAATGCAAAAAAATCATCTTAGATGATTTAACAATTTTAAGTATTATGGCGGATTGTAACGCTCTTTATAGTACTCGCACTCTCGGCTCAAAAATAAATGATGCAGATGTGCTGCTTGATATAAAGTGTGATGTTTTAACTAAACTCAATTCTCTTAGCAATGACGCTATGATGCAAAAAATGGGAGTGAATCAAAGCTGGTTTGACTATCACTTTTTTAAATCTTATCAGCCTAATGTGCGATATAACAAAATCAATATCGCCAGCAGCGTTGGCAATTTAATTTGTACGAAACAAGTCGGCATCATGAAAGCGCTCGGCATCGGCACCAAACAGGATTATAGCGAAGCGATTAAACGCTTTTTACAAGCTGCTCTTTGGGGCGATGTTGCAAGTTTAAGATATTTATCGTATGTCTATACTTTGATTGGCAATCAAGAAAAAGCGTGTATTTTTAATGAAATAAGCGAGTTAAGCAGTCAATATTTGCGATCGGGTATTACCGAATTATCCGATGAAGTGAAAAAACAATACCACGAACAAGCCATTTGTTACTATGCGATTATATCTTCAATTAGGCAAGACATCATTTTGCGATTTCAAGTTTTTAACATCGATTTTTCTTTTGTAGAAGTCATTTTAAAAGATGATATTAGTTTTAAAAAAGCGATGAAATATATCAACGAATACAAAAAAGAGCAGTGGAAAGAAGAAACAAATTCTTCGCTTGAAGCAGATTCTAGAATAGGTTTTATCCTATAGAAACAGGAGAAATGAAATATGGCGAAAATGTCGTTGAGCGAAAAAATTAAAAACGAATATCAAGAAAAATATTTAGAAGTCTCTAAAAAGATTACATATTTGGATTTGGATGAAACAGACAATGTTGAAGTGGTCATGTACAAAGATTTGCCAAAGACTGTTGTCAAAGGTTTTCCTGTGGCTAGCGATTTCATTGATAAAGAGGGAAATATTTATTCAACAAAAAGCTTCTTGAAACTATCAGCAGAAAAGAAAAAAGAATGCGAACTGCGATATTTCTTTTTACCTAAAAATCATGAATTGTATGTTGGGGCGACGGGTAGTGGAAAGACGACGGGATGTGTTGTGCCGCAGTTAAGAGCCATCGCTTCTAAAAAAAATAAGTCCAGCCTTTTTATTACTGATCCAAAGGGTGAATTATTTGATAAAAATGCCGATTTTCTTCAAAAACAGGGCTATAAAACCTTCGTTTTAAATTTCAAAAACACTAGCCGTTCTGATCGCTGGAGTGTTTTTGAAGATTTGTATAGCATTAAAATTAAAACTCTTTCGATTGGCAAAGGAATGAAATATAAGACTGGCATTCCATCTGCTTCGTTAGAATTGTATAGCGATATAAGCGATTTTAATTCGGAAAATTATATCGAATATGATGGCAAAGCCTTTGCCAACGGTAATGACTTTGATGAATATGTTCGGATTCAAAAAGATTTGATTGAAGCCGAACTGGATTCATCGCTAAATGAATTAGCTAATACAATGATTGTTGTTCAATCTCGAAATGATAAGACTTGGGAATATGGCGCAATTGATTTATTAAAGGGCATTATTCGCTGTATGCTTACTGATTTAGTTAATCCCAAAAGTGGATTTACAAAAGACATGCTCAATTTGAACAATTTACAATTTTATTATACAACGCTCAAAAATACTCTCACTGATTCAGAATTTTCTGGAAGTAGTCAAAACGCTAGATTCAACAATCATCCACTTCTGGTCGATAAAGATGTTCGAACAAAAGCTTTATTGTCGGCCGCGTTGAATAATTCCCCTAATACAATGAGAAATTATTGTGGTGTTTTTGATAATTCGATGACTGATTGGTTTCAAGCCCACATTTATGCATTGACCAATGGTAATAATATTGATATCGATAACATTCCTGATGATCAGCCGTATGCCATTTTTCTCATTACACGCGATTATGAAAAAAATGACTATCGCATCGCTGGCATTTTTATCGACTATGTTTATCGACATTTGATTATGCGCGCCGAGTGTAGCGAGCGCCCGCGCGAATTCCATTTTTTGCTCGATGAATTTGGGAATGTTCCAAAAATAAAAGATTTTGAAAATAAAATTGCTACGGCTAGAAGCCGCAACATTTGGTTCCATCTTTATTTGCAATCATATTTTCAACTTGACGCTATTTACACAGCAGATGTCGCAACAATTATACGAGATAATTGTAGTTCACAAATCTTTTTAGGAGCTCAAAATCGAGCGACTAAAGAAGACTTTTCGAAACAATGTGGTATGCATTATGTACCATCGTTTTCTAGCTATCTAAATAATGAATCACAGCCTAACTTGGTTGAGGTTCCTCTTGTTCCCGTCAGTTCGCTAGATTTAATCGAGCCGGGAGAAATATATACCAAAAGAACATATAAGCCTGTCATGGTTGCGCAGTTTATTCGAAGCTATGTCTGCGGTGAATGTGGTGCATACGAAGATCATCAAGACGTTGAAGGTTTAAAAACATGTGTGCCTCATGAGCACGGCGGATTTAATGGTCCTCAATACATTTGGCCCAAACTGCAAGAAATGCATACTAAGAAAAAGAAGAAAATTGATCTAGATGATATCTTAGGAGATTAAACAATATGCTCGCGGTTGATATACTTATTACTCTTTGTCTCATTGTTTTACTTTTCTACGCGCTATATGTAGTGACGAAATTGTGTGTTTTAAAACGCGGCGATAAGTTGTCTTATCTCAAAGGTTTTAAAAAAGGAAAGTTTGCTTTCATCTACTTTATTGCTATTTTTCTCTATTGGATTGGATATTATCAAATCAATAACAAATTAGATCAATCGTTTATAAGCGCGATTAATGACACCATTGATTTGGTTGTTTTAAAAATCAAGATATCAGGTATTTATTCATATATGGAAACCAATGCGTATTATGCCGCTTCCATGTATATTCTTTTTTGTCTTGTTGTCTTGAATGTCTTTTTATTTGCTTTTGCGCTGTTTGGACAAAGTATTGTTAATTTCTTTAAAAGAGTTTATTACACGCATGTTGCGAAAAAAATTTATGTTGTTATCGGATTTAATAAGAGCAATGAATCGGTGCTCAAATCGATTAAAAGTAAAAAATATAATGTTATTTTATTCGCAGAAGCTGGCAAGAACTATTTAGATTTCACATATATAAACAAAATTTGCTATATCAAATATTTTGATAACACTGATTTTTATGATAAATTGTCCAAACTTTTTAAGAATTTTACAAATCGTAGCGTAGAAGTAATTATTAATACTGGCAACGATGAAAAAAATATTATTCTCACCGAACAAATCAGCAACATCATTCTTGATGATAAGTTGACAAAATATACTTCTGATGTCGATTGTGGCCTTCGCGTCTATGTCTTTGGTGAGCCACAAAATGTTTCATCTTTTTCCCATTATGTTAAAAAAACAAATGGATGCGTTCATTATTTGAATAAATACAAAATTGTTGCGAATGATTTTATCGACAAATATCCTCTTACCCAATTTATGAATGATGATGAAATTGATTATAGTAGTGCAACGATTAAAGAAGATGTCGATCTCAATGTTATTCTTATCGGATACGGGAAAACAAATCAGCAAATATTCCTCTCTTCCGTGGCCATCAATCAATTTATTACTTTCGACAGAAATCATCGTCTTGTCGATAAACCAGTTAATTATTTTATTTATGATAAAGAAATTTCTAATAACGAAAAAAACTTAAATCATGCTTTTTATCGCTTTAAAAGCGAATTGGATACAGATCAAGATAAATATTTGCCACTCCCTCCTTTCCCTGCCAATGATAATTTCTTAAAACTAGACATTAATGATAATCATTTTTATGAAATGATTAAAAGCAATATCCACCCGCAAGGTAGACGAAAAGCGTTTAATTACATCGTTATTGCTTTCGGTACCGATTTAGAAAATCTCGATTTAGCTGAGAAAATATGTTCTAAGTTAAAAGAGTGGGGATTATTCAATAAAACCAAAGTTTTTCTCAAAATTCGCAACGGCGAATTAGCCACACAAGTCGTCAATAAAGAATTTATATCGACGAGCGGATTCTATACTTTTGGCAATGAGAGCGAAGTTGTCTATGATATCGATAAAATTGTGACAGAAAAAATTGAATTGATGGCAATGGATCGACATCTTTCATATAACATCAAAAGCAATATGAATTTAGAAACAGCCAAGCAAGTAATTGAAGAAGCGACGAAGAGTTGGTACGCGATGCATCAAATTCAAAGAGAAAGCAACATTTACGCGATTTTAAGTATCCGTTCCAAACTCCAGTTGCTCGGGTTTGATTATGCTCCAGTTAACAGTCCTCTTGGCGATGAAAGTGCAGCATATCAAAAGGCTTATGAAAAAGACGATCCGATTGTCTATGACGACACAAGAGAAGATGTCAAAGGTAAAAAAACCATTGTTTATACAAATGAACGAGTGAGCCATAGCGTAAGAGAAAATCTAGCTATCTTGGAGCATCAAAGATGGAATGCATACATGATTTCCAAAGGAAATATTCCTTCAACTATTGAACAAATTAAAAACAATGATTCAAAACGTCTAGATTTGAGAAGGCATGGCAATATTACTACTTTTGAAGGCTTAATTGAATTTAGAAAAATAATGGCCGAAGTCAAGCATCTCTCAGAAGAAGAAACAGATGTTATCCGTTATGACTATCAAATAATGGATGATTTAGTTTGGCTATTGCACAAAAACGGCTATAAGATTGTCAAAAAAGAGGAGAAAAAAGATGAGTGAAAATTATACGGATATAAAAGATAAATTGTTCAAGGATAGAACTATCGTCATCTGCGGTCCAATCGACAACGCTAAAGCGACATCAATTATTTTTTCTCTTTTAACTTTTGATTCGGAGAGCAATGACGAAATTCAATTATTCATTAGTTCTCTGGGTGGGGAATATCTCGACTCGCTTGCTATCTACGACACGATTAAAAGAATCAAATCGCCAATATCTGCAACTTGTATTGGATTTGCCAACGGATATGCTGCATTAATTTTGGCGTGCTGTAGTAAAGGGCATCGATACGCTTTAAAACATAGTCAAATTAACTTTGAACAACCATATGGTGTAATTAATCAAGGCGTCAATCAAGAAACAGAAATACGCATTAGCGCCAAAGAAGCAGCAATCGAAAGAGAAGTGTTTGAAAAAATGCTTTCTGAACACACCGGTCAACCAGTCGAAAAAATTCATAAAGATTTAGAAGCCGGCATCACATTGAATGTTGAAGAAGCGCTAACTTATGGCGTTATTGACAAAATCATTTAAGTTGAGGAAATAGTTATGGCCAAAGATATGAGAATTATCCTCATTAGTGGAGAAATTGATGAAAATGTTGCAATGGATGTCATTTTGCGTCTTTTGCTCTTAGACAAGCAATCCCACACTGAAGAAATTGTTATGTATATTAACTCGAGCGGCGGAAGTATTTTAAGCGGACTTGCCATATACGATGTCATTAATTACATTCAAGCTCCTGTCAGCACAGTATGCTTTGGCATGGCGGCATCGATGGGTGCCTTCTTATTATCTTGCGGTCAAAAGGGAAGAAGATTTGCTCTGGCGCATAGCCGCATTCTCATCCATCAACCATTGATTTATTCTTCTTCACCAGTTTTAAAAGCCCAATCATCTCTTGCTAGAATGGCTAAGCAAATTGAAAATAGCCGTCTTGAGTTAGAGAAGATTATGGCTAAAAATTTATCAAAAAGTTTTGAAGAGTTGCACCGCGACTGCGAGCGCGATAACTGGATGAGTGCTTTTGAAGCCAAAGAATATGGAATTATCGACAAAGTTTTAGAATAGAGGTTTATTTATGAATTGCATTTTTGATGTAGCGTTAAGCGGTGGTTGGCACTTTGCTATTGGAGTTGTTCTTGGCATCATTATTTTAGCTATTGCTTACATTATCTTAATGGTTGCTTACATCAAAACACGACAAAAATATTCAGGCAACAAATATTTGGTAGAAGTCTTGTATATCGTTGCTGTTCTCATCTTTAGTTTTGCTATTAAATTAACAATTATCTCTATCGTGCTTCCAAAAAATATTGAAAGCGGCGTTACAGCCTTTTTCTATGCTTTGTATAACGGATTTGGAGGTTTGGTATTTGAAGGGTTGAGCGAGGATATTGGTATTATCTCAAGTGCTACTCTTCAATATTTATATACTGGCAGTTCTATTTTAGCTGCTATTATTTTTGTTAGCGTTTTAGCAACACGTTTTAACTATGAGATATATAGTTACTTCTCGTTAGTTATTAATCGTTGCATTTTAAAAATACGTAAGAATAAAGATATTTATATCTTTAAATGTGTTACTAGCGATTCTCTTATATTGGCTAATTCAATTGTAGAAACATATCGTACAAAGGATGTTAAAAATAAAAAATGTTTAATTATCTTCACTGGTCAAAATCTGCCTCCTTTTAATCGAAACGATGAGACGATGAAAGAGATTATGGCCAAAGGATACATTTATTGGCCTTATTCCTTATCACACGACAAAGAAAGAAATAGATCAGTTTTATCCAAATTACATTTGTATGTTGATAATGAGCACTTTCAAAACAAAACTAATAAAACTTTTAGCAAAAACTATCCTTCAATTCATATTTTTGCTCTTGACAATAAAGACACAGTGGGAAAAGAGACAAACAACGCTGATGATATTTTTGAAGAGATTCAAATGATGGTTAAAGAATTTCATCGAAAGAACAAATATTATCATGTTAATTTATATGTGCTGACGAACAACTATCTCAATTACATTTTCTACGACAAAAGGCTTGACGAAATATGCGGATTAAGACGCAGCGATAAAAATGGCGAATCCCAAACAATTCAAGAAAAGGCGATTCAAGCTGAAGCAGGAAATTTAAGACAGTATTTTTCCATTCATGTTCTCAATGAAGCAAATTTAGTTTCTCGCGATTTTATCAATAAGAAAATCCAAGCATTTGAAAATGGTGGGATAGAAATGGTTGAAGAGCTTGACGGTGTAAGAGCTTATACAAATACATATCGTGTATTAACGCTTGGTTTTGGCTATACCGGCCAGCAAGCAACTTTGCAAGCTTATATTAACTCAGCTAATCTTTCGACAAATTTTGAAATTGATGGATTTGAAGCAGACATTTTTGACACGAAAATGGATTCAATCAGCGGTATTTTTGCCCTTCAGCATCCTTTAATCGTTTGTTGCAATAACGATACCTCAGAAGAATTAGAAAAGAAAAAGCAGAGAATTATAAGTGAAAAAGCCAATTCTTATTTATCAAGAGGAATAAAAGATAATAAATGCTTTAAACTTCCTGTTTTCATTTTTCATAATGCCTCCTGTTTTAATCAAGATTTTGTTAAATTTTTGTACAAAGATGGCAACCATGTTTTAGCCAAAAAATACAATCTCATTATTATTGCGCTCGGTGATGATGAGATAAATATTAGAGCTGCTAATGCGATTATTAATCGATTAAATCACGAAAGTGTTACAATAGAACAGCACAAGATTGTTGCTGTTAATATTATCAATCAAAAGAATATTTGCCGCCTCGATGAAGTAAAAAATAGTGATTATGTCCATGTCATCGCTTTTGGCTGCCGCGAAACAATTTATTCATATGATTACATCATTAGAGAAGATGCATTTATGGAATATAATTTCCGCTATGGCGTTATCTTTGATGAAAAAAATCATATTTTAGGACCATCTAGTGGAGATAGTTTGTTAAATTCATTTGTCAAAAAGGTTATTTCAAATAAAAAACTATCTCTGAATAGTCAAGATTTGGATGATATTAATCAAACCCTCACTGATAAATTTCGCACAAATGCAGATTATATCGTTGAGAAAAAATGGCAAATCAGTCTTTTCCAAAAACAGTCGAATGTTTTTGCCGCTTTATTCAAACCGATAATGGCTTCTTTCATAAGGAGTTATCCTTCAGAAGATGAATTTAATAATAGTGCGGATTATCTTGTTGATAAATTTACATTCTTATCGTGCGTTGAACATGAACGATGGTCAAGATTTTTGATAGCCAATGGTTGGGTTTATAGCCAAACAAGAATTGATTCAGCAAGAGAACACAACTGTTTGACAACTTTTTTTGAACTTAATGCAACAGATAGGATAAATGATTTAATCAATGTCATTGTCGCTTTAAGTTTGGCAAAAGAAGGGATGAATAAAAAATGAGCGCTGAATTAAAAGTCTATTTTTTATTCGATGAAAATGAGAATTTGACTTTTGAAGAAATTCTAAAAAGTTTAAACAATTATTCAACTGAGGATATTTTTAATGCTATTAATATTTTGATTGGCAACAGATCATTAAAACTTGATGAAAATGGTTATTTTTCGCGAAATCAGCAAAACAAAGACGCCCAAAATAAATTTGTCCAAAAATTTTCTTCTCAAGGCATCACGATGTTTAAAAACAATTTATTTAGAACTGATTTGACCATTTTATCAGCTATTTATACTGGCGCGCCCATTGCCAAAAGCCTTCTTGAAAAAATAATCAAAGTTGATGCTAGGTCATTTCAATACTCTTTAAGTAAGTTGTGCAAATACGATTTAATAAAAGAATTCAATGGTCATTATTACTGTCGGCTTGATAAAAGTGTTATCTGTGATATCGCAAGTGCGTTCGATGAGCAAGTTGAAGGCGATAACGAAAATAATATTGATAGTATAAGTCCTCACATACAAAAATTATTGAACTTGCTCAGCGATTTCCATAATGGAAAGAAAAAAATCAACCATGGTATCTTCAAAGCTGATATCGTTTTGTATTATAAAAACGGAGAAAATACTAGTCAAAGAGGTATTCGAGTTGATTCAAATGCGACAATTGCTGAAATAATTCGATATTATTTAATTGCTGAATGGGGAGAAAAAGAAACTTGTAATTTTTTTCATAAGTCGGATCTTGATACAAAACAGTTAGTAGAATCTAAAAATAATTATTTTTTAAGCGGTAGCGCATACTTTTTCGATGATGATAATGATGAATTATTGGAACTGCATTGGGACGACAAGATTTTTGGTTCTAATGAACGGCTCGATTATCTTTTGCTACGAAATACCCATCCAATAATTCAACTCGATATTAAAGATATAGGAGAATGGACGGCAAAATGAAAAACATAAAAGAACAATTTAGACAATTTTTAAAAAGAAACAAACTTAATTTTGAAGAATCGGACGAAAATTTTATTTTGCAGTGGACTTCAGAGGAAAACAGAGATCTTGATTCAACTTGCATGATTGAATTCGACTTAGATAGTAAAAGGATTTTTGTTCATTTTTTATTTGCATTTACAATTGATGATTCTTTTTTACTTGAAACTGCGGTCGCTGTTTGCATGGTAAATAATTGCCTCTACGAAGGCAATTTTGAAATTATATTTGAAAATAATTCGGTGCTATTTAGAAATTGTTACCGATATAATGAGCAAGTTGATGACGATTTGTTTGAAACTGTTATATATAATGGTTTAAAAACATATGATCCGTTTGTTTTAAAAATTAAAGAAGTATCTAACGGCGAATGCGGCATTAAAGAATTAGATGATTTTTTAAATGCTCCAAGCGAAGATTAGAATATGATTTCAAAGAGAAGTACTTGTTTTAAAAAAATCAATCCAAAACTTTTTTTGGATTATTCTTCTCTTTCTTCGAATAAATATTTATTTCCTTATAGTGGATCGTATTTGCTAGCTAGGAAAATTTTCGACAATTTTGATAGATCTATAGATAGTGAAAAAATCCCTAGTATGCTCGAGAATATGCAAATAGCACTTAGCTTAAATAATCCCTGCGCAATGTATAATACTGGCCTTCTTTTTGAACTAGGCATTGGCGTTCGCAAAGACGAAAAGATTGCTTTTGAACTATTCGAAGAAGCCAAATTATTCAATAATTGTGATGCCGAATATGAAATAGCACTCAATTACTTTGATGGTACGCACTACGAGATAGATGAAAATAGAGGCATGGCTATTTTGTATAAACTATCGATTAGAGGACATCCAAACTCTTGTGGATTGTTGGGCGATTTGCTTTCTAAAAAGAATAATCCTAACAGCGTAGACATTGATGAGGTTTTTCAACATTATTGCAATGCGGCTAGAGGCGGACTAGAAAAATACGCATATCGAGCTGCCTTCATATATTATTTTTTGCCTGCTGTTAATGCTGGATATGATCAGTCGATACTAATTGAACAACTTGCACCTAAGCTTTTTGAATTAGATGATAGTGAAGGATTATTTCTTAAAGGAGTATTTTCTCTTGGTGGCAAAAATTATCAAAAAGATATAGCGTTAGCTGAACAACTGTTGATTCAAAGTGCTGAAAAAGGTTGTGTTTACGCCCAAGTCTTTCTTGGTCAATTTTATCGAACTAATGACTTTGACTTTCCAACCGATATCGAAAAATCGATCAAATATTTAAAAATGGCTGCAAAACAGAAAGATAATAGCGCAATTTTGAGCTTGGGAATTTATTATTTAAAGTCAGACAATAACGATAAGAAAAAAGCATATGACTATTTTATGAGTTTCGAAGATGATTGTACCTTCTCCTATGAAAAATATTTTTCTTACAACTCAATATTCGGTGTTGGACACATCGATTATGTCGAGGAAGCTGTTTCATTTTACGAAAAAGAAGCAAACAACGGGAATGACGATGCAGCGTTTATTCTAGGCGCTATTTTTTATAATATGTGTATCTTCGATAAAGCATTCTCGTGTTTAAAAAGATTTAAAAAAAGCAACCATCCAAAAGGTTTGTTTTATTTGAGCTTATGCTATTTTTATGGTTTAGGTATAAAAAAGAATTTATCTCCTGCAAAAAAATATTGTTCACAAGCCGTCATAGCTGGGAACAATTTTGCACAAGATTTGCTCAATATGATTGAAAATGAAATTAATGATTAATTTAGGATTAATTTATACCTTTTAGTAGATTTATTTGTCTCCATCCACCTTTTCGCCAGCGAATATAAAAGCCAATTCCGCGTACACATTCGTCGAGGCAAGCGCCAATAAAAGCACCATAAATACCTAATTTGAAGACGGTACATAGAAGTGCTGAAGCCCCGACTGTAAACACCCATGATGTGACGATAGAACTTATCACTGGAAATGCAATATCTCCAGCTGTCTCTAATCCTTTAACATAGACTAGATTAGTTGCTCTACCTTGCTCTAACACAACATTGATGCAAAGGCAAAAAACTGCAGTCAATCCGCAGTACATAAAATCCACATTATTGACATTGATTGTTGGGTTGTTTATTGCCGGAGTCATCAATGCTCCAAAAAGTGGATAAGAAATGCCTAGGACGATTAGTGACATGACAAAGGACACAATTTGTGCCATTTTACCCGTATCACAAACAAGTTTATAAACAGCTTCTTTATTTTGACTGCCCAAAAGATTACCTTCGATGACTTGCATAGCTATTCCGCTTCCGCTAGCGAACAAGTAAATAATGGAAGTGATAGTCATAATATATGTTCTTAAATTTTGATCTAAAACTGTGCAAGAATAGTTGACAATAATCGCTAGAACAAATTGCGATAAATTGTACGATAAAGTTTCCCCGGCTGTTGGTAATCCAATCTTTAGTTGTTTTTTTAGGAGCAAGGACGGAAATGGTCGAAGCGATTTGAACGATATTCTCGCTCTAACAGTTATCTTAAAGAAAATATATGAAATAAGGCATGAAATAAATCGTGAAATCAGTATTGCCAAACCTACACCGATTAGTTGATCTTCAATATCGAGATTTGGAATTCCCCAAAGCACAATGGCACAAATGACAATATTGATAATGTTAGTAGCAAATGAAATAATGGTTGGCTGAACCATTTTTTTATTCGCCCGCAAAAAACTAGAAAAAGCCTGATTTAAAGAATAAAAAATAAGAGAAGGTGCTGAGATATATAAGTAGAGTTTAGCCAGCGGAATAATTCGTTTATCAACTTGCATCCAATCAAAGATAAAAGGTGAAATGGCTAAAAGAATGCCACAGACAATTATTCCGATAAATAAATTCAAAAATAGTGTAAGAGGATAAATCTTTTTTACTCCTTCCTCATTATCTGATCCTTTTAATTGTGTAATGAGAATAAGAGAGGATGTTGATAACACGCTAAACGCAACAATAAAGATATTGCTTATTTGATTCACTTGTCCGATGGCGTTGGTCGCTTGCGGTACACCAGCAAACATGAATTGATTAACATAGCCAATACCGACACCTAAAATAAGTTCGATAAAAACTGGAACAGCCAATTTGATGACTTCTTTATTGCGGGAGAATAAGCTAAATAAAGGAAACTTTTGTTTTTTCACAAGTAATAATTCTATATTCTAAAATTAGAATAACAAGAGTATTTTACATTTTATTTGCAAATTGTATTTCGCCATTTAATAAGTCGAGAAATATTTATAAAATATTAAGTGATATGAAATACGCTCTCATCTCAGGCGCCTCGAGCGGTTTAGCTAAAGAAGTAATTAATCTCATTAAAGATGATTATTATATTTTCGCTCTCGATATTAATCCAAAACTTTCACTAGAATTGGAACAATATAGCAATGTTGCCACTTTCAAAGTTGATGTGACAAATATGAGTGACATTCAACTCGCCAAAGCAGAGATTTTAAAAAAGACCGATAGACTTGATCTATTAATTAATTTTGCTGGAATTGTTATTTTGGGTTCAACCGTGGAAATAGAGCCTGATAAAGCATTGAGATTAATGGATATCAATTTGTTTGGAATGTATAGAATGAATCAAACTTTTTTCGACTTATTATTAAAAGCCAAAGGTCGCATTATCAATGTGTCGAGCGAATATGGTGTTTTAGACGCCATTCCGTTTCATAGTTTTTATACAATGAGTAAACACGCGGTGGAAATTTATAATGATTCGCTGAGACGTGAAGTTTCTTCATTGGGCGTAAAAGTCATTAAAATTAGACCAGGTGCTTTTAAGACCAAAATGCAAAATAATATTCAGAATCAATTCAACGAATTGACCAAAGAAACAAAATATTTCGAAAAGCCGTTATTTCGAATGAAATTTTTGATGGATAAAGAACTCGTTAAGGCTAAAGATACTTCAAAAATTATTAAAACATTCCGCAAGGCAATTTATGCTAAACATCCAAAAGATGTCTATAATGTTAACAACTCTTTTAAAATGAAACTATTGTCATGTCTTCCTTCTAAACTTCAAGATAAAATATACAAGCATTTTTTTAGCAATAAAGAATAGTTTAATTTTTTGTTGATTGCAAAGTAGAGCTTGACATAATTCAAGTATGGACTTGGTAGAGCAAATACAAGACATTATTTTACAATTTTTCTCGAAAGGAGGAGAGATAGATGAAATTATCGGATAAAATTCGGATTATTCGAAAAGCAAGATGTTTAACACAAGAACAACTGGGATATCGTTTATCAAGGGTTAATGAAAACGGCATATCGCGTCAAACTATCTCCGATTGGGAAAATGGTAATTTTGAACCTAAATTAGAGAATATTAGAGATCTTGCAGATGCGTTAAATGTTTCATTTGACGCCTTGCTTGACGAAACAATTAATTTAGACAATGATCAAGTTTTGCACAAAGTTTTAAACAAAGAAACTATTAATAAGACAGATAGTAATCAAATAAAAAGTTCTATCAACTATTCATTGGCTGTTATTATTTTTTAAAAAGCGATGTCATTTGGATTATTTTAGCAGTTGTCTTCGATGCTTTGGCCATTGTTTTACTAATATGTTTGTTTCTCAGAAGTGGCGAAAAGTTTGAAATTTATCATTGGTTTTTGCTATTTGGAGCATCGATATCAACTGGACTTGGCATTATATCAACTGCTCGAGTTCCTTTTTGTGTTAGAAATATTGTCTATGGTCGTGTTTCAACCAATTGTGGAAAATTAACCAATGATTGTTTAAAAATAGTAAGCACTTCTGTAGCAATTAAAACAACTACAATTCCTTTTAATAAAATCGTCAAAATAGATGTTGACCATAAAGCCAACAAAAGGCATGGTACAATATTTGTTTATCTTACAGACAGGGACGATCCAATTGTGTTAAAAGAAATCAAAAATCCTTATCGTTTAATCGAAACATACAATAGTATATTAAATACTATTAAATAATTTTATCCTATAGTTTATCTTTCTTTTTCCTTGTTAGGAGGAAAATTTATGATATCTGAATCGGCTTATTATATCGCGATTGCGTTAGGTTGTATTAACACTATTTTTTCAGCAGTTGCTTGCCCAATTATTGCATATCAAAAGGGAAGAAGCGTTGCCGGATGGTTTTTTGGAGGCTTACTTTTAGGTTTTATTGGTCTTATCATTGTGGCGTGTTTACCTAAAACTATTTCTAAATAGTAGTTTTCCTAATATAATGTTTTAATAGTAGTAAAATATTTATATTAAGGAAATTTGTGAAAAAAAATTTATTGTGTCTATTATTTATTGTACTATTAACTAGTTGCGGTATTTCTTCTTCCATAGATGAAAGTTCTCAAGAAGAAAGCTCTTCTCTCGAATCATCTGAATCAAATGAACAATCTTCTGAAATTGAAAGTAGTAGCGAGGATTCTAATCTTATTTTTTACAAAGATTTTAGTGGTTACGAGGACGATAGCTTGCCATTTTTTCAAGAAGGATATTCAACAGCTAATTCAAAATTCGGCTCAAATTATATTAATCTTATTGATCCTAATGGTTATGTCAGAACATGTGATATTGATCATTTAACCGATCAAATGAATATTACCATGTATGCTCATCTTACCAATCTTGAAAGTTTAAATGAAACAGCGCTTAATAAAGTGTTTTCTTACAAAGTCGAAGCTATTGATTATTATCTAGATGATAGTGGATTTAGCCATTACGATGTTATTGATACATATGAGTTTTCTCATACTCTTACAGCTGATGATATTATAAATAATTCCGTTCCCGGCATCCCTTCCTATAGCGTTGATTTTTCTAATGAACCTATTTCTTTTACGCTTAACGGAAATGGAGCAAATAAAATTTTGATTACTATGACTTCCAAAATTGAATTTACTGCCGATGGAAAAAACGCCGGATCTAATTTTGCAATTCATAGCATCGAAATCACTAAATAACATTTTGTTCACGCTTTAATATTGATAATATAAAAGTGGAATATTATTTATTGAGTGAGGAATAATTATGAATCACATTTTGATTGCTTATTTTAGTCCCACTAAAACAACTAAACATTATGCTAGTCTAATCCAGCAATTCATTGGTGGAGATTTATTTGAAATTGAGCCAACTATTCCATATAGTGATCAAGATTTAGACTGGCGTAATTCCAAGTCCCGTTCAAGTCTTGAAATGAATCGGTTAGAGTATCGCCCTCCCATCATTGACAAACATCTAGATATAGAACAATACGATGTTATATTCCTCGGTTTTCCGATATGGTGGTATATCGCCCCGACCATTGTGAATACTTTTCTTAAAAAGTATGATTTAGCGGATAAAACTATTATTACTTTTGCCACTTCTGGAAGCAGCGGTATGGGACACACTATTGAGAATTTAAAAAAGAGTTCTCCTCACTGCCATTGGATTGAAGGTAAAGTTCTCAATCATATAAGTGATGAAGAAATAAAACAGTGGCTCGCTTCTCTTTCAATTAAATCATGATTTATTATTCGACATATTCATCTCCTCTAGGAGATATTTATCTAGTAAGCGATGGACAATTTTTAACGCAACTTTTTTTCGCTGATCAAAAATTGCCTTCGAGCTACACTTATAATCCAAATCTCCATATTTTTTCTTTAACTATTCAATTTCTTGATGAATATTTTCAAAATAAAAATCCAAAGATTTTAATCCCAATTAAGCCGAGCGGAACTCAGTTTCAAAAACTAGTATGGAACATTGTTCAAAAAATTGATTATGGAACAACTAAAACATATCGTCAAATCGCTGAAGAAGTAAAACTCATTACTGGTCAAACTCATATGTCTGCACAAGCGATTGGTGGCGCTTTAAAGCACAACCCTTTGCTTATCGTTATCCCTTGTCACCGAGTTGTTGGATTGCACCATCAATTAGTTGGCTATAGCGGCGGCTTATCGCTGAAACGCGCTCTTTTAAAAAACGAGCAAATAATAAATGAAGATTGATATAATATAAAAAGGAGATTGAATATGGATAACATAAAAACGAAAAAGATTAGAACTTTTAACATAGTTATGGGTTCAATTCATTTATTGCAAGCGTTTGTAATGCTTTTTTTAGCTATTTTTGTCAAACAAATCGCTGATTTTAAGCCAGGTATTACTACAACTTATTTAGCGTACGAGCAAACGATTAATACGCTCGTAGCGACGACAAAAACTCTTTTTGATTTACCATTTGGGATATTTGTATCGCTCTTTTTGTTCATCTCAGCATTTTTTCATTTTCTTGTCAGCGTTCCTAAAAAAGTGAATGATTATTACAATCGCGGATTAGAGGCAAACATCAATGTGTTTCGCTGGTATGAATATGCCTTATCCTCTTCTATTATGATGGTGCTGATTGCCGCTTTGTTTGGCGTTTATGATTTAGGCACATTAATTCTTATCTTTTTATTAAATGCATCAATGAATTTATTTGGACTATTGATGGAAAAAATGAATCAAGGAAAAGAGAAGACAAATTGGCTACCGTTTATTTTTGGATGTGTCAGTGGCATTGGCGGTTGGATTATCGTCCTTATCAGTTTGCTTTCTTGCGAAGATCTATCTCAAATCCCTTGGTTTGTATTTGTTATAGCCGCCTCATATTTTATACTTTTTAATCTATTTCCTATCAATATGGTTCTTCAATATAAAAAGATTGGTAAATGGAAAGATTATTTATATGGCGAACGAGTTTACATTATTTTAAGTTTGGTCGCTAAAACCTTGCTCGCTTGGCTTGTTTTTGCGGGCATTATGCAACCATAAAATAGATTTTCTACTTTTAGTTGGATAATATTCCACCAAAAATATAGCGATTCAACTGATTGGATATGTAAAAAATATTTTCGGCTGTTTAAATTATTGATATGACATGGAGGTATTCACGATGAAAACAACTTTAGGACAGCGCATTGCAGCGCTCCGCAAAAGCAAAGGATTAACTCAAGAAGAGTTAGCAGATAAACTTAACATTTCCAATCAAGCCATATCAAAGTGGGAAAACGACCAAAGCGAGCCAGATGTAGCTATGCTTTTAACTTTATCAAAACTATTTGATATCAGTGTCGATGAATTGTTAGGCAATCCAGTTGAAAGAAAAATGGAAGTCAAAAAGAATCTTGATACTGACTTACTTTTACTTCAAATCAAAATTCTATCGAATGATGGCGACACCGTTAAAATTCGCTTACCGCTAGCAGTTGTAAAAGCACTAGTTAATTCTGGTGCCGACATTAATTTAGGATCGAATTCCGAGGCAATAAAGAAGATAGATTGGAATAAAGTGTTTGATTTAGCGGAACGTGGAATTGTTGGCGAAATTATTAATGTGTCGAGTGCCGATGGTGATATCGTTAAAGTCGCAATTGATTATGAAGATAAAGATTAAAAGTGCAAAGAAAAAAATGTCTTTGATTCTTCCAACTAAGTTTGTTCTATCTCATTTCGTTTTAAAGCGTATCGCACCTTCAATTGACGAGGCGACAATAAAGTCAATTTACCGAATACTGAAGAAATGGCGAAAAAATAATGGTCAGCTCATTATTGCTGATATTCAAACAAAAGATGAGAATGTCACGATTACTCTTTAATTTATTTCCCTTCCATTATTTTGTAAAATAAAAAAAGTGAAGGATATAAAATGAAAAAAATTCTTTGTACTGGTGTTGATGGCAATTTTGGCTCACGAGCTGCCAAAATTTTGATGGACAAATTGCCAAAAGAACAACTTATTTTTACTTCGCCAAACCAAAAACTTTGGAAAAATACAAAGCAATGTGCATTGATGCTCGCTACGCTGATTTTAATAATCCTGATCAATTAGCAGAAGCGTTCAAAGGGGCTGACACTGTTTTGCTTATATCTATGCCTTTTGTTGGCCCACGAAGAAGAGCTGCTCACAAGAATGCAGTAGATGCTGCTGTTAAAGCAGGAGTGAGAAGATTAATTTATACATCTATTGTCGGAGCGGGGCTTGATGAATGTGATACTTATGAAGTAAGCGATCATAAATATACTGAAGCATATATCAAATCGCAGCCGATTCACTATGTCTTTTTAAGAGATGCCCAATATGCAGAGGCTATGGTTTCTGCTTTTGAAGAAGCATATGAAAAGACAAATGGCGTCTTATCCAATAATATGGGCGATGGTAAAATGGCTTACATTTCCCGCGACGACTGTGCGCTTTTTGCAGCCACTGTTGCAGCAGGTGCTGGAGAGGATGATGTTATATATGAAGTTAGTGGATATGAACCTCTAACTATTGCTCAATATCTTGCTATTGCTTCAGAAGTCACTGGTAAAAAAGTTGTTTATCATGAGATTAGCGATGAACAAATGTATGCCTTCTTTGATTCGATTGGCGTTCCTCGCACAACGGAGCAAATGTGGGTAGATACCGCGAAAAATTTTCCATTTTGCAGCGATGGTATGGTGACATTTGGAAGAGCAATTCGCCTCAATCATATGTCCACATTCACACACGATTCCGAAAAGATTGTCGGCCATAAACCGATGAGCGTAAAAGAAATATTCGAGGATATCGAAAATCATAAAATTGGCTCTATAACTTCTACTGAAGATTAAAAAAGAGTTATAAATTTATAAAAAAAGTAGCGGTTTTGCCGCTACTTTTCATTTTCTGTATCTTGTTTTTTCTTAAAAGATATGTGCATATCGTTTGGTAGCGCCCACGATAAAATCATCGCAATTATAAACATATTGATGACGGGGTTTGAAATAATAATGCTCAAGTTTTCTAAAGCTTCTCCGCCGCTATTTAGACGATCGAAGAAAGAACTGACAAGAGTTATACCAAAACCGAGGCAAATTGAAAGAGAAACAATCGCGATATTTTTTTCAGTAAAGCCTTCATCTTTAATCATGCTCATGCCGGTAACCGCAATCGAGCCAAAGACAATGATAATTGCTCCGCCAAGAACACAATAAGGTATTGTTAAAAGCAAATTAGCAAGAGGAGGGAAAAAACCAGCAATTACTAAAAAGCATGCTCCGATAAAAATAGTAAATCGATTGACCATTTTGGTTTGGGCGACAATACCAACGTTTTGTGAAAAAGTTGTAAGTGGCAGTGCGCCGAACATTCCAGCTAGCATACTTGAAAGCCCATCAACTGTCAAAACTCCTCCAAGTTCGCGCTGTGTAATGCTGCGATTGAGACCGCCTTTGCAGACAGCAGAACTATCTCCAATTCCTTCGACTGTCGCAACAAGAAACACAAGACATGTTAAAACAATTGGTAGTGGTTCAAATCGCAATTTAGAAAAGTCGACAAAATATGGAACATTAATAAAATCTGTCACTGTTTTAAAACTTAGTGCAGAAAAATCAAGCATACCGGGAGCAACCGTATAATTAAAAATGAGTGCTAATAAATAACCAAGCACCATTGCAACAATAATATTTAAGTTTTTCCAAATGCCTTTAATGAATAATGACCACAGTATTCCAACGATTAATGTGAAAACAGCAACTATGATATAAAAAATATAGACATTATTTGAAATGTCGGATGAAATAACCGATGATCCACCCAAAAAATATTCTGCTCCAACACTTAGAAGCGATAATCCAATTCCAAGCACGACAACTGCTGGTACAATTGGCTTAATAATTTTTCCCCACCATTTGACAAATGGTCCTAACACACCAATAAAAATGCCACCAATAATAATACTGGCCATAATTGTATAATAAGCATCGATTGATTCTTGTGAGAAAACATTAGGCACTCCTTTGTAAAAGGAACAAAAAAGGCCGACAAATGTAAAAGAAGTACCGATTACAATCGGCAAACGAGCGCCGAATAGCAATTGAATAATCGTTCCGATGCCCGCGATGAAAATAGCGCTACGCACCGCATTAGAAGCAAAAGATGTATATTCAGCTGGCGCGTTTAATAAACCAATTGTGCTAAAGACAATTAGAATTGGAGCTATATTTGCGATAAACATAGCAAAAATGTGCTGTATACCGAACACTACTCCTTGCGTGAAAGGGACGCGCCCGTCAATCGAATATATATTTTGAGGATTTGGCTTGCCTTTAAATATTGAGACAACGCCATTTTTGAAATCTGAGAAAATGGATTTGAGCATAAATTAATATTCCTTATGTTCAAGTTTCATATATTCTTCGTAGACTTTTAAGCAGTCAGCACGATCCATTTCAACAATCATATTTTTACGATTTTCAGGTTTTGACATCTCGTAAAATTTTGCATCTCTAAACCCGATTACTTCAGTATCTTCAATATTGCAGCCGTAATAGACTTTATCAATATTTGCCCACATAATTGCGCACAAGCACATGGGGCACGGTTCACCAGTTGTATAAAGAGTACAGCCTTTCAAGTCAAAAGTTTTAAGATTTTTACACGCATCATGGATAGCCATCATTTCTCCGTGGCAGGTTGGATCTTGATTTTTAATGACTTGATTATGACCTCTTCCAACAATCTTACCATCTTTGACAATAACTGATCCGAACGGTCCTCCATGACCTTCGTTTATTCCTTGTCTAGCTTCAAGGATAGCTTCTTTCATAAATTCATTCATACTTTTCCGCTCACAAAACAAGTTTGTTCTGCAAATAACACCCTCCTAAAATGTTCGTTATTATTTTAACAAAATTATCGTGCTGTAAGTAGCAAAAAATATGGATTGCAACTATTTAACTTTCTATACATTTTATCATTTGATATGATAAACTCATATTTGAGAAAAAATATGCCTAACGAAGAATTAGAAAAACAAATTCAAGAATACGAAGAAGAGGCTAAAAAAACCACTCCGAATCAACCCAAAAAAAAGAAAACAAAATGGAAATACATCGTCAATATTTCCCTTGTTTTGGTTTTTACAATTCTAGCTGTTGTTTTAGCGGTTTATGACAATTTTGGTGAAATTGTCAATAATTTAAAGCGGGCTAATTGGATTTATATTGGGCTTATCGTTGGAATTGTCTTTGTCTGCATCTTGATTAAAGGCTTGATTCTATTTTGTTTCGCGCGCCTCTATACTCGCAAATACAAATTTCATCAAGCTCTTGCCTGTGATCAGGTTGGAACGTTTTATAACGCTGTGACTCCTGGTTCAAGCGGCGGCCAATTCATGCAGGCATATGCATTTAAAAAACAGGGTGTCCCAATTAGTTCAGCTGTTAGCATTATGGCCATGTATTCTATTATTTATCAAGGCGTTTTAATTCTCTATGGCTTATTATCTTTTGCGATTAAATATGATTTTATTATCAGCATCAACAATTTGACATTTAATATCTTTGATTTCGAATTATCTATTCCTATTTGGCTTCTTACAATTGTCGGGTTCCTCCTTAATCTATCTGTTATCTTGCTCGTGTTTTTGATGGCGTATTGGAAGGGTTTCCATAATTTTATTATGGGTCCATGTATTTCCTTTCTTCATAAATTGAAGTTGATCAAAGATAGTGAAAAATCACGCGAGTCCCTTCGAGTTCAAGTCGAAAACTTCAAAATTGAATTTCGAAGATTAATGACTAATATTCCATTTACTATTCTTGTGTCTGTCCTCTTTCTTGCATATATGACATTTAAATTTTCCATTCCATATTTCGCTGGTATCGCTCTTGGCAATCAAAGTGCATACGCTAATTTTTGGGATGCGGTTTTCTTGAGCAATTACCACCAAATGGTCACTGGATTAATTCCTATTCCTGGATCAGCTGGTGTTTCCGAATACTTTTTCTCTGAATTGTTCGTCAATCAGAGGGATTTATCAAAAGGTTTTTATTATATTGCAGGTATTACTTCTTCATCCGACAGCACTGTCTTGTGCCGTTCTGCACTTCTGATTTGGAGAACTGCAACCTTTACTTTGCCTTTGATTGCCGCGGGCATTGTTACTGCCTTCTATCGCGGTACCCCAAAAGAAGAGGTTGGGCGCAAAGGATTTCCAAACCATCAAACATTTGTCGAGTTGCAGAGTGAGACCTATGCGATTCGAAAAAGCGAGTTTGATACTCTTTTAGAGACAAAGCAACTATCGCGACAAGCGATTCAAGAAAAATTGTTTAATCGACAAAAACATAAAAACGATGCAAAAACAAAGCCTAAAAAGGCAAAAAACGGGCAAAAACTCAATGAAAATAAGGAAAATAAGCCTAAAAAGGTTCGAAAGAGTTACAAATATTTGGAAAAAGACAATAAACCAAAAGAACAAAATTCTGATGATTTTGCTAATTACAATATAGATGAGGACGATGATTCAATTTAATGAAAGTTTTAGTTTTTTCTGATACTTACCCGCCATTTATTAACGGTGTGTCCACATCTGTTTTTAACCTTGTCAAAATGTTTCGCAATCGCGGTCATCAAGTGATGGTGGTCACTCCTCGATCGTCGGATGGACCATTGGAGGTGATTGACAATGTCGTTTATATGCCTGGCATTGAAAACAAGAAATTGTACGGTTATCGTTTTCCAAAATTTTATGATCGCAAAGTAATGCAAATGGTTAAAGAGTTCAAACCTGATGTTATTCATTATCATACCGATAGTATGCTTGGTGTGTTTGCTCGTATTGCTGCTCACAAATTGCACTGTCCACTCGTTTATACATATCATACTTCTTATGAAGACTACACTTATTACGCCACAAAAGGTTTTTTAGACCGTGTCGCAAAAAAAACAGTGCGTCTCTATACTAAAACGATAGCTAAAAATTGTACCGAATTTATTACTCCTAGTTATAAGACCAAGGAATTTTTAAGAGCAACTGGATCTGATATTTATATGAATGTTATTCCGACTGGCATCGATTTTTCTCTTTTTGATAGCAAAAACATTGATGTGGAAAGAACTAAACAGTTTAAACTAGAACACCACATCGATGATGACACAAAAGTTTTTCTCATTTTAGGCCGTGTTGCGAAAGAAAAAAGTATGGATGTATCAATTCGAGGCTATGCACAGTTTAAAGAAACTTATCCAAACATAAAAACAAAATTGATTGTCGTTGGAGGAGGGCCAGCCAAAACTGAATTAGAACTTCTTACTCATGAATTAAGAATTGCTGATTCTGTTGATTTTATTGGACCAGTTCCGGCTAGTGATGTACCCTTTTATTACCATTTAGCCGATATTTATACTTCGGCTTCTGTCACTGAGACGCAAGGATTGACATTTATGGAAGCAATGGCGGCTTCAACGATTATTTTAGCGCGCCTAGATGATAATTTAGCGGGAACGATTATCGATGGTCAAACGGGTTTCTTTTTCACGACAGAATCTTCATTTGTCGAAAAGGCATACCGAATACTAACTCTCTCGAGTGAAGAAAAAGAAAAAATTATTTCTAACGCTTTGAAACAAGTTGACATTTATTCAATCGATAATTTTTACAAAAACATTTTGGAGGTTTATCAGCGTGCCATCAAAAAATATTGGTAATAAAACGATTAAAAGTGTTCATAAATACAAAAAGAAAATAGTCGTTTTGTTCTCTGATGGAATTAAAATGTCAATGGACGCCGATACATTTACTTCATTTTATCTTTACGAAGGAAAAAAATTATCAACTGCTGAATACCGTAATCTCAAAGAAAGAATTTCGTTGAGCAATGATATTAGTGTCATTAAAAAACGCTTGAGCAAAAAGCGTATGAGCGAATGGAAAGTGCGAGAAATGCTCTATAACAAGCAAAATTTAGCAAAATCGCGCGTCAATAAAATTATCGCTCTGTTGAAACAAGAACATTTAATCGACGACAAACAATTAACTAAAGATTATCTCTCTTATTATCAACAAAAAGGATATGGGCAAGAAAAAATTATCTCCTTGCTTCGACAAAACGGATTATTTGCTTACTGTGACAAAATCAATTTTTCTCAGCGAGATGAAGCCAGTAGAGCCAAACAGCTGGTTTTAAAGCTTGATGTTCGTTTTCGAAATGATCCCTATGAAAAAAGAAAAGCAAAAATTTATGCCGCTTTGTTGAGAAATGGCTTTTCTTCATCTCTTGCTCTTTTCTCTTTAAAATATATAAAAAGCGAATCAAAACAAGATACAAGTCAAAAACTTAATCGTGATTTAGAGAAATTAATGCGTGCTGATACTCATAACTCAGATTTAGAAAATAGAAAACAAAAAATAATTCGTAAACTCCTTAATAAAGGATATAAATATGACGATATCATTTCGGCTTTGGAGGTAATATTTGATGAAAATGGTCAATGAATTTGTTGAAGGCGACCGCGTAAATACTCAATTATTGGTGGCGTCTCGTTTAAAAGGTGTAACGAATAATGGATTATCTTATCTAAATTTGGAATTGCGCGATTCCTCAGGCTCGATAAACGCTAAAAAATGGGAAGTGACGCCAGAAGATGAACAACTTTTTGTTCCTGGCAATATTATTAATGTGATCGGCGAAGTGATTATGTATAAATCATCATTACAAATGAAAGTTCTCAGCGCTTCTATCTTAAAAGACGATGAAATTGATGCTTCGCGCTTCATGAAGATTTCACCAATTAAGCAAGAAGAATTAATTGAACGATTGAATAAATACATTAATGGCATTAGAAATAAAGATTGTCAGGTGCTTGTTCGCTCACTCGTTAAAAAATTTCAAGATCGCATCTATGTTTATCCAGCAGCAGTCAGTATTCATCACGATTATCGCTATGGGCTTTTAACACATATTGTTTCAATGTGCGATATCGCTCATTTTTTATGCGGTATGTATCACGATGTTAATGAAGACTTACTAATTTCAGGTGTTATTCTCCATGATATCGGCAAAACAATTGAGTTAGAAGGTAGCCTTGTTTACCAATATTCTCTTGAAGGCAAATTAATTGGTCATATTTCTATAATGGTTAGCGAAATTCGACAGATGGCTGAAACGCTAGGAATTAAGAGTGAGGTTCCTCTTTTGCTCGAACATATGGTTTTATCACATCACGGACAATATGATTTTGGTTCCCCTGTACTCCCGATGACACAAGAAGCGTTGCTCTTATCGCTCATCGATGCACTCGATAGCAAAATGGTTTGTCTAAACAAGGCATATGAAAATGTTTCGTGCGGCGAATTCACACAAAAACTATTTTCTTTCGATGGCCGAGTTTTTTATAAACCTAAAATTTAATCAATTTTAATTTTGTTTTGAAGGGCTGGTAAATTTAAATTATCCGGTCCTTTTTTCATTTCAAGAACAAAACCTTCTTTTTCTTCATATCGCGGAATAACATGGACATGAAAGTGCATAACGCTTTGGCCGGCTGCTTCATAACAATTTGATAAGATATTAACACCTTTTGCGCCAAGCATTTTGATTTGCACCTGTCCGATTCTTTGGGCAACATCCATGACTTTATGCATTATTTCTTGTGGTGTTGAAAGAAAGTTATCAAAATGTTTTTTGCTGATGACTAAGGAGTGGCCTTTTGTGACTTGAGAGATATCTAAAAACGCCAAAACATCTTCATCTTCATATAATTTATAGCACGGAATTGTTCCGTCGATTATTTGGCAAAACACATCTTTTGTTTTCATAATTTTTACCTCAAAAAATATTTTACATCTTTTTATCTTTAACTTTTATATTAAATGAAAAAAACCGCTGCGATGAGCGGTTTTATTTCGTTGATTGATTGAGATTAATCAAATAAATCTGGATAGTTTTCTTTGAAATAATCGTAAACGACAGTATCGTGGAAAGCGAGAGCGGCTTGTTCTAACCAATATTCAGTTGATAGAGTGCTGTATGATTCGCTCTTAGCAATAATTTTGGCAACTTCGTTGACAACTTCTTCCATGACATCATCGCCCCTGGTTTGTCCATAACGGTTGTCGCTGGTTTTGCTAAGTTTTGAACTAGAGACAGCTTCTTCGATTTGGATGATGTAATAGGTCGAAGAACTACGATCGTAGAAGAGCATATCACTATCGGAGCCGCCTTGTTCAGAAGTATCGCGTTTCAAATAGTACTTACCATTGATTTTTGCAACGTAGGAGTTGACATCGTTATCAGGATTATATGTCCAAGTTCCATTTTCGTATGTCCAACGATCTTGGGCAATTGTTTCTTCGTTTTCAACTTCTGGTAAAGCGTTAGCAACAGCGATATTGAATAATCTCGTACGGATAGAATCGGGTAAATCAGATAATCCGCCATTTTTGATGAACCATCCATTTGTTGTGTAATTTTTCAAACGGATGTTGTTGGTTTGAATTTCTTGGCCGACAGAAATTGGATATGAATTGTTATTTGTGAACTCATTTTCAATTTCGGTATCGGTGAGAAGAGGATCATCGTTGATTTTCTTAATTTTTTCCATCAAATTACCGTATTCTGTTCCAAGATAGAATGTTTCGCCATCATAAGTATCAGCTGTAAAACCTTTTGAACTGACTAATAAATCAGTTTCATCGGCAGTTAAGTCAATACCTCTCCAAGCGTTAGATAACATTTTGAACGTATCCAAATCAACTTTGTTTGTCGAGTCTGCAACACTTGTAACAGATGCGCCATTATCACCAGCCGGCATAGCGTTGACATATTCTTTAACAAAAGTTGTCATCAAATAGTCAGCAGCATCCAAATAATTTTCATTATCGGTAATAGCGATAATGTTTACTTTACGTGCGTAACTACGTCCTAATGTGTTATATGTTTCATCGAGCAAGTATTGTTCAACTAACAATGAACGGTAAATTTCAGGAATGATTTGGTCTTCAATGTATGTATTTGCATCAGATGCGCTTTCTTGAGCATCTAATGCATAATTTGATTGATAGTATGAACGGTGAAGAAGTGGGGTTGTTGCAATGCCATCGATAGTATCAAAGACTTGAGTTTCTTCGATGTCTGGATAGATGAGGCTTTCGGTCAAGCCCAAACTAACTTCGGAAGCAACGAGTGGGTTTGCCACATCGTAGAGATTGTTGAGAAGAGACATTAAGTATTTTTCTTCATAGAAAACACTTCTTGTGCTGTAGGAGCCAGATGAGATATTGCTATAAAGAGTTTCAGAAATGCGATCTTCTATTGTGTACCACTTAGCTAAAACGCGAGCGTATTCGCTTTGAGATGGTGCAGCATCTTCGCCAACAATCGTTGACTCTTCTTCATCATCGTTGATACGATTGCCATCGGAATCAGTGGTCCAATAGGCTTTGTGAGATTTGATAAATTCATCGGCTATCGTTGCTCCGCTGACAATATCATCAGTGCCAGTATGAGCAAGAATGTCGTTAACAACTTCTTTTAAGGTAGTGGCAGTTGAGTCGCTATTAACAACTTTGTTGTATCGTCCGAAAACGCTGATGGAATATTGATAAAGAACATCGTTTAAAACATTATTAGCTAAATCGCCATCACGGATTGCATCATAAACGGTGCTCATGATGTTGTTATAGATTTCCTTATCGTAATCACCAATTTCGATAATTGGCTTGTCGTAGTCGCTTGGTTCGGCCACAATATCGCTTGAACAAGCAGCCAAACCTAATGTTCCAAGTAATGCGACAGCAATAATTTTATATTTACTCGACATAATAGCATGAACCTCCTACTTCAAAACGAGGATCTGAACTAGCATCTTTAAAGCCGATTGCACATGTTTCAGGAATCAAGCGTTGTGAAGTGCGTGTTTGATCTTGACGTTGTACCATTTCAAGATATGCAACCCAAGAATCATTGAGTGTATTCTTTGCACTCCAGTTGTTGTATTCGCGTTTTGCATCAATCATTTTTTGAATTTCTTCGCCTAAATTAACACCATTTGTATCGTTGAATTGAATAGTGTTTTTGCTAACAAAATATTCATATAAGCGATATTCATATGTTGAGTCAAAGCTTTCAATTTTATCCTTAACTTCTGTGGCACGTTGTTTTAAAACTGATTGATCAGATGTGTTCAAATAATTAACATAAGTAATTTTTGGTGTGCTGACACCATTTGAATCAACATAGACTGGATAATCAGAATCTGAAGGAACAGCCGTTGTGTAATATTCACTGAGTGAAACATTTTCTGTATCTTCGCCACCAGTTGTAAATTCATAAATGGATTTTTGCATGACCATGAAATGAACACCAAGTTCACTTCTAACACCAATAATCACTCTGCCCTGTTCATCAGTTAAGACTCTTTGATTAGAGTTGTTACAAACGCCTTCGACATATCGCCATCCAGAATGTCCAGGTTGCGCATCTGTGACGCTTAAATAAGTTGTGCTACCTTGGCCATCAACTGCATCAACATTCAAATCGTTGTTACTAATGACAAATGGATTGTGCAAATTGATGTATTTATTCCAATAGATATTGCGCGGGTACGAAGCAGCGTAGCCATCGTTAACCAGCATACCTTTAGAATCCCTTTCTTCTTCGGCGTAGGTACCAAGAGCAGCAAAGGCATCATAAGGAACATATGTCAAGCCGATATCTTCTACTGTTTCTTCAACCGTTGAATTATCGAAATCGTCGCTAATCCCTAATCCGTTAGTAATGACGCTGTCACGATTTTCAGCGGAACGGCTTAATACGCCATCAAAGGCATAGATACCTAATTTAAATTCATTAACGAACGAGGTTGTTAAATCCATAATGCCGACATCGCCATAGTTTTGAGCGCTTGAATCATCATCTGAACTCGTATAAGCGATTTGTCCAAAACTGATAATGCCTTCGGCAAATTCTTTCACAATAGTCGATAATTTTTTCGCTTCAGTCGAACTGATAGTGCTACGTGTATAATCTGTAGCATCTCCGCTTACTGAAACGAGGATATGACGGATGTGGTATGGAAATCCAGAACTTGTTGGGCTTTCGACCTCAGCTCCTTCATCATTGACGCCAATGTATTCAGCTTTGAGGGCTTCTTCATTTTCGTTGGCATACCAATCTTCAATTTCTTCTTTTTCTAAGTTGTAGATGAAAAGTTCCAACAATTCATCTTCATCTTCTACGCCTTGACTTGTTAAATAGCTTTCCCATTCTTCATCATAAGAAGTGCCATTTGTTTTGGCGTTGTCGCGAGCGTCTGACTTAGCGCTTTTGACATTATTTTCGGCATCTGTGACAATTTCGCTATATGTCTTAATACCAGGAATTGTGTTTTCTTGGAATTGATAGCGAATCAACACTTCCATAATTGAATTATAGAAGCGTGTAATACCATCGCTTGTATAACGATATTGTTCATAAACATCGTTTGTAATTACATTGATGGTTTCGCCATTGTAACCGTTAATTGTTACAATTGCGTTGTCATTAGAAGTCACAGAGCCTGAACACGCACCCATAGCGAGTGCGCCAATGAAACTAGAAACTAATCCAATAGCTAGTTTACTTTTTTTCATTTTCTGCTGCCTCCTTAAAATATATAGCGGTAATATTTTACATATTACTTTTTTTCTTTGCAACAAAATTGTTCTAAGTTAACCATACGCGAAGACTTTAATTGTCAAAATATTGTTATTTGTTACTTCTGATGACACTTTTTTATCGTATTGTTTGAAACAATAAGATGCATTTTGTAGAATATTTAAGCGTTAGAGGATAATTTATGGCAAAGATTGAAATCAAAAATTTACATGTTGAAGTCGATTCGAAAGAAATTCTTAAAGGTATTAATTTAGTAATTGATGACGGCGATGTTTTGGCTCTTTTTGGGCCGAACGGAAATGGAAAATCGACATTATTGATGACGATTATGGGACATCCTCGCTACCATGTGACACAAGGATCGATTCTTTTTAATGGAATTGATATCACAAATATGACGACCGATCAAAGAGCTAAAATGGGCATTTTTCTATCAATGCAAAACCCTGTTGAAATCGCTGGTGTAACGAATTCAGATTTCTTAAAAGCTGCCATAAATTCAAATCGTGAAAAGCCTCTTACAACCTATCAATTTTATAAATTGCTCGATGGGGCAATGAAAGAAGTCAAAATCCCTTTTGAGATGGCGACCAGAGGATTAAATGACGGCTTTTCAGGTGGAGAAAAAAAGCGTAATGAAATACTTCAGATGCTGTTGCTAAATCCTGATTTTATTATGTTAGATGAAATCGATTCAGGCTTAGATGTCGATGCCATTCAGGTTGTTGCGGATTGTATTTGCGAACAAAAGAAACAAAATAAAACAATTTTAATCATTTCTCACTATGCCCGTTTGTTTGACCTTGTTAAGCCAAGTAAAGCTGCGGTCATCATCGATGGTAAAATTGTTTTAGAAGGTGATGAAAAGCTTATCAAAAAAATTGATAATGAAGGTTATGAATTTATTAAAGTTGAATATGGCATAGATATTGATTCCACAAATAAAAATATGAATCAAATTTCACTTGAAACTTGTGCAGTAAAGGATATGACTAAAAAAAATGAATAGCGATAAATTATCCCATACTTTAAGACTTGGTTGTTTGCCTGCTAATACTGGACTGTTTTCTATTGCTAAATTATCAAGCGACACTCTATACAAAATTCAAAGTGATGAGAACGTGTATTTAGTCGATAGAAATGTCGGTGGACAAGTCTTTAATCTAATATTAGAAGATAATTCTTGTGCTACTTTATCCTTTATTTGCAAAAGATCATTAGAAATGATTGTCAATGTGAAATTAATGAAAAATTCATCATTTTCTCTTTATTTTGCTGATTTTTCACCTAAAATGCTTCATTTAATTATTAATGTTGAACTTGCTGAAAACAATGCAAATTGCTCAATTAATTTAGCTAGTATCGCGTCCAATGATGACGACAAATCTTTCGAAATTAATATTTCACATCTCGCCGCTGGAACGAAAGGCAAAGTCAATTGTTATGGGGTAGTTAGAAACAATTCGAAAATTAAAATTTCTGGCATTTCGCACATTCATAATGGAGCTGTTAAATCAGCTTCATCGCAAAATGCAAAAGCTTTAGTATTTGATCCAGATGCTGTCGCCATTGTTCGTCCTATTCTTAAAATAGATGAAAACGATATAGAGGCTAGTCATTCTGCTGCAGCTGGCAAAATCGCTGATGAGTATTTGTTTTATTTAATGTCTCGTGGGTTAAATGAGAGCGATGCTAAACGACTTATTACCTACGGTTATATAAAACCTGTTTTGAAGGGTTTTATCGATAATGAAGCGCAGCAAGAAATTGAAAAATTAATCGAAAGGAAAATTTCTTATGATTGATATTGAAAATGTGCGTAAAGATTTTCCGATGCTTAATGGCAAGATGATGCAAGGTCATCGACTTGTTTTTCTTGATAATGCTTCAACAACATTTAAGCCTTACTGTGTTATTAATGAAATTCGTCGTTATTATACTGATATTACAAGCAATTCTCATCGAGGCGATTATGATCTGTGCTTTAATATGGATCAAGAAGTTTTATCATGCCGAAAAATTGTTGCAAATTTTGTAAATTGCCGTCCTGATGAAGTTGTCTTTTCAAGCGGAACAACTATGTCGATTAATTTAGTCGCTTGGGGTTTGGGAATGAAATATTTAAATCCTGGCGATGAAATCGTTATTAGTGAAGCAGAGCACGCTTCTAATAGTTTGCCTTGGTTTTCAATCGCTAAACTGAAAGGAGCGGTTGTTAAGTTTGTTCCATTAGACGATGATGGCCGTATTACTGTGACAAATTTGAAAAAAGTTATGAGTGAGAAAACTAAAATTGTTGCGCTCGCTCATGTTGGAAATGTTTTAGGTTATGTTTTAGATTTGAAAACTATATGTAATTTGGTTCATTCTTATCATGCTTATTTTGTTGTTGATGGTGCACAGTCTGTTCCGCATATGAAAGTTGATTTTAACGATACCGATATCGATTTTCTTTCATTTTCAGGTCATAAGATGTGCGGCCCGACTGGCATTGGTGTTTTAATTGGTAAATATTCTATCCTTGATTCGATTGATCCTTTTTTAAATGGTGGTGGCAACAATGCAAAATTTAATATGTGTGGCGATATTGAATATTTACAACCTCCGATGAAATTCGAAGCTGGAACAATTGATTTAGCAGGTATTTTAGGCTTGTCAAAAGCAATTCAATATCTACAAAACATTGGTATTGACAACATCGAAAAGCGAGAAAAACAGCTTCGTCAGTATGCGATTAAAAAACTAGAAAAACTGGATAATGTCATTATTTATAATAAAAATGCTGAATCTGGTATTATTACCTTTAATGTCAAAGGTGTTTTTGCTCAGGATGAGGCCACTTTGTTAAATTCAAAAGGCATTGCTGTGAGGAGTGGTGAACATTGTGCAAAAATGCTTAATGATTTTCTTAAAACTCCTGCGACTTGTCGCGCATCATTATATTTTTATACAAGTGAAGACGAGATCGATATTTTTGTCGATGCACTTGCACAAGGAGGTGACTTTTTAGATGCCTATTTTAATGAATAATGAAATGATGAGAGAAATAATTATGGATCATTACTCTCATCCATCACATAAACATATGCCTGCTGATTTAGCATCTTACGAAACAGTTCATATGCATTCAGATAATTGTATTGATGATATTGATGTTTATCTTAAAATTGAAAATGAGATTGTAGTGGATGCTCTATTTGAAGGAGTGGCTTGTGCTATTTCGACTGCTTCGACAGATATTATGTGCGAATTGTTAATTGGTAAGACAAAAACAGATGCTCTCTACATTATTGAGCAATATTTTCACATGATACATGAAGAAAAATACGATGAGTCAGTATTAGATGAAGCTCTTGCTTTTATGAATACCTCAAAGCAGGCAGCAAGAATCAGGTGCGCCATTATCGGTTGGAGCGCGGCTGAAAAAATTATTGAGGAAAACACTGATGACAAAAAAAGATGAACTAAATCTAAGTGAAGAATACAAATATGGTTTTAAGGATGCTGATTCATCTGTTTTCAAAACGGACAAAGGCTTGAATGAAGAAATTGTAACACAAATTTCGATGATGAAACATGAGCCAGAATGGATGAGAGAATATCGGCTAAAATCATTGAAAGCATTTCGTAACATGCCTAATCCAAACTTTGGTGTTGATTTATCCTACTTAGATTATGATTCATATACTTATTTTATTCGTCCTTCTCAAAAAGAAGCACAGAGTTGGGATGATGTGCCGCAAACGATTAGAAACACATTTGATCGTCTAGGTATTCCTGAAGCTGAACAAAAGTTTTTAGCTGGTGTTTCAACCCAGTATGAATCTGAAATCGTCTATCACAATATGCTCAAAGAAGTTGAAGAAAAAGGTGTTATATTTTTGTCTACCGATATGGCTTTAAAACTCTATCCAGATTTATTTAAAAAATATTTTGGGACAGTTGTTCCGTTTTACGATAATAAATTTTCTGCTTTAAATGGATCGGTTTGGTCAGGTGGTTCATTTATTTATGTTCCAAAAAACACAAAATTAGATAAACCATTGCAGAGTTATTTTCGCATTAACAACGAAAAAAGCGGCCAATTTGAACGAACTTTGATTATAGTTGACGAAGGGGCAGAAGTACACTATGTGGAAGGTTGTACTGCTCCTATCTATTCAAAAGAAAGTTTACACGCTGCGGTTGTTGAAATAATTGTCATGAAAAATGCTAAATGTCGTTATTCAACAGTACAAAACTGGTCGACTAATATTGTTAATCTAGTCACGAAACGCGCTTTTGTCTACGAAAATGGTCAGATGGAATGGATTGATGGCAATATTGGTTCAATGGCCAACATGAAATATCCCGCTTGTATTCTTAAAGAATCTGGTGCGAAAGGAACTTGTATCTCTATTGCGGTTGCTGGAAAGAATCAATTTCAAGACGCTGGAGCTCGAATGATTCACGAAGCACCAAATACGACATCGACCATTATCTCAAAATCAATTTGTCGTCGAGGCGGAGTTGTTAATTATCGTGGGACTGTACGAATTAAAAATAATGCTATCAATTCGCGTTCACATGTCGAGTGCGATACATTAATTTTGGATATTATATCCAAAAGCGATACAATACCTAAAAACGAAGTTCATAATAATAGTTCTTACATTGAACACGAAGCAACGATAAGCAAAATTAATGAAGAACAATTATTTTATTTAATGTCGCGAGGAATCAGCGAGCAAGATGCAACACAAATGATTATTATGGGTTTTATTGAACCATTCACAAAAGAATTACCGATGGAATATGCGGTGGAGCTCAATCAACTAATTAAGTTAGATATGGAAGGAAGCGTCGGCTAGATGAATATCGATTATGATGTTATCGTTGTTGGTGGCGGACATGCTGGTCTTGAAGCTGCTTTTTCGTCTGCTCATTTAGGACATCAAACGCTTTTGATTTCATTAAATTTTGATAAAGTTGGGAACATGCCATGTAACCCTTCGATTGGGGGAAGCGCTAAAGGAATTGTTGTCAGAGAAATTGATGCTCTCGGTGGAATGATGGGGAAAGCCGCCGATCAAATGTATCTTCAAATGAAAATGCTCAACACCGGTAAAGGACCGGGCGTCCAATGCCTTCGAAGTCAACAAGATAAGATTGAATATCCAAAAATAATGCAAAATTTTGTTAAAAATACGCAAAACCTGTCTTATTTAGACGGAATGGTTGTGGATTTGATACATGATAACAAAACCGTGAATGGTGTTATTATGGCGGATGGGACAAGAATATACTCACGCGCTGTTATTTTAGCAACGGGAACATACATGGAAGCACAAATATTCAGAGGAAGAGATGTTAGGCAAGAAGGGCCAGATGGCGAAAAAGCTTCAATTGGACTTTCTACAAAATTAAAAGAGATGGGTCTAGGCATTTATCGACTTAAAACAGGTACTCCCCCTAGAGTAGCAAAAGAATCAATCGATTTTTCAAAATCATCTCCTCAGCCTGGCACTGAAGGTCATTATGCTTTTAGTTATGAAACAACACATTTTATTCCTTTAAGCGAACAAGAATTATGCTATTTAATTTACACTACACCGAATACTCATAAAATCATTCAAGAACACTTAGATGACACCGCACTTTATGGCGGATTAGTGAAAGGGGTAGGACCGAGATACTGCCCATCAATTGAATCTAAAATTGTGAATTTCAAAGATAAAGAAAGGCATCAGTTATTTCTTGAGCCAGAATCAATTCACACTAATTCCATATATTTGCAAGGGTTTGCTACTTCGATGGCGGTTGATATTCAAAAGATGATGGTTGAGAGTCTTCCAGGATTTGAAAAGGCTAAAATTCTTAAGTATGCTTATGCGATTGAATATGATGCAATTAGAACAGAGGAATATGACGAAACTCTTGCGATAAAAAAATGGCCAGGATTATATATCGCTGGTCAAATTTGTGGTACTTCAGGATATGAAGAAGCAGCAGCACTGGGTCTAATTGCTGGGATAAATGCTTGTATGAAAATTGATAACAGAGAACCTCTCATTCTTCGACGCGATCAATCTTATATCGGTGTTATGATTGATGATTTAGTGACAAAGGGAACTGACGAGCCTTATCGTTTATTATCTTCTCGCGCTGAGTATCGTTTACTACTTCGCCATGATAATGCTGATTTAAGATTGACAGACATTGGACATGCAATTGGACTGATTAGCGACGAAAGATATAACAAGTTCTGTCATAAAAGAGATAAAATCAACCAAGCAATTAAAATTTTAAATTCGACATATTTTGGTGCAACTAAAGAAATGAATTATTTTCTCGAAAAAAATGGTTCAACGCCTTTAAAAGGTGGCGTGCTCGCTGCTGAATTGGTCAAACGACCGATGATTAAACTCTCATCACTTCTTGATTTTTTACCACAACTTGTCAATTTAGACCTTGATGAATTTGAAATCGAAGAAGTAGAAATAATGGTCAAATACGAGGGTTATATTGTCAAGCAAGAAAAAGATGCTGCAAATATGAGAAAACTCGAAGAACTTAAATTAGATCAAAATACTGATTATTTACATCTTGATGGTTTAGCGCTTGAAGCTCGCGCTAAATTAAATGCTATTAAGCCGACAACAATTGGTCAAGCATCGCGCATTAGTGGAGTCAACCCAAGTGATGTAGCGATTTTGATTATGCATGTCAAAAGGAATAAAAAATAATATGACATCTTTGATAAAAAAGTGTTTTGAAAAATGCAATTTAAAGGTAAGTGAGAAACAGATAAATGATTTATCCATGCTCGCTTCTTTGACATTAGAAAAAAATCAATTATTGAATCTAACATCCATAAATGATGAAGAAAATTTTGTTGACAAAATGATAGTGGATTCTGCCTTATTATTATTAAATATTGATTTAAATCAAAAATTTGTTTTAGATTTAGGAACTGGGGCAGGATTTCCTGGATTGGTTTTAGCAATTTTATCACCAAATACGAAATTTGTTTTATTGGACTCGACCACTAAAAAAATTAATCATATACAAGAAGTTATTCAAAAAATTGGCTTAAACAATGTAGAAACTGTCTCTGCTCGAGCCGAAGAATATATAGATGTTAATAGAGAAAAATTTGATTTAGTTGTCGCTCGCGCTGTCAAAGAATTGACTATTCTTTTGGAAATTGCGGTGCCATTCGTCAAAAATGGAGGAAGCTTTGTTGCGTATAAAGGGCAAAATTATTTAGATGAAATTAATAAATCTAAAAGAGCCATAAAACTTTTAAATTGTTCATTTGTTCAAGCCGCACCTTACACTTTGCCAATTTCTAATGAAATTCGTTATTATCTTATATTTTATAAAACGGCTAGTACTGATTTAAAATACCCCAGACAGTATAGCAAAATAATTCACAAGCCATTATGATGATAAAAAAGAGGAAGGAAAAAAATGAGTAAAATTATTGCCATCGCTAATCAGAAAGGCGGTGTGGGAAAGACAACAACTTCTATTAATTTAGGTGCAGCGCTTGCTCATTTTAATCGTCGTGTTTTAATCATTGATATGGATCCTCAAGGCAATGCTTCACGCGGTCTTGGAGTAGATATTACCCTTATCAATCGTTCTATTTATGATGTCTTAGGTTTTGACTATGATATCAATTTAGCTATTCGTCGCGTCTATAAAAATTTAGATTTATTAGCTTCAAAATTGATATTAGCATCGCTTGATACAATATTAGCAAGCAAGACTCATGAACCTTTTGTTGTGCTAAAAAACGCAATGTCTAACTTAAAAAAAGAATATGACTATATTATTATCGATTGCCCTCCTTCCTTAGGTCTTTTGACTTTGAATTCTTTGGTTGCGGCCGATTCAGTTTTAATCCCAGTTCAATGCGAATATTTTGCTATGGAAGCTGTGGCGCAGATTTTAGCAAGCGTATCGCGCATCCAGCAAACTAACAATCCAAACCTTGGAATTGAAGGTTTTTTGCTAACGATGTACGATTCAAAAACTCGTCTTTGTACTGAAATATCTATGCAAATCCGCTCTCTTTTTAAAGAAAATACCTTTTTAACACAAATACCTCGAAACATTTCTGTTCCTGAAAGTAACGCCAAAGGTTTGCCGGTAACGGTTTATCGTCCTTCTTCGAGCGGCGCGCTTGCATATTTCTCCTTAGCCAAGGAAGTAATCGACCATGAAGAAAGAAAATAATGACAAAATTTTGAAAAGCTCATTATCGACACTTTTAAAGCGTTTTTCTAACACTGATGTCGTTGGCAATATTGAAAAGGAATATAGAGCAGCCTATCAAGGGCAATTATCGCTTTCATTTATCGATGACAATCATATTTATAAGAATGTTAAAATCAATAAAGATCGTTTAAAAATAGAAATTGATAAATTATCTGGCCATCGTTTAACTTCGCCTCTTATTGTTCGTTCAACTGACGAAGGTCGATACGAAATTATTTATCCGCGGCTGACTTATTATGCTTGTTTGTCACTACAACTAGAAACTGCTAATTGCTATGTTGTTGATATCGACGAAGAAGAGATGCTTCTTCTGATGGCGTCTCAAATTAAAAATGATAAGGATGCTAATGTTGTTGAATTATCTTTTATTCTTAATCGACTTGTCAAAAAATATCATTTTGTTCAAAAGGATTTGGCGGAATTAATGAACTTATCTAGAAGCCAAATCACAAACATCATGCGTTTGAAAAATCTTCCCACTCGAATTTTATCCGATTTGATTAACGGCAAAATTTCTTTTGGCCATGTTCGTGCGATGATGACATTAAGTGAGAGTGAGATGGATCAACTTTTAGAAAAAATATATGAGAATAATTTATCGGTTCGCGATGTCGAAAAGATGATTTATATGGAAAAAAATGATGTTGATTATTCAAACATTGAACAGAGTATCAACAAAAAATATAATTGCGCAGCAAACATCGGATCTAATCGTGTCACAATTCGTTTTGAAGATAGCAAGTCTTTTCAAAAATTTTTAAAGAAAATCGCTCCTTTTGTTAAAAAATAATTCATTAATTTTTTATTTTGTATATAATTATTGTGCTTCAGGGTAAGGTGAAATTCCTTAATCGGCGGTATACCCCGCGAGTCTTAATGGCTGAACTTGTGCAATTCAAGTGGCGACAGTAAAGTCTGGATGAGAGAAGTTTTTTTCTTGCCCAAGCAGAAAGTAAAGGTGGTTATTCTTATGGAAGGGTACAATCTTACAAGATTTGTTATTGGGTGTCTTACCATTGTTATTACGGTTTTGTGTTTTATTAATCGTGTCTTTTTTAAACACAAGCCTCTTTCCACTAAATTTATAACAAGAAGTGCTATTCTTGGAGCAATGTCAACAATTTTATATGTTGTTCCATATTTTCAATTCCATCTTCCTTTTTTTCCATCCTTTTTGGAATTTCATTTCGATGAAGTTCCAGCTCTCATCGCTTCGTTGGCATACGGACCTTTTTCTGCGGCATTTGTTATACTAATTAAAACTTTAATTAAACTTCCTCTTACTTCCACCCTCGGCGTCGGTGAGTTAGCAGATTTCATATATGGTATTCTTTTAGTTGTTCCTGCAGGAATTATTTATAAAAAAATGAGAACTTTCAAAGGTGGAGTTCTTTCAGTTTTGTGCGGAGCACTTATTCAAACGCTCGGCGCTTCACTGATTACTTCATTCCCTATTCTTGATTTTTATATGCTAGTTATGCAAATTCCTGAGGAAAGTTTATTGGCAATGTGCCAAATCGCTAACCCAAAGGTAACTTCACTTGGATGGACTTTCTTTGGCTATGTCGCCTTACCATTTAACGCCTTAAAAGATGTATTTATCGTCATATTTACTCTGCTCTTGTATAAAAAGATGCATCAAATCATTGATAAAATCGGGCAAGAAAAAAACTAGCAGCGCTAGTCTTTTCAATTAATCTTCAACGATTGCGCCAACAGGGCAAACGCCAGCAGCTTCTTCGTCGACCTCTTCGCTAATTAATTCAGCAACACCTTCATCACCGATGCGGAAATTTTCTGGATAAGAACCGACGCAGCAGCCACAGCCGATGCACACATTTGGATCAACCTTGAGCTTTTTAAGACCCATGATTACTCTCCTCCCGGATAGAAAGATTATAAAATATTACCTCAATAAATAAAATATTTTTTGTCAATTAATATTCTGACTGCTTTTCTCATAAAACTTATTAATCTTTTTTATTTTTCACTACTAAATATGTAAATTATTTATTAAAATAAAAAAAGTTAGGTTTATGCAAGAGACACGAAAAGAAAAATATCGCGAATATCGCGCCTCGCTTTGCGAAGAAAATGTCGATCTCAAACCGACCCCCAAAAACGATCCTTTAACAACCCATAAAATTGAAGATACTGCCGGTGCGACTTCAACTCTTCCCATTGATCAAGTGATCAATGCAATTGAAGAAGAAGACCGTGAAAACCATCGTTTTCTCGTGAAACAAAAAACAAAAAAAATTATTATTTATACATTAATTGCGGTTGGGCTTCTCGCCTTACTCGCCATTATTATTTGGATTGGCGTTTTGCTTTTCCAAAATTAGAAAGAAGGTGTAAGCATGAATATTTCAGTTGCTATTGACGGACCAGCTGCTGCTGGTAAATCAACCGTGGCAAAAAAAGTTGCCAAGATACTTGGATATACTTATATCGACACGGGTGCGATGTACCGCGCTTACACATGGTATTGTTTAACTAATGGAATTGACTGCCAAAACGAACAAGCAAGCGTGGCGGTTGTTGACAGGGTTAAAATTCAACTTTTGCCAAATGATATTGTTTTATGTAATGGCATTGATGTTACTAAACCGATTCGCGAACCATTTGTATCGGCTAATGTTTCATACATCGCTTCCTATAAAGATATTCGATTAGCTCTTGTTGAACAGCAAAGAGAAATGGCTAAATCGACATCCGTCATTATGGATGGACGTGATATTGGAACATATGTTCTTCCAAATGCTGATGTGAAAATTTTTCAAATCGCTTCGCCTGAAACTAGAGCGGTGAGAAGATATGAAGAAAATTTGCAAAAAGGAATTGAGTGCACACTTGAAGAAATTGAAGCAGATGTTAGAAAACGCGATTATATCGATTCGCATCGCGATTTTGCTCCGTTAAAACCTGCTGCTGATTCCGTATTATTGGATACTTCATTCTTAAGCGTTGATGAAGTTGTTGATGCGGTTATCGATATTATTAATCGCAAATTGAAGGAGAAACAATAGCGTATGCCTAAACGTTTGGGGATTGTTGCTATTGTTGGCTCTCCTAACGTTGGCAAGTCAACTCTTTTTAATCGGCTATGCGGTGAGCGTAAAGCCATCGTTGATGATGAGGCTGGCATTACGCGCGATAGACAGTACGCCGTATGTACTTGGCTTAATCATTCTTTCACATTAATTGATACTGGCGGTATTGAAATAAAAAATGCCCCGTTTCAACAAGAAATACGAGCTCAAGTTGAACTTGCAATCGATGAAGCCGATTTAATTGTTTTTGTTGTTGATGGAAAAATCGGGGTAACCAACGATGATCTTTTGACCGCCAAAATGATTCGCTCATGTCAAAAACAAATTATTTTTTGCGTTAACAAAATCGATGAAGGTATTCATGTTGCTTCCGCTCATGAATTTTATTCTCTCGGTCTAGGCGAACCACTTGTTATCAGTTCATCACATGGGGTGGGAATTGGTGATTTGCTCAATAAAATTATTGAATCATTGCCTGAAGAAAATGAGAAAGAACAAAATGATTCTATTACTTTTTGTTTAATTGGTCGTCCTAATGTTGGCAAATCCTCTTTGACTAACGCTTTACTCAGTGAGGAAAGAGTTATTGTATCAACGATTGCTGGAACGACTAGAGATTCTATTGATACGCCTTTTGAAAAAAATGGACAGCATTATATTGCGATCGATACTGCCGGGTTGAAAAAACGTGGAAAAATTTACGAATCAATCGATAAATATTCGGCAATTCGTGCTCTCAAGGCAATTCAAAGAAGTGAAATTGTTTTGCTCGTCATTGATGCCTCTAGCGGAATAACTGACCAAGATAAACATGTTATTTCTTATGCTATCGATTTAAAAAAAGCCATTATCATTGTTGTAAACAAATGGGACTTGGTCAATAAAGATCAAAATACGATGAGCAATTTTACTAAAGTGATACGCCAGCAATATAAATTTATTCCTTATGCACCTATTGTTTTTGTATCAGCTAAAACAAGGGCAAGGCTCGATACTATTTTTTCAGCTATTGATATGGTACATCAAGCATATTTCACAAGAATTAAAACTTCGACATTAAACGAAGTGATGCAAGATGCACAAATGATGAACCCATCTCCTCATTTCAATGGTGGTAGAGTGAAAATTCTTTATGCTTCACAAGTCAGCACAGCCCCTCCAACAATTGTTTTATTTGTCAATGATGCACAATTTATGCACTTTTCTTATTTACGCTATTTGGAGAATCGTTTACGAGAAACATTTAATTTTGATGGTACACCAATTAGAATAATATTAAGAAAGAGAAACGAAAAAATATGAAAATAGGAATAATTGGTGCTGGTACATGGGGTACGGCTCTTAGCCAAGTTTTAGATGATAATGGACATCAGGTTGTCTTATATACAAATGATCCAAAGTCCGCTACAGACATCAATCAAAATCACAAAAATTCATTTTACTTTGGTAATAAAATCACATTAAGTCCGACGATTGTTGCTACCAATTCATTAGAAGCGGCAGTGGAATCAAGCGAAGTTTTAGTTCTTTCAGTTCCTACTTCAGCAATGAGAGATGTTTTAAGCAAAGTTAAAGCCATATTAAAAAAACCTACAATCTTTGTAAATACTGCCAAAGGATTTGATACTGAAAAAAATATTCGCATGAGCGAACTTATTCGTGAAATTATTCCTCTTGAGTTGATAAGAGGACTTGCTTCGCTAATTGGTCCTAGTCACGCTGAAGAAGTAATTGTCAGAGATCTTACTTGTGTTTGCTCGGTGTCAACCAATTTAAATATTGCAGAAAAAGTTGCAATGCTTTTTTCCAATTCTTATTTTCGTGTTTACACAAACACTGATGAAGTTGGTGCGGAAATAGGTGTTGCTTTAAAAAACGCCATTGCTATTGCTAGTGGTATCCTAGAAGGATTAAAATATGGAGACAATGCACGCGCGGCATTGTGCTGCCGCGGGCTCAACGAAATTCGCCGTTTCGGTAAATATTTTGGTGGTGAAGACCAAACTTATTTAGGTCTAACAGGCATTGGTGACTTGGTTGTCACTTGCTATTCTTTCCATTCTCGTAATTTTACAGCAGGTTTAAAAATCGGAGAGTGCGATTCTGCTGAAGAATTTTTAAAAATAAACACGAAGACGGTTGAAGGAATTAGGACCATAAAAGTAGTTTATGAATTAAGCAAAAAGTATGGCATTGATATGCCGATAATCGAACAATTGTATTCTATCATTTATGATAATAAAAAGCCTTCAAGCGTCATAAGCGCTTTGATGAATAGACCTATCAAACAAGAAAAATAAATTTATCATTTAATCAAAATATTCACAAAATAGGTTATTTTTTTATTTTTCTGTATTATAATGATATAAAAAGGAGATAATATGGATAGAACGAACAAAAAAAACTTAATTGATTTAGTCGCAGAAAAAACAGGATCGACGAAAAAAGATGTTGAAATAATTGCTGATGCTTTATTCGATGAAATCAAAGATATTCTTCGAAGGGGAGACGAAGTTAATATTTGTAATTTTGGCGTTTTTTACCAATGCAATCGCAAAAAAAGAATTGGTACTCATCCAAAAGAACATACTCGTATTGTTATACCAGAGTCTAAACGCGTTTCTTTTCGTGTCTCAAAATCTTTTAAGGTCGGAGAATAGTCTTTACTTCTAATAATTGTATAGACCTTGTTTAACTATTTTAATTTGCTAAAATATTTCTATGATTTACAGCGTAGATTTATTTTTAAAATTTTCAAAAATATTCAAACTGAATCAAAGAAATTTGTATTTGGTTGGTGGCACTGTTAGAGATATTCTTTTAAAACAAGATGTCCATGATTTTGATTTGGCGACCGATGCTTTACCAAGTGAAGTTGTTAACCTTCTTTCAAAAGATTTCAAATTAGATACCTCTTTTATTAAATATGGTATCGTTCGCATAAAGATAAATAATTCGTATTTTGACATTGCTTCCTTTCGCAAAGAATTTTTTTATTTAGATTATCGACATCCTCGTAAAATTAAATTTGTGCGAAAAATGGAAATCGATGCCAAAAGGCGAGACTTTACTATTAATGCCATGTACATGGATGATCGGTTTGAATTATTTGACTTTTATGGCGGAAAAAAAGATTTAGATAATCATCTTATCCGCATGGTAGGAAATCCAGTGCGGCGTTTAAAAGAAGACCCTCTCCGCATTCTTCGTGCCATTAGGTTTTCGTTGGTCTATCGTTTTTATATCGATGAAAAACTTAAAAAAGCTATTAAAAAGAATATTCATCTTCTCAATCGCCTAAATCCGGACAAAATTAAAGAAGAATTGAAAAAGATTAAAGATGTTGATCATAACATTCTCATTAATATTTTTAATGAATATGGTATAACAAATCTTTTAAGAGTGGTAAACTAAAGGCAACTATGATAAGCGAAGCAGTTGATTTTCGATATTTACTTCTCGAAAATTACAAAAAAATGAAATTTACTGAAACCGAAGTAGTGGTCATATTAATGATTGACCATCTCCTTTCCCAAGGCAATCCTTTTATTACGGCCGATTTGCTCTCGCTTAAAATGTCACTCGATATTAAGCAAATTGATGAATGTCTTGCTTCATTGCTCGAAAAAAATGTGATTGAATATATCACTCGCGGCAAAAAGACTATTACAACTCTTGATCCAATTAAAAAGCGTTTATACAAAGAGTTTAGACTGACCATCGCTGATGAAACAATTCAAGAAGTGTCGTCAAAATCATCTCAAAAAGAAAACGATAATATCTTTATTCGCTTTGAGAAAACATTTGGTCGAGCTTTATCTCCAGTTGAAGTATCTAAAATTCGCGAGTGGATTTCTTTTGGGTATAGTGACGAACAAATTATAGAAGCTTTAAAAGAGTCATTGGCTAAAGGTAACAAAACGTTGCGCGCAGTTGATAAAATTTTGCTCAATTGGGCAAAGCGTGACGACATTGAAAACGAAGGTCATTCTTTCATTGATAAAACATGGGATAAGAATATGGAAGAGACGATTCGTATTGCAAAAACCCCATGGCTTGATAATGACGATGACGATGAATAATAAAGAAAAATTACGAATTATTACAGAATATCTCGACGCACATTTTCCAAACGCCAAATGCGCGCTTTTATATAACAAAGACTACGAATTAGCAATTGCAGTGATGCTCAGCGCTCAAACAACTGACAAGGCTGTCAATTCTTTAACGCCTATTCTTTTTTCAAAATATGACTGTCTTGAAAAACTAGCTAATGCAGATGTAAAAGATATTGAAAATCTTATCAAAAAGCTTGGTTTATATAAAAATAAGGCGCAAAACCTCGTTCTTTTTTCACAAAAATTATTATTTGAATATGGTGGTATATTGCCATCCGATAAAAAAATATTGGCAACTTTTCCAGGCATTGGCAATAAAAGCGCTGGTGTTATTCGCATTGAAATTTTTCATATCGAAGATTTCCCTGTCGACACGCATGTCGCGCGCATCAGTCGAAGATTAAAATTGGCCGCTAACAGTGATACTCCTGATATGATTGAACAAAAACTTAAACGATTTTTTCCACAAACGAGTTGGATAAAATTACATCATCAGTTTATCAATTTTGGTCGAACTATTTGTCTGGCAAAAAAACCTAAATGTGAATTATGTGCTTTTAAAAAAATGTGCACTGAGTTTAATTAAAAAACATTTGATCAACTGCGTCTAAATATAATAGCCGCGGTCGAAAACCGCTCTTGATTTCTATACCATGTTTCAGCGCTTCTTCATAAGAGATAGATTTTTTCTCTTTTGATTCATAACGATTAATAATAAATTGTGCATCGATCAGAAAGCATTGATTGTAATATTGAAATTCGACGATAAAGAAAGCAAGACCACCTTGTTTGATAACATTAGCTAAATGTTTGATTTGATGCTTGTGGATATTGGCTAATGGGAGCGATGTTTTGCTCTTTGTGTTTTTGGCCTCAAAATCAACATATTTACCGCGATAGATACCATTATAGTCAGTTGTTGATTGTTTTTCGAAATATGCATCGACGATATGGGCACCTTTACTATAGTCAACTTTGACAATGTTAATGGGTGTCGGTCGTTTATAAATCAAGCAGCGACCGATCTCATTGTAGTAGTCATTTGATTGGTTGATATCATCTTCCAAATTCATACCGCGGTTAGCGAGACTGCTTTTATGGCTTAAAGTGACTTTTGTTTTAGGAGCTTTATATTCTTTTCCACCAGGATACTTAATCATTATTAATCTCCTTTTTTACCGCTTCATCAAAAAATTCAGGCGTTACAGTTTCACCTTTTACTAATTTTTGTACAACTGATTGAATTGGTTTTGGCAAATGATTAAAATTGCCCAAAACTATTTTATATCGTTCGAATAAAAGATCTCGGTTTTTGATAAAAGCATTATAGAGATTAGCTAAATTGATTGCGTCACATGACGGATCGTGGTGCTTCCCATTCTCAAGGCAATCAAAAAGTTCACAAGCGTGGACTAACGACAAAGAATTATTGTTATCATCTTTGACATATTGCTGAAAAACATAATGAAAATCGCAATAATTTTTTTGAATGACAGCCAAATCGTCTTTAGGAGCATCAAGATTATATTTTATTGAGCTGCCTATGATTACTATATCGTGGCTACCATATGTCATATAAAGGGAATGTTTGAAATAAGAACCGATATATTTTTTGAGGCTAGCGATCGCCTCTTTAAAACTGACGGCGTATTGAGAAATCGTTTTGCTCGTGATACCTGTTAAACCCTCAACATATTTGCCAATCGAGTTTTTTGGCCTAACAAAAACTTTGAATGGTTCTTTTCTTTTTTTGATTTCACCATTTTTCTTAATTGTGGCTAATACTGCGCCGATGGCAATGCATTCGTGCGAAAATTGTGTTCCTTCCAAGTCAAGAAAAACTATACTTTTTCTTTTCGCGATATATTTCTTAATTGCGTTCATGTTTTTAATTAAATCATCACTCTTTGCTAAAAACAATAAAGATTGAACAAGTTCAATGTGTAATATACAATATTAAAGAGGTTTTTATGGACTATAAGCTTCAACTAAATGCACAGGCTATTTTACAAAAAAAATTCAATGGCGCGAAATCTGGATATAATGCTTTGGAAGTCGATTCATATCTCGACCAGATTATTGAAGATTATGAAAAAGTTGAAAATGGCAAATTGCTTTCAACTAAAGAGTATGACACTCTTGTCAAAAAGGTTGAAACGCTTATGAGTAAAAATAAAGATCTTGAAATCGAATTGTCTAAATATAAATCGCGTCTAAAAGATATTAAAGAGACTGATAATGTCAGCAAAGACAACATCGATTTGCTCAAAAGAATCAACGCTCTCGAAAAATTTATTTTTGAAAAGGGCTTTGATCCGTCAACCATTAAATAACATTCGGTCTGGATAATTGCTGGCGAAAGCTAGAGGAAAGTCCATGCTCGCACGAGCTGAGATGCTCGTAGTGTTTGTGCTAGCGGAAACGATAACGCTAGGCATGCGGGAGCGCATGACGGCAAAACAAAACCTAAGGCATTGCTATGGTCAAGTTTTTGAAAGTGCCACAGTGACGTAGCTTACTAGAAATAGTAAGGTGGAACGAGGTAAACCCCACAAGCGAGAAACCCAAATTTGGTAGGGGAAATCATCTAGGGAAATGAACCGAAAATGATAAGCATAGCTTAGATAAATTATTATCCTCGACAGAACATGGCTTACAGGACCGAATACTCGCTCGAAAGGACAACATGAACTTACCGACTAAAATTACTTTTTCAAGAATTATCATTATCGCTATTTTAATTCTTTCGCTTTTTACCTTGTCATTTTTTGATAATCTGTCGCTTCCTACCTTAGGCAACACGGGTATAAATCTCATTTTTCTAATTGTCTTTTTCATATTCTTGATTGCTAGTCTTACCGATTTTGTCGATGGATATCTGGCAAGAAAAAATAATCAAGTGACTGATTTAGGTAAGTTTTTAGATCCTGTCGCCGACAAACTCCTTATCAACTCGATGATTATTTTTCTTATTGCCCCATCTCTTTTTGCCCCTTACAACACCGAACAAGTTGTTTCTATTAATGTTTGGTGCGCCATCATCTTCATTGCTCGCGATATAGTCGTTGATGCTTTAAGATTTATTGCATCCAACAAAAATGTGGTTATTGCCGCTAATATTTTTGGAAAAATAAAAACGGTTTTGCAAATGATCGCTATTTCTCTTGTTTTGCTCAATGGTTTTCCGTTTTCTTATTTTGATCAAAATTGGCCACAAGGTCTTCACATCACTGATTTTGTTGTTTATATAGCAGCTTTTGTTTCTTTACTATCTGGAATTATATATGTCTATCAAAATCGTAAAGTGTTAAAAAATTAACGGAAGAGGTTTTTTATCTATGAAAAGTCAGTTAGTCAATGAGAAGTTTCGAAAATTGGGTTTAACTTTATCATCAGTTGAATCTTGCACAGGCGGAGCGTTCGCCTCACGCATAACGATGGTCAGTGGTGCATCGCATTTTTACAAGGGCGGAATGGTCACATATTTCACAGAAGAAAAAGTGCGTCTCTTAGGCCTTAAATATGCTGATTTAGACCAAAATGGTGTCGTATCTAAAGAAACTGCTGAGCAAATGGCGTTTAATGCACGAAAAATTATGGCGAGCGATTATTGTGTATCTTTTACCGGCAACGCCGGTCCTTCTACAATGGAAGATAAACCGGCTGGCCTTGTCTATATCGCTGTGTGTTCTCGCCGAGAATGCAAAGTGCAAGAATTTCTTTTTGAAGGCAACCGCGAAGAAATTATTAATCAAGCTGTCGACGCTTCACTTGATATGTTGTTAGAAGAAGCAAAAATTGAAAACTAAATAAATGATTTTTTCCCTAATTAAACAATAAAGGAGAATTTGACATGGCAAAAAACGAACGAAAAGATTTAGGTGATACCCTAAAAGAAATACAAAGGCTTTACGGGAAAGGCGCTGTTATGAAACTAGGCGAAAGGCCAGCAGTGGATGTTGATGTCATACCTAGTGGCTCTTTACTACTTGACGAAGCGCTGGGTGTTGGAGGATATCCAAAAGGACGCATTATTGAAATTTTTGGTCCTGAGTCAAGCGGTAAGACTACTCTCGCTTTACACGCGATTAGCGAATGTCAAAAACAAGGTGGTAGAGCGGCTTTTGTCGATGCCGAACACGCCATTGATCCTATTTATGCTAAAAATGTTGGCGTCAACATTGATGAACTTATTCTTTCTCAACCAGATTCAGGTGAACAAGCACTTGAAATTGTGCAAATGCTAGCTAAATCAGAAGCAATTGATTTAATTGTTGTTGATAGTGTTGCAGCTCTTGTACCACAGGCTGAATTAGATGGCGAAATGAGCGATAGTTCAGTCGGCATGCAAGCGCGATTGATGTCGAAAGCGATGAGAAAACTAGCAGGTGTTTTAAATAAGGCTGATTGTGCTGTCATTTTTATCAATCAGCTCCGTGAAAAAGTTGGTGTAATGTATGGCAATCCTGAAACAACATCTGGCGGTCGCGCCTTAAAATTTTATTCTTCCATTCGCATTGATATTCGCCGTACCGAAGCAATCAAAAGCGGACCAGATATCATTGGTAACACTGTTAAAATTAAAATAGTTAAAAATAAAGTTTCTCCGCCTTTCAAAACTTGTGAAGTAGACATTATTTACGGCCAAGGTATTTCAAAAGCTGGCGAAGTGCTTGATTTAGCTGTGCAATATGGCTTAATCAACAAGAGCGGTTCGTGGTTTGAATATCAAGGACAAAAAATTTCGCAAGGTAAAGAAAATGCTAAAGATTACATTCAAAATACTCCTGGTTTAATGGATGAATTAATCAAGCAGATTCAAGAAAAACGAAAATTATAATTTTCAAGATAATTAGTTATGAAAACAATCGCTCTTATCGCTCACGATCATCAAAAGCAAAAGATGGTTGATTGGGCAAGCAAAAATAAAGATGTCTTATCGAGATTTAATCTATGTGGCACAGGTCATACCGCTAAATTGGTCAGCGATGCAACTGGTTTGAAAGTTAAAGCCTACTTGTCTGGTCCTCTCGGTGGCGATCAACAAATCGGTGCTCATATTTCTGAAAAACTTATCGATATTGTTATTTTCTTTTGGGATCCACTTGAGTCGCAACCGCACGACCCAGATGTCAAAGCGCTCCTTAGAATAGCGGCGGTATACGATATTCCAATCGCGACGACTCGAACAACGGCCGATTGTATCATTGATTCTATTTCGAAGAAATAAAAGGGTTTTTATCTAAAAATTCGTCTATTGTTTAGTATAATATTTGAACATATAATATATATGTGCAAACGCACTTACCTATATATTTCTCTTTTTGAGAATTAATTTTCAAGCTTGTGCTTGTTCATAATAATACTTCTGTTATGCAGGAATTTTAGGTAAAAATCACTTTTGTGATTTTATCATTTTAGAAAGGAATTAGAAAAATGCCAATTTTAAGCAACGATGTTATGAACATCATTTTGCCTATAATCTGTGCTGTTTTAGGGTTAGTCGTCGGTGGGCTTATCGTTTTGTTGGTCCCATTTTTTAAACAATCGGCCGCGAAAAAGAAAGCCCAAAAAACAATCCGTGATGCCGAGATTAAGGCTGACCACATTGTTAAAAACGCACAATTAGACGGCAAACAAACTGTGTACGAATTAAAACAAGAATTTGAAAAAGAAATGCGCGAGAAAAAGGGTGAATTAGCCGCGCAAGAAAACAAGCTTTTTCAAAGGGAACAAAACATTGACAGACGAGATGCTGCTTTACTGAGTAAAGAACAATCTCTTGAAGACCGAACCGAATTATTGAATCGCCGCAACAAAGAATTCGATAAAAAAGAAGCTATTTTACAACAAAAGATTGATTCAATTATTGTCGAATTAGAAAAAGTGGCGCAGATGAGCACCCAAGAGGCTAAAGATGAACTTTTTGCTCGAGTCGAGTCGAAAGTTTCAAAAGAAATTGCTGCTTTTATTAAAAATAAAGAAGAAGAAGCAAAAGAGAGCGCTGATACCGCCGCGAAAGAATTATTAGGTTTAGCGATTACGCGCTACGCTCAAGAAGTGACAACCGAAAGAACAGTGTCTGTTGTTTCACTCCCTAATGATGAAATGAAAGGGCGCATTATTGGTCGTGAAGGGCGCAATATTCGTACCTTAGAACAACTTCTTGGAGTTGATTTAATCGTTGATGATACACCAGAAGTTATTACTGTCAGTTGCTTTGACCCAATTCGCCGTGAAATTGCCCGCCTCTCGCTCGAAGCTTTAATCAAGGATGGACGAATTCAACCGGGAAGAATTGAAGAAATCGTTGAAAAATGCAAAAAAGAAGTGAATGAGAGCATTCACAAAGCTGGTCAAGATACAGTCTTCAAACTTGGCTTGCCAAGAATTAATAATGAACTTGTCGATTATATTGGTCGTTTGAAATATCGTACTTCATATGGGCAAAATGCTCTTGATCATTCAATTGAAGTCGCTTATTTATCAGGTATAATGGCGTCCGAACTCGGACTTGATCAAAATGTCGCCAAACGCGCTGGGCTACTTCATGATATTGGCAAGTCAGCGGATTTTGAAATGGATGGAAGCCATGTTGAGATTGGCTCGAGGCTTGCTAAAAAATATGGCGAATCAGATGTCGTCATCAACGCCATTGAATCGCACCATGGCGATGTTGAACCAAAATATGTCATATCTAACCTTGTCCAAGCCGCCGATACATTGAGTGCAGCTAGACCTGGAGCTAGAAGTGAAATTTTAGAGAACTATATTAAGCGTATTGAAAAATTAGAAGAAATTTGTAATTCATATGAAGGCGTATATCAATCATACGCTATGCAGTCAGGGCGTGAATTACGTGTGATGGTAATTCCTGAAAGAATTGATGATGTCGGAGCATTTAAACTCGCTCGAGAAATTAAAGAGCGCATTGAAAATGAGATGACTTATCCTGGACAAATTAAAGTCTCCGTTATCCGAGAATATCGCGCTGTTGAAACAGCAAAATAAAATTGTCCATAGAAAGCGATTAGTTTGAAAATACTTTTTATTGGTGATATCGTCGGTAAAATCGGACGACGAATTGTTAAAGAGATGATTCCTATTTATGTCAAGAAATATGGGATTGATTTTGTTATTGCGAATGGCGAAAATGCCACGCATGGCAAAGGTATCATTTATCATCATTATCAAGAACTAATCGATAGTGGTGTTGATGCTATCACGCTCGGTAATCACTATAACAGCAAAACAGAGATTAAAAAATACATCGAGAATACCGATCGTTTAGTTCGACCAGCCAATATTATTCATTCTTTTCCAGGCGTGGGTTCGATATTGTTTGATGTCGACGGAATTAGTATTCGCGTGACGAATATCTTGGGCCAAGCTTTTATGAATGGTGAAGAAATTAATAACCCTTATTACACTTTATTGACTATTTTGTCCGATGAAGAAAAAACTCAAATTCATCTCGTAGACTTTCACGCCGAGGCCACGGGCGAAAAACAATGCTTTGCATATGCGTTCGATGGTCTTGTTTCTGCAGTCATATGTACGCATACACATGTTCAAACAAGCGATGCACACATTCTTCCTAAAGGCACAGGATACATTAGCGATGTTGGGATGTGCGGATATGCTGATGGTGTGCTAGGTTTTGATAAAGATTCTGTCATTAAGAAAACCCTTTTCGGCGAAAAATCGCGCTTTGAACTACCGGAAAGCGGAAGAGCTATCTTCAATGCTGTCGTCATCGATGTCGATGAACAAACTGGTCTAACCAAACAAATTTTCCCCATTTACTATCAAGAAAAAAATAATTAGAGTGAAATCGATATGAAAACTATTATTCAAAATTATCCAAATCTCGATGAAGCGAGAAAGCGCCAGAAAACCCCAACTAATTTTATTGAAACTAATTTCAACATTGATTGTTTTAATAGATGGTTTGAAGACAAAACTTATTTTATTCGTACATACGGCTGTCAAGCTAATGTTAGAGATGAAGAAACAATGGCTGGAATGCTTAATGCTGCCGGCGCAACTCGCGTTGATGCTGAAAATGAAGCTGATATTATTATCATCAATACTTGCGCTGTTCGGGAAAACGCAGAAGATAAGGTCTATGGACAAATTGGTAATTTGAAAAGCATTGTCGCTAAATCTCGCCGAGTCATTGCTCTTTGTGGCTGTATGGTTGAGCAACCAGAAATACTTAAAAAAGTAATGGACACATATCCTTATGTTCAACTCTTTTTTGGGACGCACGAAATTAATCAACTCCTTCAACTCATCTACGAGGTTTCGCAAACTCAGTCTCGAATTGTTGATGTTCAATCTAAACCTGGCGAAGTAATTGAAGGATTGCCATGTCAAAGAACTCATCCATACAAAGCGTATGTTGATATTATGTATGGGTGCGACAAATTTTGTACATATTGTATTGTTCCTTATACACGGGGCAAAGAAAGAAGTCGACGATTTTCTGACATTATTAATGAATGTAAGAAACTAGTTGAACAAAACTATCAAGAAATTACGCTGCTCGGCCAAAATGTCAATGCGTACGGAAAAGATTTAGACGAAAAGAAAGATTTTGCTGATTTACTAGAAGAAGTGGCAAAACTTGGTATACCGCGCCTTCGCTTTATGACCTCTCATCCGTGGAATTTTACAACGCGTATGATTGATGTTATCGCCAAATATGATAACATAATGAAATTTATTCATTTGCCAGTTCAATCTGGAAGCGATGAAATACTTAAAAAAATGGGACGCCGTTATTCAAGACAAGATTATCTTGATCTAGTAGAATTAATGCGCCAAAAAATTCCAAATTTAGCTCTTTCAACCGATATCATTGTCGGATTTCCTAATGAAAGTGAAGAGCAGTTTGCTCAAACGCTTGATTTAGTTGATAGAGTCAAATATGATTCAGCTTTTACATTTATTTATTCGCCTCGAAAAGGTACCCCAGCTGCCAATTTAAAAGATGATGTAACATATGAAACAAAAGCTAAACGTTTCAAAACCCTTGTTGAACATTTAGAAATTTCGATATCTGCGTCATCAGAAAATATGGTCGGCAAAGTTTATCCAGTTCTTGTCGATACGGTGTCAAAAACAAACGCCAATATGTTATCCGGCTATGCTGAAAATAATAAACTCATTCATTTTGCTGGACCAATTGACCTAATTGGCAAAATTGTTAATGTTCGAGTAAAAGAGTCACATACTTATTCTCTCATCGGAGAGCTTTGCCATGAGTAAGATTGAAAAATTGTCATCCGCTTTAAAAGGAAAATTGTATGATACCGAAGAATTTAAACAATATTTTTATCTTAAACAATTAATTGAAAATGATGAGCAATTAGCGAAAATGAGAAAAGAAATTGCGCTGGCTAAAAAAAGAAATGATCCTAATTACCCCAAACTGCTTGCGCAATATCAAAGCCATCCATTAGTGAATAATTTTCTTGTATTGAAAGAAGAAATTAAAGATACGCTTCAACAGATTAAAACAATTTTAGAGGAGTAAAATGATTTATTGTATTGTCGGACCAACTTGTTCAGGTAAAACCGAAGTCGCTAAACGAATTGCATCTTTTTTGCGTGCTCCGACAATTAGCGCGGATGCTTTTCAAATCTATCGCGATATGAATATTGGTACCGCTAAAATCGAGCAAAGCGATGAATTTTATCAAAGCCATTATTTAATTGACATTATCAATCCTGATCAAGAATACAGCGTTAAACAGTATCAAGATGATTTCCGACATGTGTTTGAAACGCTTAAGGCGACTTATCAAAATATTGTTATTGTCGGAGGAACCGGTTTATATCTACGTGCTGCACTATATGATTATGTGTTTTATGATGATGTTCATTCTAGTGCTGAATTGCTCGAACAAAAATCGAATAATGAACTTTTTGATATGCTTACTGAATTGGATCCTCATTCTGCTAGCAAAATCCATATTAACAATCGCAAGAGGCTGATAAGAGCGATTGATATAGCGCTAAACAACGCAAAAACAAAAAGCGAAATAATAAGTGAGCAAAAACATAATCTATATTATAAAGATGATATAAGATTTTATTTTCTTTGTCCGAATCGCGATAAATTATATGAAAATATCAACAAGCGCACTGATGTAATGATTAAAAATGGACTTGTTGATGAAGTAAATAATCTTCTAGAGAAATATAAACTGTCAACAACTGCTAAGCAGGCCATTGGTTATAAAGAAATCATTAGTTATCTCAATGGCGAAATGACTTTAGAAACCGCCACTGAATTAATTAAAAAAAGAACGAGAAACTATGCTAAAAGACAAATTACTTTTTTTAAGCACCAGTTTCCAACCAAAATGTATAGTAGTGGGGAGGAGATTATAAAAGAAATATATGAGCAAAATGTTTGAGCGCGTTGTTGGAATGATTGGTCAAAACAATTTTGACTTATTACAATCTAAAACCATCTGTATTATCGGTCTAGGCGGTGTCGGTGGTTCGGTTGTCGATGCTCTTGTAAGAAGTGGCATTCTTTCTTTTATAATTGTTGATTATGACCTTGTTGAAGAGTCTAATCTCAACCGTCAAATACTTTATAGACTTAATGATGTCGGAATGGAAAAAGTCGATTGTACTAAAAAACATATTTTATCAATCAATCCCAATTGTCATGTCATAGAAGTAAAGGATAAAATTACATCTTCAAATATATCTACTATCTTATCGAAATACCAAATTGATTATATTATCGATGCTATTGATGACATTGATGGTAAAGTAGCTATTACTACATATGCTATTAAAAATCACATTGATTTTATCGTTTCACTCGGTACTGCTAACAAACTTAATTCATCACAAATTGAAATAACTAAATTGAATAAAACAACTGTCGACCCGCTTGCCAAAAAATTTCGATATACACTAAAAAAATATGGAGTTGATATTTCTTCAGTTCGAGTCGCATTTTCGAGCGAAAAAAATGAAAAAATCAGCAAAACAAGCTTAAATTCGATGTATTTTGTGCCAAATTGTACTGGAATTAAAATTGCTGAATATGTTTTATTAGACTTATTGAAAAAGCAATGATAGTAATATAAAATAAAATCATTAGGAGGTTTCTATGAAACTAAAAAAATTATTTTTACTTTTACCAGTTTTTGCGTTAGCGAGCTGTTCTAATGCCAAAACAATCACCGCTCAAGAAGCAAAAGATTTGATTGATAATGCTGAACCAATTGAAGTGATTAATACCGTTCAACTCGAACAATCTAGTGAGATTCATCTTAAATTGAAAGGTAGCGATGGTGTTACTGTCGCTATGGATCAAGTCGATTCTTATTATATGGCTACTGATGTGACTGACGAAGATTCTATGTATTACTATACCGAAGTTGTAACATCATCTTCTTATAAAGTTACTGGTACTGGTGCGGCAGGAGATACTGCAACATCAGAAGCTGAGTACTATACTGAAATTGTTGCAACCGATACCGGCTATCTCTCGAAAAAATTGTCAGTGGTAAATAATCAATCATCTTATAGCGAAAGCGTAGTGGATGCTTCGAGTGTAGCATCTACAATCCTTTCTGGTCTAGGCACTGTTTTAGTTGGTCTTAATGAAGGTAGTGATTTAGATTTATTCGTAAGCCAAGCCTCATCTCAATTTGACGATAATCTTACAGTCACATATCAAACTCATGGTTCTGATGTCGTTGTGAATTTCGTGGGCGATATAGATGGTGGTTCCATCGTTCCTGGCTTACTTGATGGAGTTGCTTTTGAATTGAAAGTATCTTACACTTTTGAAAATAATGTCTTAGTTAATCAAACTACTAATGCAAATGTTAAAAACTTGAATATTACTTCGGATGATACATCGATTACTGGCAGTTTTTCACTTTCAAATTCCAGTGATTTGACATTGAACAAACCTATTACTAATAAAGATCGAGTCAGTAATCCAAACGCATAATTAAAGAAACAAACCTAGCCGTTCATAAGTGTCTTAAATAGGCTAGGTTTTTTATTTGCGAATAGTAAAAGAAACATAGACAAAAAAGAGAAAAAAATGCAAAATATTCTTATGCATAAGAAAAATAAAATTATTATCACTTCATCATTCTTTTTTGCCTTTTTGTTGATTCCAATTTCAAGAAGTTATAATTGTCCAGAGCCTGCTCAAGCATATTCATCTTCTTCTCTTCCAACAACGATTAATTTAAATGATACAAGTGAAAATGACATTAGAGATTATTACTCATCTTTAAATGATTTGTCTATCGATGAGTTACAAGGTGATAATTTACTCAAAAATCTAAAACCGATATTAAAGAATAATCAAAAATATTATTCGTATGAAAGCGGGACAGCTATATGGCAAATTTATGAAATTGCCGATCGCGATTGGGAAAAATCTCCAGCAGAAGAGATAGATGGTTATAACCCAGCAACAAACACAATAACTGGTTATTCGTATGGTAAATCAGTCACTGGTGACCAAGGAACCAATCCTTATATTCATGTACTTTATGTGAATAGAGATGTTGATAACCAGGTAAGAGCTTGGGATGATCATGGTCAAACTCAATGGGGAATCAACCGCGAGCATATTTGGCCAAAGTCACAAGGTTTTAATGCCGAGGGTGCTGGTGGTGCTAGAGGCGATCCAATGCATTTGTGGCCAGGAAATGGACGTGTTAATGGCGTCGAGCACAATAATAATTTCTATGGGTTTGTTGATACCTCACAAGAATATACTGATCCACTCACTGCCAAAGGGTATACAAATTTGGCAGGAAATATGTCTGGAGTTTCGCTCACTCTTGGAACTGGAAAAGTTTTTGAACCACAAGATAGTGACAAAGGGGATATCGCTAGAGCTGTTTTTTACATGGTCGCTAGATACAACTATTTGTCTGGGAGCGACAGCGATGGAATTGATCAAAATAATCCAAATCTAGAATTAGTGCAATCAAACACTATTTTAAGCAGTTATACTTCTACCGAAACAAAAACTGGTAAACTGGGCATTTTAACCGATTTGCTCGAATGGAATAGAATTGATCCTCCTGACGAGTTTGAAATTCATAGAAATAATCTTTTATATAACAACTATACATGCAATCGCAATCCATTTATTGACTTTCCAGAATGGGCTGAATATATATGGGGTTCTACGACATATGATGATAATAAATTTATTTCTTATGATTCTACACCAACCGGATATGCATCGCCCGATACTGATGTGATAAATAATTTTAGCGATGAGACTTCAAGCTCGAGCGGTAGCATCACTTTAAGTGTTGAAACTGCTACGCTAAAAATTGGCGAATCGATGAATATTAGTGCTACTTCAAGTGATGGAAGCGCAATATCATGGTCTGTTAATAGTCCAGATGTTGTTTCTCTTAGTTCATATACATCTCAGTCAGGAGAAGATATTATTGTGACTGCTAACTCTATTGGAGAAGCTACTGTAACTGCGTCCATAACAATTGATGGCGTTACATATTCTAAAAAATGTTTAATATCTATCAAAAACAGTGAGACGGTTTCATCGTCTGAAACAATTACTTACTCTTCTACAGGACTAGGGACCAGTGGCTCATATACCACTTGGACATATAATTC
>CASEYK010000029.1 GCA_949292105.1 uncultured bacterium
GGCTCTCTACATTCTAACGGGGTTTAACGGGGACCCTTGAGCCAAACTCCCAAAAACTCTACATTCTAAGGTGGTATATCTAACAGGGTATATCACCTTTGATTTTTATAGGTCAAAACAAGCATTACTTTGGCACGAAATCTCCTAAAATTCCCATATCCGTAAGCCACATCTATCACTTTTTGGATATGAGAATTATTGTTCTCAGCGATAGCGTTACTGAATCTTCTCCCGGTTTGATTTTTAGCAAGACCATGAATTATTCCGACTTTCCATCTTTGATAACTTTCAGCAACTTTTTCTAATAGTTCGTTCCCTGAACAATTAAGCTTTGCAATAATTCGATTCATAAACTTATCAGCGTCAGAATAAGTATCATATCTATCATAGTGAAGTAGTTCTTGTAGTATGTTATATCCATCCCAAAATATTGGATTAAGCTTTAAGCAGCGGACAATTATATCTCCATAGTGTATATATGTGTCGAACTTCTTAGAATGGTATTCTTTGTGACATATTTTGAATTGATCCATTAAAAAATATCTCCAATTTGTTTTCATGAAATGTCTTTCAAGAGAGTCATCAATAGCAATTTGGTTATATGTTCTAATTCTAATTTTGTTTAAGGCAGTAGTAAGTAACTTAAGCACATGAAATAAATCAACAACGAACGTAGCTTTTAGGAAAAACTTGTTCTTGATAGAAAGATATCCTTCATACATATCAGAAATGAATACTTTGACATTGCTCCTTTCTTTAAAAGGAATATTATTAAAATACTCATCTAAATAAGGCATTTGCCTGTTTTCTAATACATCGATAACTTCTCCAGAAAAGAAATCAGAGATAACAACCGCATAGTTTCCATCAGTGTCTCCTTCAAAATGTTTTTCATCGATACACATATATTCTGGAAGTGGTCTTCTTGGCATTACTTTTGTATATTCATCAAATATATCGAGTGTTTTTTGAAGCGAAATGTCATATCTTTTAGCAATTGTAGTAAAAGATTGTATCTCATAAAACTCATTTCTAATTGCGGTTAGGACAAAATCACTTATTGTTTTATGCCTTTGAATTCCAACTAGTGGAAGCGTATGGGTCTTACCGCATTTTGGACATTTATATCTGATTCTTTTTATCCTTAACGTTTCTTTAAAATCAATTGTTGTTGATAATTTGACGTTTATCCAACTGTAGTCATGAATGAAAACGGATTGAAAGTTGCAATAAGGACATATGTGTTGCTTATATTCCTCCTCAGTTTCATAAATTTGACCTTTTTCTGTGACGATGACATTGATTGGCTTATTAACAAAATTTGAACTATCGAAACCAAATCTTGTAAGTATTGTGTTAAAATCCATATGAAAAGACCTCCTTAATGGATCTGGATAATCTCATTATAGAGGTCTTTTCTTTATAAATAGTTCCAAAACTATACATTTTAGCGGGGAATAACAAATTTATTACTCCACGTTAGAATGTAGAGAACCATTAAGATGCGTTGGCATCTTTTTTTATTTAATGAAAATAGCTAAATTGATGAGGAGCGCACAAACTAGATTAATAAAAATCAAAATAAGAATGAGCCACTCAGAGAAAGCGAGAACGAACCATTTGGATCTAATGTAAGTCTTTGTACCATCATCTTTGATTTCTTCCTTTAAGTTTCCCCATCTCGTCAGTTTAGGATTCATAATGACAATAAAACTCGTCAACATCGTTAAAATACTGACAATCAAACAAACGATAGTCAAAATATATTTTGACGATAAAAAATTCGCCCCAGCCGGTGCTTCATATATTTCAAAGAAACAATAAAGAAAAAGGCTAAGAGAGAACATTAAAGAAAAAATGAAAGCGATAACATCGAAAAAGATATGTTCTTTGAGAAAGCGAAGCGGAATAAAACACATCAAAATCGCCCCCACCATTGATAAAATGCCGCTGATAAGGGCAAAAATTAAGTAGCCGTTTTGATCGAGCGTTTCAATGAAAGCAAGCGAGGCGGCGCCTAGAGCACAAGCGACGATTAAACAAATATTACCAATCGCATTGCTTTTAAAAGTACCGTCAAAATTTAATTCATAAGGAAACATATTTTGAATGCGATAATCTTTGTGCTCATGTGCTTTAAAATTAACGAAAGAAAAAATTAAATAGCAAGTAAAAAAGACGATGGAGCAGATGCATAGTGACAAACAGAAATAAAACATTTTTTATCCTCTCAATTTTTTGATGCGACCGCAAATATCATCGTGGCCAAACAAATATGAACCAGCGACTAAAACATCAACGCCAGCATCAATGCATTCTCTTCCCGTTTCATCGTTAATACCACCATCAACTTCAATTAAAGCGCTAAGATGGTGATCATCAATATATTTTCGTAGGAAGCGAATCTTGTCTAAAGCTGTTGGTATAAATGATTGCCCACCAAAGCCGGGCTCAACTGACATAATTAAGACTAAATCGATATCAGCTAAGTAAGGTAGAAGTTCTTTAACATCAGTTTTTGGTTTAATTGAAATGCCGACCTTTTTACCATAGGAATGAATTAATGAGATGAGATGGCGGACATCGTCATCATCATCACAGGCTTCAAGATGAAAAGTTAAAATATCCGCTCCGGACTGGAGAAATTTTTCGGCATATTTAGAAGGATTTTCAATCATGATATGAACATCGTTGACCATATGATGAGCATCAGCAACATCGACGAGCACTGGAAAACCAAATGAAATATTTGGGACAAAGTGTCCATCCATAACATCGAAATGAAGCCATTCAGCACCTGCTGCTTCAACAGTCGAAATTTCTTTTTTTAGATTTAAAAAGTCAGCGCTTAATAGCGAAGGAGAAACAATTATTTTTTTCATACGATCAAAACCTCCGGTAACTATCTAATTCTTCAACAAGTTTACAATAACAATTATACATCGCGATAGGTATTTTTTGACTATCTATTGCTTCTTTAACTGCGCATTCGCTCTCTTGAAGATGCAAGCAATCACTATATTTGCAAGCGTTATGAAGATTATATAATTCGTGAAAGATATGTGCGAGTTCACTTTTTTGCATATCGAGTTCTAAAGAAGAAAATCCAGGAGTATCAGCTATATAACCATTCTCATAAGGAAGTAGGATAACTTCTTTTGTTTGATGCTTGCCTCGCCCAAGAGCAGAAGAATACTCGCCAATCTGTCGATTAAAAGACGGATCGATGGCGTTTAAAAGAGATGATTTGCCAACTCCGCTTTGACCGATTAGACAAGTAATTTTTTTAGCAAAAATACTCTTAACTAAATCAATGTTTGTTCCACTTTTCGATGAGAGAAAAAAGGGTTGAACTCCGAGTTGATAACACATCGATTCAATTTCGCTCTGTGCACGAGGATTTTTATTCATATCCATTTTCGTGACAATTAATTTAGCGGGAATGTGATGTTGTTTTGCATAGACCAAATATTTAAGAAAAAGAAACAAAGAAAATTCAGGCTCGACGATTGATTCAACAATAATAATTTGCGAAATATTTGCAATTTGAGGGCGTTTTAGAAGGGTTTTTCTTTCTAAAATGCTTGTTATTGTCATCTTTTCGATATCAAATTCAACAATATCTCCAACGATGGGCTTAATCTTTTGCGCTCGAAAAAGACCACGTGGCAAAAGGTGATAGATGACTCCATCACTGACGACTGAATATGTATTAGATGAAAGAGCGACGACCAATCCTCTCATTACTTAAAACCAAATAAACGAGCAAACCAAGAACGCTTGTCTTTTGTCTTTCCGCTTTTTTTCAATTCGATTAAATCATGATAAAAATCATCAGCTGTTTTATATCGATCATTAGGGTTTTTACGCGTCGCCTTTTGAATAATTTTAACAATTTCAATTGGGCAGTTTGGAACATATTTTCGCGGTGATGGAAACTTCTCTTTGACATGTGCAATCGCGACATTAACAGGTGTATCTTTATCGAAGGGAATATGTCCGGTAATTAATTCAAAGAAGGTTACTCCCATAGCGTAAATATCCGATTGGACAGAAGCTGGTTTGCCTTGTGAAATTTCTGGGGCTAAATAATGAACCGAACCAACAATTTCATTGGTCGATGTCACCTCTTCAGTCAGGCCATTAGCTTGGGCAATACCAAAGTCGCCTAATTTAATAGTTCCATCAGGCATGTAGTAAATATTTTGTGGCTTAATATCGCGATGAATAATTCCTTTTGAATGGGCGTACGAAAGAGCATTGGTCAGTTGAATCATGATGTCTACTGCTTCACTGATTGGAAGAGGTGAGCGAAAATCCAAAGTATCTTTAATCGTTTGACCCTTGATATATTCATTAGCGATATATGGTCGCCCATCGACAGTACCGTGATAATATACTTTGACGATGTTGGGATGATTTAGACTGGCGGCAATAGTCGCTTCATTTTCGAAGCGTTTCATATTCGTTGGATTTTTCATGACATCTTCGCGAATAAGTTTAATCGCTACAGTTTTTTTGCTAATAATATCACTAGCTTCATATACTTCTGCCATTCCGCCATGACCAATTCGCGAAGTAATGCGGTAACGGCCTTCAACTAATGCTCCAATTTTTAACGGCATTACTTATTAGCCTCCCAAAGAACAACTGCAATATTGTCACTTCCACCATTTGCGTTTGCAATTTCAATCAATTCATTAACCTTTTCTTCTAGTGTATCAGAACCCGCTAAAATGGATTCAATATCCTTCTCCGACACGTTGTTATATAAACCATCAGAGCATAGAAGAAGAGTCTCTTTTTGATAACTTTTAGCTTTTAAGTCAAGATTCAAACTTGGATAAATGCCAAGTGCGTTCATCAGCACATGTCGCTTAGGATGAGTTTTAATTTCTTCTTCTTTGATTTGACCAGTTCTAAATAAGTATCCAACATATGTCTGATCTTCAGTCATAAGTTCCAGCTTATGATCAATAAAACGATAAGCGCGAGAATCACCGACTTGACCAACAAACATCGAATCCTTAACGAGCAAAACAATGGTTAATGTCGTGCCCATTCCATGATAGAGTTCATTTTTGCTGGCCTCGTTAAAAACAGTAGCATTAGCTTTGCGAATTGTTCTCGAAAGCCAGTAATAAGCAGCACCCTTTAAATAGAATTTTTTGACTTTTTTAAATTCTTCGGCGATAACATCAATGGCGAATTTAGAAGCCAAATCACCATTATTTTCTCCGCCCATTCCATCGCAAACCATCATTAAAACATAACCATGGGAATTAGTCAGTACCATCGCTTGGTCTTCGTTAGAAAAGCGCACTTTCCCAACATCAGTTTTATATGCAAAATTGCCACTTAAATATTTATTCTTCTTCATATTTTTTATCTGCTTTAGCTTTGAGTTGCCCACATGCTGCATCGATATCGCTTCCAAATTCTTTGCGTATCGTTGAGGTGACGTGGGCTTTTGTTAAATAATCGAGAAAGGCATGAACGCGATTATTTGAACTTCTTTTATATTCGTTTAAGTTGGTTTCGTTATAAGGGATTAAATTAACATATCCTTTGGTTCCCTTTATTAATTGTACCAATTCTTTTGCATCTTCGATAGAATCATTAACTCCTTGGATGAGAAGATACTCATAAGTGACTCGTCGGCCACTAATCTGTTCATATTCACGAACGGCTTCCATCAATATCTCTAATGGATAGGCCTTATTAATTTTCATCAGTTTATTTCTCGTCTCATTATTAGCGGCATGAAGCGAAATGGCTAAATTAGTTTGTAAACCTTCTCGCGCATACCTTTTGATACCTTCCACGAGACCTGATGTTGAAATAGTAATGTGGCGGGCTCCGATGCTTAGACCTTTTTGATTGTTGATAATACGAACGAAATCCAACACATTATCATAATTATCAAACGGCTCACCCGTCCCCATGACAACGACATGAGTGACTTTTTGCCCCTGTCCTTCTTTTTGGAGCAAATTGTTTAAGACGAGAACTTGGCCAACCATTTCTTCAGGCTCTAGATTCCGCTTTTTTCCGAGCAAACCAGAAGAGCAAAACGAACAGCCAATATTGCATCCCACTTGTGAAGAAACGCAAGCTGCCAAGCCGTAATTATAACGCATTAGTACGGTTTCAACTTGCATGCCGTCCTTCATTTGAACGAGCAACTTAATGGTTCCATCTTCACTTTTTTGAAGGCAAGAAATGCTCGGCAAATCCAAACAATACTTTTCTTTAAGCACTTGGCGAAATTTTAATGATATATCGCTCATCTCGTCAAAAGATGTGGCTTTTTTTTCATAAATCCATGTATAAAGTTGGGTTGCACGATACTTCTTTTGACCTTCGCCAACCATCAATTGTTCTAATTTGGATAGTTCTTGTCCGTATAGATTAATCATTTTTTACAGTCTCGGCTTTTTTGATGATGGCGTAGTAGAGCATTGAGTCATAAGCATCAAGAGGAAGAAACTGTTTTTCATCAATTAAAGAGAAATCTGGATGCGATTTCAAGAAATTAGTAATAACATTTCTGCTTTCCTTATAGGAAAAAGTAGGTATGATGTAAACGAGTTGACCACCGCTTTCAACAAACTTTGAGCACTCTTCAAGAGTTTCATTTTCTTCTTTAATCAATTCATCTAATTTGGATTGTTTAAAATGAATGGCGTAATCAGGAGTGCTTCTCAGCATAGAAAAGCGCGAATTGTTCGGCAAAACGAAGAAAGTATGAACAGGTGAAGAAATGCAAGTGACAATCGATGAGACTGGGCAGTGATAAAAGCGCATGTTTTCAAGACCGATTTTGTGGTATGTACGCGTCATATTAAAATAATCTTTTCCGGAAGAAGTAATGACATCGACTGGAATAGCATTTTTATGCTTGACGCCAATCTCGATATAGATATTGTTAGAAAAATTGGAAAGAACAGCAATTCTCTTCAATGGATCAAGTTCAACATTATCAACAACTAACTTTTGAGCTAAAGGCATAGCAAAAAGAGTAAAATCATTGATTGCATCAATTTTTTGTGAAGAATTTTTACCTTGATATAGCAAAGTTTCAGGGACTTCAGTCGGGCTGAATTGTTCTTTATTTTCGCTCGCAAATTTTTCAAAATCGGTTTTTAAAGTGTTAACACGGTAAACTTTCATTCCCGGTTTAGAAAGAGCTTTTAAAATTTTATAAGTTAAAGAACGGCCAACATTTTTTTGCCACATCTTAACCAAAAAAGTTGGGACATTATATCGATACGACAAAAATTCAATCGACTGGGGCTGTATATCCGCGGGGATTAAATTTTCGCGGGTTTTTATTTCAGAAAAAAAGGCATCAAAAACATCCGGCTCATAGCCGACATTATTTTCATCGAGCACCTGTTTAGCAAAAGCCACTAACTCATCATCATTATATTTTTTCAAAAAACGAATATTAGCCATTGCTAAATACATTCCAGCAGCACTCTTATTTTCTAAATCGCCGAATGTGCGTCTTACCAATTCTTTAAAAATAAAATGATGTCGTAGTTCACACCCGATTAGTTGAGTGATAGCATTCTTTTCCTCATTTTTAACATTAGTGTTTTTAAAAGTGTTTTTAAGAGCGACATTAAAAGACATATCTTTATCAAGGATGTCAATGAGAATGTTCGCTAAGATTTCGTAAGTTTTCATAATATGATTATATCGCAAAACGATTCATTGTCATCAGCAAAAAACAATTAAGTTTTTTATTATCGTTGTCGTGAACATATTTTTTTTCTAAATGTATGTTATATTATTCATAGAGAAAATCGCCGATGATTATTCGTTTACTAAAGGTCTAAATCAATGAAACAAAAGTACGTGTTTTTATTTTTGCTGCCGCTTCTACTGAGCGCTTGTAATTCTAATAGCGAACAACAAAAAACAACGATCAAAATGAAGTTTGATGTTGCTAGCGAAACATTTCAAGATGATTTTATCAATGCCTTAAATACCATTTATCCAAATACATACGACATTGAAAGAGTAAATAATATCCAATCAGCGGATGTATATTTTAGTAGTTCCAAAGAAAAAGAGAACAGCGTTGTCTTCTCCTATTACACGACTTACTACACAGTGAATTCTACTTATTTCGGTTCTAATAAAATCGATTACTCAATACAAGAGATACTCGATATTGCTGAGCAAAATCAAAAATTAATTGTTAGTCCACTATCAAGCCCACAATTTTTTGCCAATTACATGAACAGCGCTCTTGGCGATGACTCTATAAAAATCGATGAAAATAATAACTATGTCACGACTTGGACAAGCGAAGAAGGAATTGAACTACTCAATTATTTTGCTGAGCTTGCACAAGAATACGATGATGTGTTGTCGACAACCAATGATTACCTCAACGAGCCAAATCGTTTTATAACTAAATTTCAATACGACTTGTATGAAGAAGACGAAGCACTTGATACATTTGTGCCAATCAATTTTCCTGCTATTAACAACATCAAATTTAAGCCGTATGTTTTCCAAAGATGGATTAATATCAACGAATCTAGTCATTTAGAGACAAGTGTTCTAACACAATTTATTGATGATCTTGTCTCAAATCTATTTCAAAGCGAACTAGCAAAGCTTAATTCCTTATTTTATCCAGCAGCAAATGTGACATTAACAACATATTCAAACTATCAAAACATCTTGAAAAAGTATCTAGAAAACGAGCATTATCTCGACTATACCGAACCTTACGATTCAACCATTTGGGAAATGATTCAATCGCTTATGGATGCCGTTCGGTATGGATTAGATGAAGAATA
>CASEYK010000030.1 GCA_949292105.1 uncultured bacterium
AGATGATATGGCGGAATCTGCTCAAAAACAATATGATTCATTTATAGAAAATGTATTTTTAAGTGCCTATTCTTATGTTGTTGATAGCGTGAGAGAAAACAATCTTTCATACGGAAACTTAAATTATTTAGATTTAGAAGCAGAAATAACTAGTATTGACCGTTACAACGATGTGTTAATTCTTGCCTCGACTTATATTTCATTCATTCTTGCTTCTATCATTTCATTTCTCGTATATCCACTTATCAATAAGAATGGTCGCACAATGACGATGTCAATTATGAAAATAGATCGTGTCGGCATCAATAATATCTTTTTATTGAAGAAAGGTGAGATTGCCCTTTTTAGCGTTTATCAAAGCATTTCCAATTTGCTTTTCATTATTCTTCTTCCTGTTCCAACTATTTATCTTGCTTATGCTTTCAATGTTGGTTCAGGCTCATTATTCATTTTGAGTTGTTTTTCCGCTTTCATTATTCTTGTTTCTCTCATTTTCTTGCTTTTCTCACAATATAACCAAACACTTTTTGATTTTTTTACGCGTTCGTTGATGATTAAAAGCGAAGATTTAGACGAAATATATCGTATGAAAGGATACATGAAATACAATGAATACTAGCGAAAGCTCACAAATTGAAATTTCTTATACTCGTCCTAAGTTTTGGCATCGAATAATCGCTAATCTTATTGACATCCTTTTATTTGCTTTAATGTTTTTTATTCTTTTTATTAGTGTGAGGGCTATTGTGCAAACTACTTCCGAATATAAAAAGAATAATGAATTGCTTATTCAAATACGTTTGGATAGTGGTCTTTATATTGATTCGTCAACCATGGGTATTACCGATGTTATCACTTATAATTCTAGGCTTGATTTTGCCGGCAGTGTTCGCGTCAATAACGCCAAAGAGGCTATTGATAGTTTTCTTTCTTATGCTGAAGAAGTGTGCGATGAAGAAAAAGCCTTAGAAATTATCAACTCATATGATCAGTGTCGTCTCGATAATCGTTTTGTAGATAAACTTGGACAGCCTTATTTTATTGAAGACGAGGTTGGAACAGTAATTAAAAATCCAAATTGTAGTGCGACAAATCAACAATACTTTGATAATTTTTACACTTATTACATTGATGAAGTGTTACAAGGTTATCTTGTCACAGCTATCCCACATTATCTCGAATGTACTCGTTTCATGTCTGATATGCTCATTTATATCGAATTGCCTATTTCGTATTTGTTAGCGGGTATTTTGATTTATTATGTTCCAACATTTATTTTTAGACGCGGCCGTAAAACGTTTGGCAAAGCCATCTATCACATTGGTTTAATCGATTCCCGATATTTAAATCCGACCCAGGCCCGTAGTTTCTCACGTTTCGCCATTTTCTATTTCAGCGAACTCATTCTCTCGTTATTCACACTTGGTATCCCATATATCATCTCATTCTCCATGATGGCGTTTTCTAAAACAAAACAAAGTTTTCCGGATTATTTGCTCGGATTATATGAGATTGATACATCAAAAAATAACATATATAATAGTTATGCAGAAATTGAGATATCAAAGTTGGATAATAGTAAAAAACCCATCGATTTTAAGATGCGCGATTTACCCTAAAACCACAGAACAATATAAAATTATTTTATATAATGGCAGGCTTTGAAAGTGAAAATACTTGGAAAAGTTCACCGCAATATTTATAATTTAATTGTTCAGTAGACCGTTATATTTGGAGGTTACTTATTTATATGAGCAACAAAATCATCCTGAACACCCTGCTGATGATGGGCCTCGTTTTTGGGGTTGGAGTTACAAGCACTAATTCCTCCTTGGCTACGTCAAACAATTCATCAAAGAGTGTGGCAGTGCTCAAAAAAGAAGCGAATGGCACTTCTTCCTTTCAAGGTGCAACTGAAGTGAATAGCAATGACCTAATCGTTTCTTTTACTCGTTCAACAACGACCCCCTCTTGTCAATCTTATCAAGTGACATTTTCGTCAAAAATTTCGGCCATGACCGATAGAAACAAAAATGTTTACATTGTGATTGATGATCCAAGTTATACGGGGCAAGAAACCTCTCCTGAGAATCCAGATGATATGCCAGTGTTCAACGGCATAGCTTTTCGCGTTCAAAATGAGCTGACATCAGGAATTGATGCTGTTATTCCTAGGAGAATGAAAAGAGGTAGTACTTACTACATTCAACCAACTGTCATTGCATCTGATTTCATTG
>CASEYK010000031.1 GCA_949292105.1 uncultured bacterium
CTCGATTATTACAATAATCATAGAATTAAGAGCAAAACAAAATGGATGCCCCCTTCTAAATTTAGGGAAGCATCCATGTTAGTCTTATGATATAATCCAGTTAACAAACAATTAGTGTCTAGAAAACTGGGTACCAATCACTTAGTTGCCCTTTTTATTTGTATTGATCAATGAACTCCATCATTTTAATATTGGCTATTCGTCTTTCTATTTCCTGCTTGCCAATTTGTTGATTGAAAATATGACCAAATTTTCTTTTTTTCGTCTCGAGGAAATGATACTCGTGTGGCGCGTTGCTCTTTTTTAAATCTTTGGCAAGTTCGTCGCTTTGTTCTTTAAGAAAATCTTTGCTTGAAGAAATAACAAATGTTGGAACTTGATATTCGGAAGAGAAATATCTTTTTGGGTTATATAATTGTCTTTCTTTTTCTGTCTCGATAGAAAAAATAAGTGATAAGGCTTTTTTGGTAAAAATTTTTGTGCATCCTTGATAAAGCAGCTCGTAGTCATAAACAGGGCTAGACAATACAAGACTAGTGAATGGTGGAGTTGAATAATGTTTTTGCAAATGAAATAAAGCGTAAAGAGCTAGATGTCCTCCTGCTGAATCACCCATCAAAGTCCAAACATCCGGCAAAGAATAGCGATTCCTGTTCTTTATAATAAATTCAATCGCTTCAATGACATCCTGACATTGATCTTTAATCGTCACAGTGCCGTTTTTAGTTTTATTTCGATAGTCAATGTTAATAACTGTATAACCAGCACCAAGAAGCTGAAGCAAGAATGGAATATTGGTGTTTAAATTACCAATTTTATATGCTCCACCATGAATATCGATTATCAAATGTTTCTTATCATTTTCTGAAGATGGTAGATAAATACTCATAACATTTTTATTGTTATTATTTTCCAAATAATAGATATTGCGAATTGTTTTATATTTATTTAGTTCATCAGCAAATGTCTTTTTTATGGTTTCTCCGCGTTTCATTTGCTTAAAGATTAGATTGAGAATACAAGATGGAAATTTCATAATTGCAATCAAAGATTTATATAGATGCTATCACATTTTTTCAATTTTTGTGTGCGTTTTAAAAATTAGTAATTGACACTTGTTTATACATCAATTATATTCTATAATACCTAGTAGGTTAAGCACTATGAATAAGAAAGAAAGAAAGCTAACACAATTAGTTGAACTGCTCAAAACAAAACGAGATATTGAAGAAATGATTGGTTCGCTTCCAAAGGGCTACATCTCAGTAAAAACTATTTCTGGAAGAACATATTACTACCGTCAATGGCGGGAAGGAAAACAGATTAAATCCCAATATGTCGAATCTGATTTTTTAGCGGGTACTAAGAGTAAAATTCAACTTAGAAAAGACAACGAAGCGTTGCTTCGTATCGTTAAACACGACTTGAGAAATGTTCAAAAAAATATTTTGAAAAATGGTTTCTTAACCATCGAACAAATTATGATTTTAAAAGAAAATGTTTCGAAAGATTCTGTGCCGTTAGAAAAAAGAGAAGAAGTTCTAGAAAAGAATTTGCCAGAATATCTCAATACGAAATTGGGCAAAGGATACACGGAAGGTTTAATATCTTATAATCAGTTGCTACTCGACAAGTGGCAGTGTTTGCAAGAACAACAATTTAGTCATTGTTCAAAATAATTGGAAAAATGGTCTTTTTTACAAAGACCTTTTTTGATATTATGGCTTCGTTATAAAGAGGGGAATTTTTTATGGCGAAGTTAATTGTTCTAAGCGGAGTGCCCGGAAGTGGAAAATCTTATTTTTCCAAACTGCTCAAAAAAGCTAAGGGCTCGCATGTTTTTATTGTATCAAGTGATGAGTTGAGAAACATGGTGGGTGGATCTCCACAAAATTTTGACTTTGAGCGTATTGTTTGGACAATGTTTTATGAACTACCAAAACTGTATTCTATCGATAGCGACGCTCTCGTTGTTTTAGATGCCACACAAATAACAAAAAATTATAGGACCGACGCAGTAAAATGCTTAAGGCCTTTTTTTCGTAACATTGACTTAGTCGTCTTCCAAATTGATAAAGCGCTTGTCGATTTTCAAAATTTGCAAAGAGAATGGGCGGTGCCTCAAGATGTCTTGGATAAGTTTTGTGCTGATTTTACTTTGCCAGACGATGAAGAAATTGCATTTTTTGATCAAACATTTTTTATTAAACAGACGACCGATTTTGCTAGTGTAATCGACGCTTTATAATTAAAAAACTTTCAAAACTTGTATTAAATATCGAAAATTAATTGTTTTTTTGTCGAATAAGTGAGTTATCTTGCTAATTTGTCTATATCTTTTTATTTGTATAATAAAAATAATCGTGTAAAATATAGTCGCAGTAATTTAAAGGAGGCATACAAAATAAATATGTCAAAAATCAAACTTGCAATTAATGGATTCGGCCGCATCGGAAGATTGGCTTTCCGCCGTGCTGAAGAAACAGGCGATTTCGAAGTTGTCGCCATCAACGACTTGGTCGATGCTAAAACTTTAGCTTATTTATTGAAGTACGATACCGCTCACAAAACATGGGGCGCTGATGATATTTCAGTCGATGTTGAAAAGAACGCTATCGTTTACAAAGGTCGTATCATTCCTGTTTTAGGAAAACCAAACCCACAAGATTTAAAATGGGGTGATTACGGTGCTGATATCGTTTTGGAATGCACAGGACGTTTCAAAGGAAAAGCTGATGCACAAGTGCACATCGATAATGGTGCCAAAGGCGTCATTATTTCCGCACCAAGCGATGCTGAAACTCCAACATTTGTTTATGGTGTTAACTCAGACGAATTAACTAAAGACATGACCGTTGTTAGTGGCGCAAGCTGTACAACCAACTGTTTAGCTCCTGTTTGTAAAGTTCTTTGCAAAGAATTTGGTATTCAAGGCGGATTTATGACAACCGTTCACGCTTATACCAACGACCAAACAACACTCGACTTGGCCAAGGGTAAAAACTTACGCCGCGGTCGTGCTGCTGCAGCGAATATTGTTCCAACCACAACTGGTGCTGCAAAAGCCATCAACCTCGTTATCCCTGAATTAAAAGGATGCATGAAGGGTGGCGCTATTCGTGTCCCAGTCATCGATGGTTCATTAGTCGACTTATCCTTAATCTTGAAGAAGAAAACAACTGTTGAAGAAATCAATGCCGCGATGAAAAAGGCTAGCGAGACATATTTGAAAGATGTTCTTGCTTACACTGAAGATGAAATCGTCAGTTCAGACATTTTAGGCGCAACTGCTGGTTCAATCTTTGATGCAACACAAACCCTTGTGTTTGATGATCCAGATGGCACTCAACATGTCAAAGTCGTTTCTTGGTATGACAATGAATATTCATACACATGTCAATTCGTTCGTTTAGCAAAAGAAATGGCAAAAGTACTTGGCATTGTTAAATAATTAAAACTATTACAAACAAACTGGCGCCTTCTTCAAAATGAGAGGGCGCCATTTTTTCAATTAAAATAGGAGAAAATGTTATGTTAACGGTAAAAGATTTAAAAGATTTAAAAGGCAAAACCGTTGTCGTTCGAGTTGATTTCAATGTTCCATTAAAGGGTGGAGAAATTCGTGACGATAATCGTATTGTTGCCGCACTTCCAACAATTCAAGACTTGTTAGGAAAGGGTGCTCGTTTAGTATTGATGTCACACCTTGGTAAGATTAAACACAAAGAAGCACCTGAAGTTGTTGAAGAAATGAAAAAGAAAAACGACATGGCGCCAGTCGCTGCTTGTCTTGAAAAATTGCTAGGACAAAAAGTCTATTTCTGTCCAGTCACTAGAGGTGATGAATTGACCGACATGGTAAAAAGTCTTAAAGATGGCGAAGTTTTGCTTATGCAAAATACTCGTTATGAAAAAGGTGAAGAAAAAAATGATCCTGAATTAGCTAAAATTTGGGCATCGTTTGCTGACGCATATGTCATGGACGCTTTTGGCAGTGCCCACCGCGCTCATGCTTCTACATATGGTGTTCCAGCCATTCTCAAAGAAGAAGGCAAGCCAGTTGCAGTTGGTTATTTGGTTGAAAAAGAAGTTGCAGCTTTAACGCGCTGCGTTGATGTTAAAGATGCCGATCGACCATATGTTGCCGTACTCGGCGGTTTGAAAGTAAGCGATAAAATTAAAGTTATTGATTCACTTTTGAAAAAATGTGACAAAATCCTCATCGGTGGTGCTATGGCTTTCACCTTTATCAAAGCCTTAGGTGGAAAAGTCGGCGAATCCCCAGTTGAAGATGATCAATTACAATACGCAAAGAATTGTTATGAAGCGGCACACGGAAATATTATTTTGCCGGTCGATACTGTTGCCGCTAATGGTTTTGATAATTGGACAGAAATTGTTGAAGTTGATAGCAATGCTATCCCAGATGGCTTCCAAGGTTTAGATATCGGTCCTCGTACCGCTGCCTTGTTCAAAGATGAACTCAAAAAAGCCAAAATGGTTTTCTGGAATGGCCCAATGGGTGTATTTGAACAAGATTCTTTCCAATCTGGAACTATTGCTATTTGTGAAGCTATTCAAGAAATTCCTCATTCATTCACTGTATGTGGTGGAGGTGATTCAGCAGCTGCTATTAAACAATTCGGCTTTGTTAAATCCTTTTCACATGTTTCTACCGGTGGCGGCGCCTCATTAGAAATGATTGAGAATGATGGCCATTTGCCAGGAATTGATATTATTCGCTAATTATGAGAACGAAATTATTATTAGGAAACTGGAAGATGAACAAACTCATCTCTGAGGCTCGCGAGTTTGCTTTATCTTCATCTGATATTGTTGAAAAAGCCGTCAGACACCACATTGATATCGGTGTGGCCCCGACTTATTTGTCTTTACAAACAGTTAAACAAAGTGCACATCCAAGCATGATTGTTGCTGCTCAAAATGTTCATTTTAAAGAAAATGGTGCCTATACAGGAGAAGTTTCAATTCCGATGTTAAAAGAACTCAATATTGGTTGGGTTATCATTGGGCATTCGGAAAGAAGAACCTATGACAATGAAACGAGCGAGAAATGCAATTTAAAAATTAAAGCTTTGCTTGCCAATAACATGGTTCCTGTCTACTGTGTCGGCGAGACTCTTGAACAATTTGAAAATGGTTTAACTAAAACAGTTGTCCGCGATCAAATCGTTAAGGGACTTGAAGGCATTAGTGCGAGCGATGTTAAAAAAATTGTCATTGCTTATGAGCCTGTTTGGTCGATTGGAACTGGCAAAAACGCTTCGACCGAAATTGCGGAAGATGTTTGTCATTTCATCCGCGAGGTCGTTTCTGAACTTGCTGGCAAAGAAGCCTCTGAACAAACAAGAATTTTATATGGTGGTAGCGTCAAGCCAGAAAACATCAAAGCTTATTTAAGTTTAGAAGATGTTGATGGTGCCCTTGTCGGTGGCGCATCACTTAAGATTGAATCTTACCAATTATTGCTCGACAATATTATCTAAGAAGTATTTATATACCGGAAGGAGGCAACATTATGTCTGATTTTGATCCCAATCCACATCAGTACCAATCAAATGGTGGTCCGACATTAAAAAGTCAGGTACAAAAGCAATCCGCAACATATAGTTATGTTAAAGTTTTTGGCTATATGTTTATGTTTTTAGCCATTTCTACGATTGTGGCAGTTATTCTTGGCATCGTGTTTGAGCAGTGGCTAAGAAATGATTTTGACACCGCTTACACAGTGCTATTTTATTCAACATTTGCTGCTTGTATTTTTCAATTCATTTTAAGTTTCATCATTTCGTTTACGATGGTTAGGGGAAAATATGGCATTTTAATCCCATCAATTATCTATTCGATTACTATGGGAGTAATGCTCTCGACATTTACAACCTTTATTGCTTGGGAAGTTTTGGGAATCACATTTGCTATTGCGGCCGGCATTTTCGGTTTGATGGCTTTGCTAGGATTAGTGGCAAAGGGGAGAATGACAGGATTAACAATTGTTATTTCTGGATTATCTATTGGAATCGTCTTGATGATGCTTTTCAATCTTATATTCATGTTCGTCTTCCCTGCGGCATTTGAAACGATGTATTGGGTTATTTCGTTCGCTGTATTTGCTTTAATTATGTTTGTTACCATCAGCGATGTGTGGCAAATTAAAAAAATCGCTCAGTCAGGCGAACTCTCCACAAACTTATCTCTTTTTCTTGCCTTTAGATTATATTTAGACTTCATGGTGATTTTAATTCGCGTCCTGTATTTTGTTCTCATGTTTTCACGACGCAATTAATATTTCGTCATTATTATCAAAAATTAAAATCCGCTGTTGTGATATAGCAGCGGTTTTTTTCTTACTTACGCGCACGCGCATACTTTTATTAATAAAAGTTTATAGGGCTCCAAAAACATCAAACAATAAATATTTAAAAAAAATGTTAAAAAATGTTTGACACTCTCAATTTGTCAATGGTATGATATTCAAGCATGCAACCTAGAAGGCTGAGCAATTACTATGTAATTCAAGCATGCAAGAGATCTTTGAAAACTAAACAGATGTACAAACAAGCAAACGTCAATTTACTTTTTCAATATTAAGTTGAAAATACAAAACCAGAGATAATAATGAACTAGAATACAAACTTTGAGAGTTTGATCCTGGCTCAGGATGAACGCTGGCGGCGTGCCTAATACATGCAAGTCGAACGAGGGTGCTTGCACCCTAGTGGCGAACGGGTGAGTAACACGTAGGTAACCTGCCTTTCAGCTTGGGATACCCAGAGGAAACTTTGGCTAATACCGGATAACAACTACCTAGGCATCTAGGAAGTTTGAAAGGGGCCTTCAAGCCCCACTGAGAGATGGGCCTGCGGCGCATTAGCTAGTTGGTGAGATAACAGCCCACCAAGGCGAGGATGCGTAGCCGAACTGAGAGGTTGATCGGCCACATTGGAACTGAGACACGGTCCAAACTCCTACGGGAGGCAGCAGTAAGGAGTTTTCGGCAATGGGGGAAACCCTGACCGAGCAACGCCGCGTGAGTGATGACGGCCCTATGGGTTGTAAAGCTCTGTTGTGAGGGACGAATGGCTCTTTGAGGAAATGCAAAGAGTTTGACGGTACTTCACCAGAAAGCCACGGCTAACTACGTGCCAGCAGCCGCGGTAATACGTAGGTGGCAAGCGTTATCCGGAATTATTGGGCGTAAAGAGTGAGCAGGCGGCAGTTTAAGTCTGGAGTCAAAGCGAGGGGCTCAACCCCTTAACGCTCTGGAAACTGAACAGCTAGAGTACGAGAGAGGTAAGCGGAATTCCATGTGTAGCGGTAAAATGCGTAGATATATGGAGGAACACCGGTGGCGAAGGCGGCTTACTAGCTCGAAACTGACGCTCAGTCACGAAAGCGTGGGTAGCAAATAGGATTAGATACCCTAGTAGTCCACGCCGTAAACGATGAGAACTAAA
>CASEYK010000032.1 GCA_949292105.1 uncultured bacterium
TAGTATTCCAGATGAAGATATAAAGAATTATATCGATAAATACGACGCTTTCTTTTCAAAATATAATCTATCATCTTTTGAAGTACAAACTTTTATTGCTCTCACATATTTTCAAGATCAAAAGGTCGATTTAGCGGTTATTGAATGTGGAATGGGCGGCGAAGAAGATGCAACTAATATATTTACTCCTATTTTATCAATCATCACTAGCGTGTCTCTTGAACATACAGAATACTTAGGAACAACGGTATCCGAAATTGCATTTAACAAAGCCGGCATTATTAAAAGTAAAGTTCCAGTTCTTGTTGGCAAACTTGATGAAGAGGCATTAATAGTCATCAGTGATGTTGCGAAACGAAATAGTAGCATACTATACCAAGTCGATGATTTTCATTTCGAAAAATTAATAAATAATGCAGGTTATCAATTTTCATATACTCCATATAAGTATTTATATATTAATTTCCCATCATTATATTCAATCCAAGATGCTTGTTTAGCAATAGAGGCAGTAAAAATTCTTGGCGATCGATTTCCAATTGGCTATGAGCATTTGCTCGATGGTCTAAAAGAAAATAAGTGGCCAGCGAGAATGGAAATTGTACAGCATAAACCATTAGTGATTATCGATGGTGCACATAATCCAGAAGGAATTCAAAAACTCGTTGAGTCAATGGAAAAACTGTGTAATAATTCAATAATTCATGTCGTTTTTGCGTGTTTTAAAGATAAAAACATCGAAAATATGCTTTCATCTTTAAACTTTATTAGCAATGACATTGTTTTAACTTCTTTTCCTCATCATCGCGCGAGGACAGAGGAAAATTATTTTTTATATCTACAAGATTATAAATATATCGATGACTATCATTTAGCGATTAAAGAAATGATAAATAATTATCCCGATGATGTCATTTTAATTACTGGCTCTTTGGCCTTTGCTGCCTTAGCTCGAAAAATGTTTATAGAAGGTTAAGTATGAAAAAAACGTTTTTTTATCAAACATCTTTAAAGCCTATTGAAAAGATTTGCTTATGCGGTCTTTTTATTGCGCTTGCGATGGTTTTGAATAAAGTTTTAGCCATCAATTATATTCCAATCATTCCTTTTTTGCGTATTTCGCTTGGCGGACCTGCCATCATTATCTTATCTTCGCTCTTGCTTGGACCAATATATGGTATGTTTGTCGGCGGTCTTTCTGATATATTTGGCTATATTATTTTTGATATTAAAAGTTTTTCTTATATGCCGCCGATTACATTGACTTACATTCTTTTGGGTTTTCTTCCAGCATTTTTATTCGCTCTTGTTCAACACATTAAAAATAAAAAAGCAATGCTCCTCTCTGAAATTATTCCAATGGTAGCTATCATTGCTTTTGTTTCTATTTATCTAGGCTGTAATAGTTCGCTGACGCTTTATGGTTCGACCTATCAAATCGATTTATGGATGAAAATTGTTATTCCTCTTGTTTTACTTATTTTGTTTTCATTCATCATTGTTTTCACTATATTGGTTGATAAAAAACTGATAAAAATGATTCCCGATGAAAAAGAGCGAAATAAAATTTTAAACCCTTACCAGATTAGTTTTGTTTGTTTTATTGTTGAATTAATTGTCATGCTATTATTCGGGTCATGGATGAAATCCATTGCTTTTGGGTATAATATGTTTATGGCAATATTTGTTTGCCAAATCATTACTATGTTTGTTAATATACCTTTAAATGTCTCGATTATATCTTGCATTTTGATTATCGGGCGCAAACATTTTATAGCAAATTTAAAAAAATAATTTAAGTTTTTGTTTATGTTCAAATCAAGAAGGCGAAAAGCTGAAGAAGAAGCAAAAAAAGAAAAAGATTATCGTCCAACATCTGAATTAGAAGCCGATGAAACTAATGTGAAAGATGAGAATAAGGGTTGG
>CASEYK010000033.1 GCA_949292105.1 uncultured bacterium
AAAAGTGACGGCTGATATCTTATTTAGATGCAGAGAAGAAAATAAAGTTGAGCATGCTGCAACAGCCGCTAATTACGCCGCAGCTGTGGAAAGCACAATTCTCAAATCTGAAACTGTTCTTCATTCAGGCAAATATTCAAACCATCTCGTTGTTAAAGTCAGCTTTGGTGGTGCTTTGGGTAAAGAAGCTGAAAAGATTAGAAAATCAGAAAATTTCTAATTCATTTAAATCTAACTAATTATCAGTAGGCAAAGTATCGTTCGCACGAATTTAATTTTTTGCTGTAGAAGTAAGTAGAAACATAGAAACAAGATACGGATATGCCCATATTCAAAAGAGACATGAAGGAGTTCTTAATCGATGTCGGTTGTCTTAGCGTAATCGATCCGCTTTTTGCCACGCGCAAAGGTGGCGAACTCATCTTGCTGTGGAACGAAGCTGAAGCTTCTGCTAATTATTTTTGCGATTATAATTTTTTAAATGATGATGTGCTCAATAAAGCCCAATTCCTCACCTTGGTCGACTATTTGACATACATCCCTTACGGTTCATCAGGATACGCTGCTTTTGAAGAGATGTTAAAAAAAGTTCATCCCGAAATGTCAGTAGCTGATTATCGGTTGAAGTGGTTCAAAGAATTATTGGGCGATAATTGTTCTAGATTAAGTGATAAACAATATCAATATGTAAAAGATTATTTTGATTGTTATAACAAAAAAACGATTAAACTCAACCAATTGGCGGAAGTTATCTCGCTTTTATGTCGCTACCATCACGAGTGCGAAGCAAATTTCAGACGAGGAGATTTTGTCAATATTTCTGTCATCTCTGACCGCACCGATCTGTTTTCAAGACAAATTGCTAAAATGCGCGACGTTGATGCAAATGGTAGCGCTGATTGTGATCAACTATTAAGCGAAGTGCCTGCATATGGAGAACTTAGTGAACAAGAAAAAGAATACATACATACCTTTTGCGGGCTTTAATCGATCACAAAAGATATCCTAAAATTTTATAAAACAGCCTTTCGAAATGGCTGTTTTTGTTTATGTTAAGTGTTTTCTTTCTTATCTATATTATCGCCATTACCAGTGGCGTCGGTATTATTTTCTTCTTCTTTAAATTTTTCTACTCGCTCTTTCATTGTTAACCGACTATTTTTAAATGGGAAGAAGAATGGTTTATGTTTAGATTTACCATCTTTTGAATATAACTTATGAGTTTTAGTTTTGACATATTCTCTAAATTTATCGAGATTGACAACGATTTTTAAATCTTTTGCCACTTTTCTAATTCTTGTGGCGATGTGCATAGAATATGCAAAATCAACAATCATCATGCCGATTACAATTCCGATAAAGAAATAGTAAAAATGTGTTGGATCGTTAGCTAAATACGAAATCAAATCGACTAAATAGGGGTTGATGAAAAAATAATAGACACAAGCAATAACGAGCCAAAAGAAAGAAAATAAAGGACAAATTATGCCCATAATATTAAATTTTTGATTGGAATAATCCCATAGTTTTATCTTTAATCCTTTAATAAAAATAAGCCCAGCGATAAACTCGATGAGAACTAAACAAAAAGCAATAAAAACAATTTTTAAAATAATCGTCCAAGGGCTAAACTCATCTAGACCAATGACGGATAAATCAATATTGCTTAAAAGATATAAAATTACAACTCCAAATCCATACAGCGGTATATATGGCCCGACCATAAAGCCGGGATTAATCCATTTATGAGCGCTGAAAAAGCGTCGAAACAATACTTCGATAATCCATCCGATTAGCGAGCCTAAGACGAATAAAGTTGCGATTGTAATAAATGCTTCCACGCTTATTATTATATCGACTAAGTTGTCATAAATAATAGTGGAACGAAAACTGGAATAAATAAAAAATAAGAATTATTCATTTGAATAATGTATAATCAATTCATAAAGAGGTCTTTGTCATATGCTAAGCAAGATAAAAATTTTTGGTTTGTGTTTAACCATGCCTTTACTACTAGGCTTTTCCCCTTTCAATAATTCATATCTTCAATCGCAAGATTTGTCTATGGCTAGCGCCGAAGAAGATGGCGAAAGAACAATTCTTGATGTCATGTCGCATCTTAGCACAAAAAATGAGCATTACGCATATACTGATGCTTTTGTCAAAGAATATCAGCAAGCCGATGGCGGTTATATTGATACCGCTTCTTTAACTGGACATTTAAATGATAAAGAACAAGGAGAGCCAAATCAAAAATGGCATTTCTTTGAATCGTGGCTATTTCCGTCTTTTAAGGATGGTACTTTTGTTTCTCTTGCCGATGATGCAAAAGCGAAAATGTATAGCCGTCTTCAATCGCCTGAGCTTCTCCTTTGGATTTTTGAAGCATCAGGTGTTGAAGAAGCAAAGGTCGAAGCCGCTTACAACGCTGCCGTTGAAGGGCGAGTACAAAATTTATCGACTGCGACTATCGCCAAGAATATGCGTTCAGCAGTTCTTTGGGATGATCTTTTAACGGTTATTCCTAAATTAGACATCGATTATTCAACTGCCGGTGAAAATCCTGATATCGATATGCTTGATTTTTCTTCTTTTCTTATCGATAAAAAAGAACATTATCCAATTTCTGATAGCTTCGTCCAGCAACTTGACAATTTTGATTTTTCTTATGTAGAACTAGCAAAGACAACCGGCCATGCCGTTGACCAAAGCAGTGCAGAGCCAAATCAAAAATGGCATTTCTACGAATTTTATTTACTCGATGGTTTTAAAAATGGCACATTGACCCTCACATCCGATGCTTACAAAGAAATTTATCAAAACATGGATTCACCCGAACTGATGCTTTATATCTTTGAAGCATCAGGTATCAATGAAAGTCAACTCAGTGCTGCTAAAGAGGCAGCAGAGAGTGCTCTTAGCCAAGGCTTGACAGGTGTAGATGTTGTTAACGAAATGAAAGAAATTGTTTCATGGGAAGATATAACATCTTTGAAAAGTGTAACTACTTCTCCAACGAGAACAACTATCACGGTCGGTGGAAATGACCGCATTGTCAGTGCTGTTACTGATCCCATCTTTGTCGATGAGGCACCGACTTGGTCAATTGTTGAAGGTGAAGAAAATATCACCATTGCTCCAAATGGTAAAGAAGTAAGTATCCATCCTGTCAAAGAAGGAAAGGCAATCGTTAGAGTGAGTTATAGCGAAACAATTTATTATGATTGCAATGTGACGATTAAAGCCGCAGCTACTCCAACCATTGTTGGTGTTTCTGAAACGGTGGAAATGATAGTGGGAGAAACATTAACTTTGACGCCAAGTTTGAGCACGGGTGGTGGAACATTCAATTTTGAATCTAGCAATCCAACCATTGCTTCTATAACAAGCGAAGGATTATTGAGTGCTCTTACGGTTGGCGAAACTACGATTATTATTACAAATATTGAAGACCCATCCATTACAACAACAGTGACAATTAGCGTCACCGATGAATATTCTTCTAATCCAGGTTTGAATCTCAGCGAAGTATACGCTACCGCTGTTTTTGGACCAGACTACAATAGTAAAAAAGTGAACACTTACGACAGTGAATGGAGTGCTACCAATGGCGGATTTACTTGGAATATTGCTTACTTTAGCAATTACAATAACAAATGGAACTATATAAAGTGCGGAAAAAAAGGCGAACCATCAGTTAGCGCTATCACGACAAGCGAGGCTTATCCAGTTGCTCTTTCTAAAGTTGTTTTGACCATAGGCCAACTGAGCAAACAAGACAAAATTAATTCTATTGTTTTAAAATATGGTGAGAGTTTGGATGATTTATCAAGCACAGTTTCAATTGACAAATTAGAAGCTGGCGAGCATGAATTCATCATTCCAAATCCCGCCTCTAATTTGTATTATCAATTTGAATTCGACATTCAAGCTGCAGGCGCTAACGGCATTGTCCGAGTCGATAAGATTGAATATTATCGAAATGCGTCGCCGAGCGACTTGGCTAATCAATTTGTCGAGATATTCACCGCTAAAATGAATGAAAAGTGTGTGGTGCCTTACAATCTTTTAAAAGAAACTGATTGGGACTATTTGGCTAATTTATATTCGACACTACCAGAAGGTGCTAAAACTATTTTTCATGAGCAGTATAATCTCTATCGCACGGGCGAATCATTAGAATCGTATAGCCAAGTTTTTAGCACCTATATTTATATTGTTGAAGTCAAATATGGTTTTACCGATTTTATGGAGCTCGGTCTTACCCGCAAAATGAACAATGCATCATATCTATTTGGAGATAAAGATATAGGGCTTACCATTATTCTTCTTTTTGCTCTCGCTTCAATTGGTGCAACTGGAGTAATGATAACTAAACACAAAAAAATAATTAAAAAGTAAACAGTAGTCAAAGCTATTTGCTCAGCAACAAAAAAGTAAAATCCTTTCAAAATACCTTTTCTAATTAAATTTTCGTCTGTGTTTGAATTAAATAGATTTGATGAACAACTGAATATTTTTGTAAATTTTGTTAAAAGACTTTAGGCGGATGATAAAAAAACCAAAAGTTTCAAGATTATCTATCGCCCATAATGTTTATTACATTCAGTTAAGAAACTATTTTGTGCAGAATATATACCAATTTTTATTGGTTTGATTTCTATATGTTTGTTTTTTGCTAACTATCCTTCATTGACACCATTTTCAGATAATGAAAAAATAAAATTAGATAGATATTTTGTTATGAGATCATCAAAAGAAACAAACACTCAAGTTGAATTTAATTTTTCTAGTGAAAAAGAAAGTTTTAATCATGAATTTACGAAAGTAGATGAGATTAAGATAAATAAATCGAAAGAATTTGCTTCTTTTAATTCGCCAGAATATAACCAAACTGCTTTTTCAAATAAGAAAAAAAATAAAAGTAAAAATAAAATTAGAGATGTTGCTGTTCGCTCGGGCATATCGTTTGGCACCGTCAGTGTAGCGGGGGTGGTAGTAACCGCTGTCGGCGTTGTCGCATTGACCGCCACTGCGGTGGCAGCAGTCATTGCTGGCGTTTCATTAAAACAAGTTAATACAGGTATTTCATACATTAAATGTGCCCTCGACATAAAAAACATTTCGTTCGACGATCTTCTTTTTTACGCCGAAAATGTCGATGATGCTACTGACTATTGTGAAACTAATGTCTTTTTGAATGATGATGACGAGCCCTATGTTGTTTTTCGCGAATTAAAACCCGATACAACCTATGCCGTGACAGCTAAAGTGATTGAAGAGGCGAAAACATTCAAACTAGGCACTTATTCAACGCTTGAGGTCCCTTACTATAATGTCAATATCAATCTTGACAAAAGCACTCTTTATTCGATGACTTTTGATGTTGAAGGAGCAGAAGGCATCAACATTGAAGCGTTGGTTTATAACGAGAATAACCTCATGATTGATTCCAAAACCTTCTATGATGGTGTCGTATCGTTTGGTAATCTTCAGCCAACCGAAATTTATACTCTACATCTTTTTCAAGAAGGTTTTGAAGTGGCCAACCGAACATTCGCAACATCAATTATCGTTCCTGAATATGAAATAGTTTTCCGCGAATTAGGTTCAACTCATATTGGCGTTAGCCTTATTTATGATTATAATCAAGAAACATCATTTAGTCTTACTTTGTTACAAGATGGTATGTATGCCGGTCAACTTGGAGCAGATGGTGGTGTATACTATTACAACGATCTAATTCCTGGCACAACTTATATTTTAAGATTATCTAATTTTTCAACTAGCGTTATTGAAGATATCGAATTTCAGAGCGTTCCTATTCCTGAAGGTATATATAGCGAAGAAGCAGAAAATCTTGGAGATAGTGTGACATACAATCTCTATAATTTGCCAGACGATAGTGATTTGGTTTTTACCGGTATTCTATATAAAACAGAAACTGGCGAAGAAATTGAGCAAATCAGTGTTTATCGTGATACTTTTACTTTTGGAATATATGGTGGTTTGGAGCCTGTTACTAGTTATTATTTTGATGTCGTTTTTGAACATTATCGATTAGACGAGCCAATTTTTATAACTAGTGGTGAATTTAAGACAACTTTCTTTCAAATTACAAGTAGAACTACTTATCGGTCTTTTGAATATTGCGTTGAAAACCCATCGAGTTATGGTGTCGATATTAGTAAGGTATATGCTGAAATTCTTATAGATGGCATAACTGAAACATATGTTTTTGAACACAATGAAGCGCCAGATACTTACACGATACTCATTGAAGGATTACAGGACGACACCGAATATACTCTCCATTTCTTTATCAATGAAAATACTCGAGCCAATCCTGCTCTATACGATTATGTTTTTAAAACAGATTTAAAGCCAACTGTCGCATCCTTTGTTATCGATGAAATAACATGGGATACCATCACATTTACATATGATTTTAAGCCAGAAAAGACATCACTCTATATTTCTATTTATGATGCAAATTCTAAATTTTGGACTGGCGCATATTATTCTGGTAACTTTCAAGAGGCTCTTTATGGCTTCATGCCACTTTCTGAATATCGAATTTCTATTGATGGTGGAATAGATTTAGAATTCCAATTGTATGAAACAACATTTACGACACCGGCAGCTCCTCCAATTGAACGCGTTGATTCGACGCTTGAATTTACTTTTGCTAATTCGAATAGAATTAGTCTAACGGCACAACTTTTTGAAGAGTCAGATATTACAGGCGAATATACGACATTAATTGAAAGTGTTGAAATTGATTCAGAAACTGGATTTGCATTTACAATTCAGCCGACGACATCAACTTTCAAGGTTGCTGTATGTTACACAGAATATATGGAAGAAGAAATTGCATCGCAAATATTCACACTCAACATGGTTAGATAAAGGAGGCCTTTACTATGGAAGAAAAGAAAAAAGTAAGCGTGAAGAAAATCGTTGTTTTATCAATTGTTGGTCTAGTTTGTTTGGCTTATTATGGTTTTCTTATTGCCGGATATTTTGTTATGTTCGACAACGATATTTATCAAGGCTTAAACATTTTTATTGATTCAGCAAGCAGGGAACCATTGCATTTATTACTTAGGGTTATTTCATCGATTGTTCTAATTCTTAGCATTTCCTTTTTTATCCGCTTATTCTTGAATTGGATAGTAAGGTTTTTAAAGAAAGGCCGAGCGCTGGTGACACTTATTTCTAGCTTTATTAAATACTTGGCTATTATTATTCTTATATTTGTCATCTTGGCAGTTTGTGGGGTAGAAACAACAACTCTTCTCGCTGGCGCGGGAATCTTATCATTGATTGTTGGCCTTGGCGCCCAACCCCTTATCGAAGATATCATCGCCGGGCTGTTCATCGTTTTTGAACAAGTCTTTGAAGTCGGTGACATTATTGTTGTTGAAGATTTTCGTGGCACAGTGAAAGAAATGGGCATTCGCACGACTAAGATTGAAGATGCTGGTGGCGATATTAAAGTTATTAATAATTCCGATATCCGTACGCTTATTAACATGACAAGCGAACTTTCTCTTGCAATATGTGATGTCTCAATTGAATATCAAGAATCGCTTGAACGAGTTGAGTCGATTATTCGCAGCAATTTAGATAAATTGAAGAAATGCAATAAAGCGATTGTAAATGGACCATTTTATCTTGGCGTTCAAAATCTTGGCTCATCAGGTGTCACATTGAGAATCACCGCCGAGTGTAATGAAATGATGAAATTCCAAGTTCAGAGGGATTTGAATCGTGCGATTAAATTGCTTTTCGATGAGAATAAAATCAATATTCCATTCAATCAATTGGTTGTACATCAACCAGAAACAGAATTCTTGGCTGCTTCTCAACAGCAAAAGAAAGATGCGCAAAAACTCGTCGATGAGCATCAAGAAAAAGGCAAAAACATTGCAGATGACAATTCTGTTCATTAATTTTTAGCCTAAATACCTCTTTTTTAAGAATGTATCGTGATTTTTAAGAAAATAATGGGATTTTGCACGATATTTTGTAAAAATGTGTTTGTAGATACCTTTACATTGGTCTAAAATATAGACATAGTAAGGAGAAAATATATGAAAAAGAAAACTTCACCAGTTGTTGTTGTCTTTGGAGTACTCGCTTTATTGATGCTACTCCTTTGGATAGCTGTCTTTACAGTTAATCTTTATCCAACATCAAATCCATCGTATTTTGGCGATATTTTGCGCCTATATTTTGAATCGTTCTGGGATAATCTCAAAACATTCAATGTATCAGGATATTATGGAAGCATTGCTGGCTGGGTAGTGATTGGTATTTCTGGCATTCTTTTTGTGACCGGAATTGTTGTCGGAATTGTAAAAAGACGCGCTTCACCTGTTCTTGCGGGCGTTTTAATGCTTTTGGTAGCACTTCCGCTTGTCGATTTTGTTGTCGATTTGTTTAAAGAATTCGTCGACGGATCTTTAGTTGGCTCGTCTTATTTATTTCAGATAAAGAATGGTAATGCTGGCGATATCGCCATTGCGGTCACAATTATTGTTTCTGCATGTTTAGGCTATATTTTTGGTATTGTCTATTTTGCAACTGCTTGTCATCAGCCAAATCCTGAGATTGCAAAAATCGAAGAAACTGCACCAGAAAATTTATCATTGGATGATTCGTATGTCGCTTTAGATGAAAACACAAATCCTGATTTCGAAGAAATGAATGCTGAACCAGTTCCAATGTTTGTTCCAGAACCAGAACCAGAACCAGAGCCTGCTCCTGTAAGTGAGGAAGACGATAAACATGAAGAACCAGCTCCCGCTCCAGCGCCTGCACCAGTGCCTGCTGTCGAAGAAAAGAAAGATAGCCTTGACAAAGATTCTTTGCTTGCGTTGATGAAAGAAATTGTCCGCGACATTGTTCGCGACGAAGTTGCTAGAGCAACGCTTGATGAAAAAGAACCAGGCACAACAACACACTCAAATGCTCATAACTGTACTGTTACCGGCGCGACATTTGGTGGCCCACTTGTTGTTCAATATTTCAACAGTCCAATGCCAAACGCTGCTCCAGAAGCTAAACCTGAGCCAAAACCAGAACCCGCTCCGCAACCGCCTGTTGTGGAAAAAGTCGTTCAAAAACATATCATTATTGAAAGGCCAACTCCGGTTTTAGTAAGAGAAGAGCCAAAACCAGAACCCGCTCCAGCTCCAGCACCTGCTCCCGAGCCAGTCAAAGAAGAACCAGCTCCCGAGCCTGTAAAAGAAGTAGAGCCAGTCCCTGAACCAGAGCCAGTCAAAGAAGAACCGATTCCTGATGTCGTTCCACAACCAGTTGAAACTGCACCTGTTCCAGAGGTTGAAAAACCTAAAATTGTCCGCATTCCTTTTGAGGAAAGGATTACAACCGCTGATCAAGAAATGAAGGATAATTACAACGCTCTTAAAAATGAAATATTGAGCTATGGTGTCAAATCGCGCGTCTCAAATTCTGGCGATACATTTAGGCTTCATCGTAAGACATATGTCAAAATTACTATTGCTGGCAAAAGCTTAAAACTCTATTTCGCCTTAAATCCTGAAGATTATAAAGAATCAACCATCCCTGTCCAAGATGCTGGCGAAAAGAATGTTTATTCAGACATTCCGCTCGTCTTCAAAGTTAAATCAACTCTCTCGCTAAGAAGAGCCAAAACTTTGATTCAAGAAGTGATGGAAAAAGATGATTTAGAACAAGGCGAAGTCGGCGAAGTCGACTGGGTTAATGAAATTAAAGCTGAAATGGAAGCTAATAAACCCAAAGATTAATCCGATTATAATATGAATAATGCCCATCAAATTGAACTGAACCCAATTTAGTTCACAAGAAAAGAAAAAGCCTTCTATCGTATACTTACGGTAGGAGGTTTTCTTTATGGCAAGTAAAGGACAAAAGTTTAAGAAATATCCATCTGAATTAAAGAATAAGATACTCAAAGAGTATTTAGATGGCCTTGGTGGGGAATG
>CASEYK010000034.1 GCA_949292105.1 uncultured bacterium
TCTTTGATAAAAAATTATATCAATTATTACAATTATGAACGTCCGATGTATTGTTTAAAATACAAAACCCCACATCAGTACAAAACTGACATGGGGTATTGAGACTTTTTTGAACTGTCTACTTTTTGTTGACTAGTTCAAAATGAGCTGTTTTTTAAATAAATAGTGGGGATTTTGAAGAGTTATTTTAAATTATCTTTTGACAATTTAACTAAATCTTTAAATGCGTTCATATCGTGAATCGCAAGTTCACTAAGCATCTTGCGGTTCATGTTGATGCCAGCCTTTTTAAGACCGAACATGAATTTTGAATAAGAGATATCATTCATGCGACAAGCAGCATTGATACGTTTAATCCACAATTTGCGAAAATCTCTTTTAATTAAACGGCGATCGATATAAGCGTATTTCAAACTGTGCATCACTTGTTCGTGAGCAGTTTTGTACAATAAGTGTTTGCTTCCGAAATAACCAGAGGCTCTTTTTAAAACTTTTTTACGACGATTGCGTGAAACGGTTCCACCTTTGACTCTCATGTTTTATTCCTCCTTAATCTTGTACCAAGTGTTTGAGACGCTTGTAATCTGATTTATCGACGGTTGTCGATTTGCTCAAGTGTTTCTTTTGTTTGGTTGTTTTGTGTGGGGCTAAATGCGATGTGTAAGCGTGGTGTCTAACCAACTTGCCACTGCCAGTTCGTTTAACTCTTTTTACAAGAGCTCTTTTACTTTTCATTTTTGGCATAATAATTTCCTCCTACTTTCTTTTTGGTGCTAAAACGGCGAATAACCAACGGCCTTCCATAGCAGCTGGCTTTTCGATGGTAGCAAATTCATCTACCAATGCGATGAAATTATCCAGTGTTTGTTGTCCAACATCGACATGTGCCATTTGACGTCCGCGAAATCTCACACCGACTTTCACTTTATTTCCTTCTTGTAAGAAACGCGTTGCGTGTCGAGCTTTTGTCTGAAGATCGTGCAAACCGATTTGCGGTGTCAATTGAACTTCTTTAATATCGACAACTTTTTGATTTTTTCGTGCTTCTTTTGCTTTCTTTTGTTGTTCAAAGCGGTAGCGGCTGTAATTGATAATTTTGCACACAGGTGGATTGGCTCCTGGTGCGACACAGAATAAGTCTAAGTCCATTGAATTGGCTTTAAACTGCGCTTCTTTTGCACTCATTTTTCCTAATTGTTCACCATTTGGTCCGATTAAGAGAACGAGTGGAAAGCGGATGGCATCATTGACAAGATCTTTATTGTCTTTGTTTGGCTTTTTGCCGTAATTGGGTTCTTGGATAATAATCAACTCCTTACTTTATAAATAAAAACAGGTGCGCAGTGCACCCGTTAACATACTAGCCCTCACATGAGTAGTGTTATGGCCAATCGAATTTTTTCGATCTGGCGAGAAGAGGGTGCTTCTGCTTTCTACTTTTATTTGCTCAAATAAAATAGCATTAAAAACATCATATGTCAATATGAGAATTAGTTTAAATTCTTCCTTTTGTATTATTATAAAAATTCAAAATTATTTAAACTCTTTAAGCGCACTATATGGTTCAATCTTGCTGATTCTATTGAAGAAAATCAAAGACATTAAAATTGGGAAGATGATAGCAAAAATAATCGGAAAGACAAAGGAAAAAATATTATATGTGAATATAGAATACACAACGACATTAGCAAAAGAAGAAACGATGAATTTTTCAATTAAAATTGTCGAGATGCTTCCTAATATGATGCCTAATAGCGATGAAACAATAGAAAGGATGCTTATCATTCCTAAAAAAGATGAATATATCTGTTTATTGTTTAATCCTAAACACTTCATAATTGCAATTTCTCTAAATTTATCCTTGATAACATTAATTATCCACACGAGCAGTATTAGAGCAGCGACAACAATAAATATAAGCGACAGTATCAACAGAAGAATATAACCTTGACCAGCAAAAATTGATCCAAAAACATAAATTTCATTAAAACATGTTTCATTATCAATTGCTCTAACACCAACATCATATAGGTGATTTATTTTATTTTGTCCATTTAGAACATTGATGAAGACATGCAAATTATTGGTGACGATTTGATTAAATAAATTTTCGTAAGCATTTGTAGAGCAATAAATACTTTTTTCATTTTGATCATCGACAACTCCAACCACTTTAACAGAATTGCCCCACACCAAAGAAAAATCAACATATTGACCAAATATTTCTTTCTTTCTAAAAGACGAAAGTGGCGATATTTGTATTACATCGCCAACCTTTACATAGCCATAGTCGACATAATATTTAGAAACGAGAATTTCGTTATCGCCATTAATACTATTGCCACTTATGATTGTTTGCCCATCATATTTTTCAAAAATTCTCGATAAATTAAATTGAGGATGGTCAAAAGGTAAAGATAAATCGCATCTTTCTGAGGTTAAATACTGTGTCAAAACTTTATCTAAAAAATATTGTTTTGAAGTAAAACCAAAACAAAATCTATCATTTTGCAGATTATAAAGGCCATCTTCTCCAAGATTAGAATTGTATTCTTCAGCGTGTGTTTGAATAACATTCTCATTTAAAGGAAGGATAATATCATTGCTAAGATAATCAGAAAAACCTTCAACAATAAAAGATTTTATTGTTACATTTTTACTGTCAGAGACTTTAAGATAATCGGTGACAAGGACGCTGTCAGAAGGTACGTCATATTCTTTACCATCAAATTTAATTGTCTTGTTATCGGTTATTAATAAGTTAAAACGTTGATTGTCGTTGATTCTTGCTATCGCAACTGTCGGATAATAATTGTCGTCAGTGGAAACATATTGGTGGAGAGTTATTCCATCACTATATGTAGAAGAGTTATACAGTTCTTCTACTTGAGTATAATTTATCAAATCTCTTCTTGCGTTTTTTTCAATGTGGTATCCAACATTGTAAAAGCTAAAATTAGTTGTTAGGAATAATAGCATAGTCGATAGAGCAATGGCGGTAGATGAGCTTATGGTTCTACCAACTTTACTTAAAATGTTTTTTGTGCTGTATTTGATTAAAAATTTAGAATTATTGATTTGCTTTGTCTGTTTAACGGTGCTATTTCTTTCAATTATTTCTTGCTTTTTAATAGTTAAAACAATATTGCTTGTACTATATTTCTCATAAATTTTATCGGCAAATTTGATATAGTTTTCTTCATTTAAAGAAATTTCTTCGCCATCGACAATAACATCGAGGTTTTTAGAAGTATTAATTAAATTATATAATTGTTTTAGAGCATTTTTGCCGTTCGTTTTGAAATCGAGATTAAGCTTAGACAAATTGTTGGTTATGTTTGTCAACATACCATCTTTTAAACTGATTATTTCGTCGCCATATTCAAAGGCTAATTGTTCGTTATGAGAGACGATAATAACTAATTTATCCTTGCTTATCGATTTAATTAAATTCATGATGGCGGTAGAATTCTCTTTATCTAGATTGCCTGTTGGTTCGTCTAATAAAAATATATCTCCGCCTTTAATATAACTTCTCAGTATGGCTAATCTTTGTTTTTCGCCGCCAGAAAGATATTTGACTTTAATATCAAGAGGTATATTGCAGTTAAATTCTTCTAAGTACTTGCTAATCTTATCTCTATCATTTTCATATAGGCATAAATTATCATATACGCTTAAATCTTCGAATAAATTATATTCTTGAAACACAAAAGAAATATGTGCACCTATAAATGATTGAACATTTTCTATTTTCTTATCATCAAAAAGGATTTCGCCACTAGTCGGTGTATCTAATAGACCCAACAAACTAAGCAGGGTGGATTTGCCACTTCCGCTCACACCTAAAAGAAAATAAGTCTTAGGTCCTTCAAATGTAAAATTAATATCTTTAAGAACAGGCTTAAGGTGGCTATTTTTTTTAGATATTTTAAAAGATTTATTTAAATTTATGACACTGATGCGCATAATTATTATCTCCCTTTTTAAAAACTCGACTATCCTATTGGATTATCTTGAAAAGTTTTAACGTGATTATGAAAATAATATTTTCCATAATATATCGTTTCAAAACTAATAATTGGGAAGTCGTTTGCATTTTCAATGAGGCTATTCGACATGAAAGTGAACATGCAATAATAAACTATAGAATTATTAGAATAGTCATCTAAAAGCTCATATTCATATTGAACCTCAAAATGTCTAGTTGCGATATTTGTTTTTGATGTTATTTCTAATGATTCTTGGTATGAAACAGAAGCAGAAATATTAAAACCATTAGTTCCGACACTTATACCATAATTATTGTTATTCATAGATGGTGTATTCATCGGCGACCACATACCTATCTGATATCCATTCGGTAAATCACAGGAAACTTTAACTGTTCTAAAATACCAATCATCAAATTTGCTTCCCATACCTAGAAAACCAAAATTTCTTTCTTTCCAAATTGGATTAATTTCAATTCGACAAATATATGAATACAAAAAAGAGTCTTCGTATCTCAATAAAGCATGTCTAATGGTTGTGCGGTATTGTTCTTCGCCTTGATCATCAACGCTTGATTCTATGACGCTGAATTGTGGATTGCTGCCCATCAAATGTGGAATCCAACCTTCATCAACATCGATATTATAACTTATACATTGCTCTTCAAAAGAAGGACTGCTTGTACCGGGTGGATGAACTACTATTGATCTATGGGCAAAAGAATCAATAACAATTAAACCAACCACAGATATGATGTTTTTAATCATGAGTGTACCTCTTTAAATACTATAATATCTATGTCAGCAAGCGAATACAATCTTTAGATTCTTCGTTTTGTATTATTAAATATACAAACATTATTGATAAATAGGTGTTTTGCTCTTAGTTTGTTTTATTTAAATAGCTCTATAAAAAATGTAGATATGGAATACATAAACCTAAAAATTTAGGCTTATTCAAAATTTTAGATTTGGATTGGTAAAAGTAATTGAGAATATTTTTAGATTATCGAGGATTAACCCATTTTTTCTTTTTTGAAAAGAGATAGCATAACAGCGGCAGTGTAATCGCGCCGGCAATGACAATTAATGATGTGATTTGAATGCTTGTTTGGTTCTCTTCGAAACTAGCATCTTTGGCAAGAGAAAAGATTGTTTGACCATCGCTGTTGACTAAGAAATTATCGTAATGATATTTATTGATAATAAATTGATATCTTTCTTGCAAACTTAAAATATCAGCGTCATCAGTTGCAGTGTTGGCAATGATGTCTTTTGCGCCATCCGTCATTTCTTCAAATTCGGTCTTTAAAATATTCCAAGTTGTTTCACTCATTCCGCCACCAGATGCCCACGTTGCACATTCTTCGCCAGTTTTTTGAAGAAAATATGAAACATATGCATCGGCCTGTTCTTGGTCGGTAAAAGCTAAACTTGCTGCTCCGCCATAAGTAATTTCTATCGAAGATAATTGAAGATTTTTACTATTGGTTACATCGAGGCGGAAATATGAGTAATTCCCATCGACAATAATTTCAGCCGAACTGCCTCCGTTAGAAGAAGAGAAAGATTTATAAGCTGTGCTCGGTTCTGAAGAAATTGTTTCAGCGCCTAAATAAACTTTGTGCGCTGCAGTAGTAGAACCACCAGATGCGTAATTTAAGACAATTTTAGTAATATTTGGCAACGGTGATGTATTATAAATACATCCGGTTGAGCCATTCAAAAATAAGATACCATCATTTAAGTTTCTTGCTTTTTCAAGGTTATAAGTTGTGCCATTAAACTCATTGTTTGTGTAGTTAGATGTGCTAGTTGTGTTTAAATTTGTTGACCATCCTTTTCCTGTAATTGCCGTTGTTGTCTGTGAAGAAACAGCTACTCCGCTTGTTGAGCCGACATTGCTCACATGGACGGTTGTTGAAACATATACACCATCATATGAGAATGTTAATTGGACATCTCCTAAAATTTTGGTTCCACCAGAAACTAATGTTAATTGGTTTCCACTCAAAGTTGTTTGTTTGTTGTTAGAATCAGTAAAGATAGCGCTGAGATTATCTAAATCTAACTCTTCGCCGAAAGAATATTCTGTTTTAAAGTTTGTTACATCGAGTTGAAGACTTTTTTCATATACAACAGATTCATTTACAACGACTGTGCAACTATCAGTAAATCCTCCATCTTCGGTTGTGACTGTAATTGTTGTTGATCCGCTTGTGAGCGCTGTGACCAAACCATTTTGATTAACACTAGCAACATTTTGATTTGTTGAAGAAAAAGAAACATTTTGATTTGTTGCGTTAGTTGGACTAATAAGTGCATTGAGTTGACTTGTTTCACCGATTTCAAGCACAAGAGAATGAACATTTAAATTTACATCGCTGACATTAATAATTTCAGGTTCAACTGGAGTTGACGAACCTGTTCCAACTGGATAAAGAACAATATTAGAAGAGCCATTTGTGTTAGCGCTATTATATGTTCTCCAGTTTGTCGAACCATAATTAGTTAAATACCGACCATTAGTGGCACGTAAGTAGAAAGTTTCGCTTCCACTCGATGCTGTCCATTGTGTCGAGTTTGAAGTGGTGGAAGAAAGTCCGTTATTAGTTGATTCAGCATTAAGATAATATGTTGCACCATTAATTTCCGTGCTAATCGTGTATTTATTGTTGCCTAAACTTGTAAATGTCCAAGCATTCGAAGGATCAATTGATTCGACATTTGCTTCGTCAAAAGCGGTAATTGTGGATTTACCAGTAGTAAAATTGGAGGCGGGTAGCAAATAGTTTTGAGTACATGTAATTAAATAATCGCCATCTTCGATATCGAGATAATTTCTAATCGCTTCACCATATGTTTGCCCGCTGACATTGACAGTGCACTGAGCTGTTTTAACTGTCCCATTTTGTTCTGCGCTAACAGTTATTATTGTGCTTCCTTCACTATGGGCGCTTATTAATCCGCTTGATGACACGCTTGCGACTGAATCATTGATTGATTCATATGTTACCGTTGGAACTGGATAAGGATTAATAGGATTAAATATGACTTCAATTTGTGCTGTGCTATTTTTTCTTAAATTAAAAGAAGTTTGATTGAGGCTAATTGAATTGAGAATAACGGGATCAGAATTGACTGTGACTGTACAATAATCATCAAAACTACCATCATTTGTTAAAACATAAATTTCAGTCGTTCCAGTGCTTACGCCTGTAACTAGACCGTCGTCAGTAACAGTTGCAATATTATCGTCATTAGAAATAAAAATTATTTCTTGATCAGTTGCGTCGGCTGGTTCAATTTGTGCGCTAAGCTGGTATGCCTGATTAATTGATAAAGTCAATTCTTTTGGTGAAATGGTTACACCTGTAACGGGAACATCGTTCATTAAGGCACTGATATCAACGCGGCCATAACCGAATTGTTCATCGACACCAGCCGCGCCGATGTCAACACAGTCTTCTTTAATCGCATTTTCAATTTGAATTGGCGAGGCATTAGGATATTTCCCTTTGTATAACGCAGCAACAGCTGCAACAATTGGGCTCGCAAAAGAAGTGCCTTGTGTCTCAACATAAGAAGTAGAACTGCCAACATCAGCAACATAAACAGTTCCAGGCGCTACAACATCAACATTATTTGTTCCATAATTGGTGTAATAAGCAGCTGTTATACCGCTATTTTTCTCCAGTGCCCCAACTCCGATGACATGTTCATTTGCGGCTGGATATGAGTTTTTGTTTGTTAGTTCGTTTCCTGCAGCAGCAACAAGAGTAACACCTTTGCTATAAGCATAGTTGATAGCACTAACGAAATAAGTATCTGCGCCATCGACTGCTTCTTGATAATCATTAAAACCATCGTAGAAAGACTCAGCATAGGCGCCGATTGACATGTTGATGATATCAGCTCCGTTGTCGGCAGCATATCGTATTGCTTGTTCGATTTCTCCGAAATAATAATTCGTTTTTAAAATCATTAGTGTAGCTTCTGGAGCAACGCCAGCTCCGCCAACACCATTAATTTGTGCGGCAACAGTGGCGGCAACATTAGTGCCATGACCATTGTCAACTGGATCATCAATAATTGAAAAGTCGTTATTATAATTTTTTACAACTTTAGTAATTACTTGAGTGTAGTTGCTATTGAGCGAAAAAGATGCTGAAAGATCAGAAAGGATTATTTCTCCATTTTTATCATAAAAATCAACATGTTGATAATTGCATCCCGAATCGATAATCGCAACTGTTACACCTTCGCCACGATATGTGTCATATGTATTTCCGATATTTAAATTATTGAATTCTGTTTGTTTTTTAAAATTAGGTTCATTCGTTATTGAATCTGAATACGATAAAGGATTCATTTGGACATCGAGCGGTTTTAATTGATTGGCGATATAAGGGTCGTATTCAGCGCTTTTATGCTGATAAAAAGAGAGAGCAAAAATAGGTAGAATCGATAACGATAAAACCAAAGCAGATAATCGGGCAATTTTGTTGTTCATGATGCTAATCCAAACTAAAACGTAATATTTAATTCCGTTTTAATTTATTCCTTTCAAAACAATGTGAATAATGACTTGAATTGATAATATCAAAAGCCATTGATTGTATCAATAAAAAATTAAAAAAGCGTGGATACCTTCACGCTTTTTACTCGAAATTTGATTACTTCATCGCCTCGATTTGTTTTTTAATCATGGCGATGAATTCATCAACTTTAATCGTCGTTTGTTCTTTTTCACCATGTCGTCGATAAGTAATCGTTCCATCTTTGACTTCGTTGTCACCAATAACAATAGTGTATGGTATTTTTTTCACTTGTGCATTTCTTAATCGATACCCAAGTTTTTCGTTTTCGTCGTCGAGTTTAACTCTTAGATTATTTTCCTTAAAAAGGTCATAGATTTTTTTAGAATAATCGAGATGATAAACATTATTGACTGGAAGGATAACAACTTGTTCAGGAGCGAGCCAGACAGGGAATGCACCACCATAATGTTCAATTAAAATTCCAATAAATCTTTCAATTGAACCAAGGCATGCGCGGTGGAGCATAATCGGCTCTTTTTTCTCCCCGTTGCTATCGATATAAAAACATTCAAAGCGGTGAGGTAAATTCATATCGAGTTGAATAGTGCCACACTGCCAAACTCTTCCCATTGAATCTTTCAGTTTAAAATCAAGTTTAGGCCCATAGAAAGCTCCATCGCCAGGATTAATTTTGAATTCCTTGCCACTAGCTAGACAAGCTTCTTCGAGAATTTTTTCCGACATATCCCAAATGCGTATATCGCCGATATAACCTTCTTCTGGTCGAGTTGATAATTCGATGCGGTAATTGAGATTAAAGACAGAGTATATTTCATCATAAAACTTTAATAAGGTTTTAATTTCATCTAATAACTGATCTTCACGGCAGAAGATATGAGCATCATCTTGAGTAAAAGAACGAACGCGGAATAGACCATTGAGGGCACCGCTTGCTTCGTGGCGGTGAACAAGCCCCAATTCAGCAAGACGAATTGGCAAATCTTTGTACGAGTGCAAAGAGTTCTTATAGACTAAAATGCCGCCTGGACAATTCATCGGTTTAATAGCGAACTCTCTTTCGTCTATTTCAGTCGTGTACATATTATTTTGATAGTGGTCCCAGTGCCCAGAAGTAATCCATAATTCTTTTGAAAGAATAATTGGCGTTTTCACAAACTGATAGCCATATTCAATTTGTTTTTTCTTCCAGAACTGTTCAATTTGTTCGCGCAAAATCATGCCGTTAGGAAGCCAAAATGGAAAGCCTGGTCCATATTCACTAATCATAAATAAATCGAGCTGTTTGCCTAAAATGCGGTGATCTCTTTTCTTTCTCTCTTCTACTAAATTTAAGTAGTTGTCTAAATCTTCTTTGCTGAACCAAGAAGTGCCATAAATGCGGACGAGTTGTTTATTTTTACTATCTCCTCGCCAGTAGGCACCTGCGAGTGAAAGTAGTTTAAAATGTTTGATTGGTTCGGTCGACAAAAGATGAGGCCCACGACACAAATCAATAAAATCGCCTTGCTTAAATGTTGTGATAGGTGCTTCTAATTCATTAATCAATTCAACCTTGTATGGATTGTCTTTAAAAACACTCAAGGCTTTTTCTTTGTTTAATTCTTCGCGTTCAATTTTTAAGTTTTTGCTGGCGATTTCGTGCATTTGCTTTTCAATAGCTGCCAAATCAGCTTCAGTGATGGGCTGATCAAAATCAATATCGTAATAAAAGCCTTCGTCAATTGAAGGTCCAATGCCAAACTTGGCATGCGGATATAAATGCATAATCGCTTGCGCCATCAAGTGGGATGTCGAGTGATTCAAAACTTCAAAAGCCTCTTTTGATGACTTATCAATTTCTTTTATTGATCCATCTTGTAGTTGTATTTTCATAACGCACCTCATCTCTCTACCATTGAAAAGCCTAAACAAGCAGCACCGATTAAGCCAGCATCTTCTTGAAAATGGCATTCTTGTAAATTCAAGTTAGGGTTAGCCTTTTTAAGTTTTTCAAAGAAATATTGTTTTGATTTAAAAACTCCACCAGTGAAGGTATAAATATCAGGCTGATAAACATGATGAATGAATTGTAAAAATTGAGTGAATAATTCAATCCATTCATCGACAATTTTAACCGCTTGAGTATTTTTGTTTTCAACCAATTCAAATAGTTCTTTTGTTGTTTTAATTTCAAGATTGTTCAATTTCGAAAGGTTAATTAAACCTTTACCGGAGCAAATGCTCTCAAAATCATAATATTTGCCATTATATAAAATAGGCGTATGGCCGATTTCTCGCCCATAATTTTTAACTCTTTTCTGATAAGCAAAAGCACCGCCGACACCGGTTGAAACAGTAATAAAATAAACTCCATTAAAGTTTTTGCCTTTGCCGAGAAAGGTTTCCGCTAAAAGTGCCATTTCAGCATCGTTTCGGACAAAGATTGGTTTATGAAATTCATTAGATAAAGTTCCAACTAAATCAATGTCTTTCAATCCAACATTAATCAGTTCATCGATTTTTCCGTTTTCTCTTACTCGTCCAGGAATACCTAAACTAATATTTTCAATTTGCGATAATGGAAAATCTAACGAATAAATTAAATCGATTATTTCGCGATAAAATTCATCTAATCGCCCATAAGAATCGTTTGTTCGGCGTTGAACTTTGACGATATTAAAATGTTCATCGCTAACAGCAGCACGCATATTCGTGCCGCCTATGTCGAGGGAAATAACATATCTCATAATTAGTTTTTTGTTTGCTTATTGAAGCATATCGATAAGTTTTAATAGTGGTTTATGAATATCTCTTGGCATAGCAAGAGCTTCTTCGATATCAAAATCAACAATTTTATTATCTTTAATGCCGACGACGCGATTAAACACATCTTTATTGAGTAGCTCAATTGCGTGCGAGCCGAGTCTAGATGCAAGAATTCGATCGGCAGCTGATGGTGAGCCACCTCTTTGTAAACGGCCAAGGACTTCAGCTTTGGTCTCAAAGCCAGTTTCAGCTTGAATCTTTTTGGCAAATTCATTTACATCTAATAAATTTTCGCTGACGATAACAATGGCGTGCGATTTCTTTTGTGATTTGATTTTGCGAAGTTTTCTAAATAGCAAATCATCGCTTACTGGATGGTCATATGTGACAGTCATTTCAGCAGCTTCGGCGATACTTGAGAAGATAGCCAAATCCCCGCAATAACGGCCCATAACTTCAATGATCGAGCAGCGCTGATGCGATGATGATGTATCTTTAATTTTATCGACACAGTCACAAATTGTGTTCAAAGCTGTCGAGAAGCCAATTGTTTCATCAGTTGAAGCAACATCGTTATCAATCGTTCCTGGAATGCCGATGACATTAACACCAGCTTTTGCAAGAGAAAGCAAACCATGATAAGTACCATCTCCTCCAATACCGATAACTGCATCTATTTCATAATCGTGAATTTGCTGAACGGCTTTCGCTAAGACTTCTGGTTGTTTGAACTCTGGAAGTCTTGATGTGCGGATAATTGTTCCGCCGCGGTTGATAATATCGCTTGTAAAATCTTTTGTAACTTGGTGGATATCGCCTTCAACTAAGCCTTTAAATCCATCATAGACAACATACATTTCTTTTCCGTAATATAGTCCTGCACGGATACAAACGCGAATCGCGGCATTCATGCCGGGTGCGTCACCCCCGCTTGTTAGTACAGCAATTCTTTTTACCATAATTTTTCTCCCTTTTCGTCGATAATAATAGCATATACCTATTCTTAACGCTAGTTAAGATTATGTTTATTTTGAATTATACACATTTTGAATGTGGATAACTCGGCACAAGCAGCAATTTCTTTCTTTATTTTATCTTTAGATAAATAAAAAAATATTCTTGTGGATAAAAATGTCCACAATTTTTCTTGATTTATTTTTGATTGAATAACATCTTTTGGTGTGTGATAATTCTTTCACTGAAACTTTATGATTTTATTAAATTCAACAGATTACTTTCAAATTAAAACCAAATCGATGATTGCTGATTACGATTATGAAACTCTTATCAATCTCTATCAGCCGATTATTGGATATGCCGCTGTTTCGGTTTATTTTACTTTTTCTATTGAAGCCAAATTACAAAAAATCTTGTCCTATTCTTCTCACTCTCAACTCCTGTTGAAGTTAAATATGAACACTGGTGATTTTGTTCGAGCTCGAAAAAAATTAGAAGGAATTGGTTTATTAAAAACATATGTGGAAAAAAATGATGGTGTGAATATTTATCACTATGAACTATATGCCCCTCATACGCCACAAAAGTTTTTTGATAACACTCTGTATTATGGTTTATTGATTAAAAGTGTTGGTGAAAAGGAAGCCGAACGCATTAAATCAATTTATTTAATCGATTCAATTGAATCGAATAATTTACAAGATATTTCTTCGAGTTTCGGAGAAGAATTTCATCCTAATCTCGAGGATAGTGCATTTCTCAAAGCCATTAATTCTGATCAACTGCAAAATCGCCAAAAAGGGAAAATTAATTCAGAATTTTCTTATGAATTATTTTTTGAAGCTCTCGCTAGCCGATCTCAAATTTCTTCATCCTCGTTAACTAAAAAAGAGTTGAAAGAAATTGAACGGCTTTCAACTCTGTACGGTTTAGATGAAGATAATGTTGCCGACATCGTCATTGATTTGTATCGTCAAGAAGAGCCGAAGGGAAAAAGAATTGATTTAAACGCCTTAACCGATCGTTTGACAAAAGAAAGTTCTTTCCGCTTTTTGATTGCAAAAAGAAGTGGAAATAATGTTCGCGCCACAAACCAAAATGTATCGAGCGATTCCGATTTGGCGAATAAAATCAACTATTTTGAAAAGATGAGCCCAAATGAATTTTTGTATTTTTTGCAAAATGGTGTCCAACCAGCCGAACCTGATTTAAGACTAATCAATCAACTCTCGACCAAGTTTAATTTGACTAATCCTGTTATCAATGTTCTCATCGATTATGTTTTAGGGATGAATAACAATATTTTATCGAAAGCCTATTGCGAAAAAGTTGCTGCTTCATTAGTCAGAGAAAATGTTCAAAGTGCATTAGATGCAATGAACTATTTTAAAAGAACAGCGAAGCAGGAAAGAAGAAAAAATAAAAAATCAGTCAATCATCAAACATCAGATGAAAATAACTCAAATATCAGCGATAATAATGTTAGTTCTTCACCAGAAGAGAAAAGTGATCTTGATAAAGAAAAATGGGAAGAAATGATAAAAAAGATTAAAAATGGAAACTAAAATTAAAAACGCTCTTTCTGACATTAATCTTGATGTTTCATCGACCGAAGAAATTATCGAACAGATGAAACAATATGTTTTCGCTAGGATTCATCGCTTTGCGATGTTGAAAGATATCCCGAGCGAAGTCATCGAAAAAAACATTGATAAATTTTATGATTTTATTTTCGATAGCGAATATTGTGCGAACTGCCCAGGCAGCAAAAACTGTCAAAAACCAAATCCTTTATTAACTGCTTCAATTGATTTTTCTAGTGGTGTTGTTACGCGAACTTATTCGCCATGTAAAGAAATATATCGTAATATTGAATTTCAAAAGCAATTTGAAACGAAAGATTTTCCTGATGAATGGCTTGGCGAAACAATTGAAAAAATGGATAAATCGACACCTAGGCTTCGCGCTGTAGAGAAATATGTCAAATATTTATCGAATACTAGTTCGGGGTGGATTTATTTGAATGGAGCAATGAGGAGTGGAAGAAGTTATGTCGCCACAGTATTTTGCAATGATTTAGCAAAAAAGAATAAAGGCCCGATTAATTTTATTAATGCTGCCGTCCGCTTCAAAGAACTTTATGATACCGCTAAAGAAAATTTACAGCGAGCGCTCAACAAATATGCTGAATGCAATGTTTTAGTCATCGATGATTTTGGTAACGAATATAAAAATGATTTTGTCCGAGACGCAATTGTATATCCGATTTTGTCTTTTCGCGCTAGCCACAACTTATTAACTATTTTCACTAGCGACTTTACAATCGATGAAATTATTCAACTTTATTCAACATCAAAAGCTGGAACTTTGCGCGCTCAGCAAATTGGTAATCTCCTCCGCAAGATGTGTGGCAAAGAGATTAATTTAGGCGAGATTGGACCATATTAAATATTTTTGAAACTTCTTTTTCTAGCAAAGTTTCATCGCCGTCATTGACAATAATCAAGTCGGCTTTTTTTGTATAGAATTCACTCGGCTTATATGCAAATAGCAAAAGCTGCTGATAACTCATTGGATTGCGCTTTTTCAAGCGCTCAAGTTGAATGGTTTCAGAACAGACAACTGCTAAGTTCAAATCAAACAAAGTATCAAAACCGCTTTGGAAGAGAAGCGGAACTTCGCAAACAGTGATATCGTTATGATGATGACGGATAAAATACAATATTTCTTCTTTAACTAAAGGATGGACAATGCGTTCAATGCGCTTTCTCATCTGAGGATTTTTTGCAACTTTGTTTCTTAGTAAATCAATATCAATTTTATCTTTTTGGTTGGTATCGAGCAAGGCGTTGATCTGTTCAATGACATCAGCTCGCTCATAGAGTTTATGAACAATCATGTCTGAAGAAATAATTGATGCTCCTAGCCTTTTAAAATATTCGAGGACCAGTGATTTACCTGCACCAATCATCCCAGTTAAACCAATCGTCAATGGTTTAACCTTCTTCATCTGACAAAATGGACAGAATGTCGTTCCTCTTCCCCCAACTTTTGTAAAGTGAAATAAGTGATGACAATTAGGACAAGGCTGATCTTTTTTACCATAAGCTTGAAGCAAGACTTGAAAATTGCCATCAATTCCTTGTGAAGGATGATAAGAACGGATAGTGGAACCGCCTTGTTCTATTGCTTTATTTAATACTTTAATTGAATTATTTAAAATGTCTTGCCACTCATTCTTAGATATATTTTTCGCTGGTGTTAAGGGATGAATTTTTGAAGCAAATAAAACCTCATCAGCATAAATATTGCCTAAGCCGGCCATTACGCTTTGATCAAGCAAAAACGATTTGATCGGTAAATTTTTACCGTTGGCTTTTTGAAGCAAATAATCAACATTTTTTATCTCAAAAGGCTCTAATCCAACCTTTTTTAACTCTTTTTCATGCATGTATGTCTGTTCAGTACTCAATTTTAAAATGCCAAAACAGCGCGAATCATCAAAGCATAATTTATCGCTATCAGCGAAATAAAATATGACGCGAGCGTGCTCACTAATATCTTCGTTTTTCTTTTTTAGATAAAACTTTCCTTCCATTCTTAGATGCGAAAGCATAACGACATCTCGATCAAAATGAAAAATAAGATATTTTCCTCGGCGAGACAAAGACAAAATTGTTCGGCCACTCAAGGTCTGTTCAAATACTTCTGGATGCCCAAGAATTGTTTTAGCACGCCTAATTTCAACACTTTCAATTTTTTTGCCAATCAATATTTGGCTGAGAATATTTTTGATCGTTTCAACTTCTGGTAACTCTGGCATACTTTTAACCTCTATTTTGCACTATACCAATCTTTTCCAAACCCACCGTTGACTTCGAGCGGCACATCGATATCCATGCATGTTTCCATGGTCTTTTTCAAGAGTGGGTAAACCATTTCTTTTTCATTTATTGGCACTTTAAAAATTAACTCATCATGGATTTGTAAGACCATTTTTGTCTCAAAATGATTTTCTTTTAAAATCTTTTCACATTTAATCATCGCAAGTTTAATCAAATCGGCAGCTGTGCCTTGAATAGGAGCGTTGATTGCTGCTCTTCGAGCAAATTCTCTCACTTGATAGTTGCTGTCGTTGAATTCTCTTAAATATCGCCTTCGGCCAAATAGAGTGCTGACATAATTGTATTTAGCGGCATCGCTAGAAATTTGAAAGAAAAACTCTGCGACTTCAGGATAAGTGCGGAAGAAACTTTCTCTTAACTCTTTCGCCTCACTAAGACTGATTTGGAGCTGCTCTGCTAAACCCCAATCAGATATTCCGTAAATAATACCGAAATTGACTGTTTTTGCCTTTCTTCTTTGCTGTTCATCTACTTCGCCCGTTAAGTGAAAGATTTTCTTTGCGGTTTCGCTGTGGATATCTTTATGTTCAATAAAAATATTTTTCAGGTTTTCACTATGGCATAACGCTGCTAAAACGCGCAGTTCGATTTGAGAATAATCAAGTGATAAAATTTCATATTTATCGCCTGGATAGACAAAAGCTTTGCGTATCATTTTGCCTTCTTCATCACGAATTGAGATGTTTTGTAGATTAGGATTAGATGATGAAAGGCGACCGGTCTGTGTTAAAGCTTGATTAAATGTTGCGTGAATTTTTCCGTCACTATGAATATGTGGTTTTAGTCCTTCAACGTATGTTGAAAGCAATTTGAAATATTTGCGATATTCAAGAATTTTATCGATGATAGGATGTTCGTGAGCAATTTCTTTTAAGGCATCGATGGAAGTGGAATATTTCTTATTGTTTGTCAATTTTAGTTTATCGTAAAGAATTTCGCCGATTTGTTTTGGAGAACTCAAATTAAATTTTTCACCAGCCAATTCATATATTTGTGACGCCAAAAGATCAGCTTTTTTCTTAAATTCTTTTCCAAATTCATCCAAAATATCGGCATTGAGAGGAAAACCTTCAATTTCCATATTGGCTAGAGTATCAATGAGTGGAAGTTCTAAATCTTTATAGAGTTTTAAGCCAGATATTTTGCTCAATTCAGTTTGAACGCGATGAGCAAGCTTTTTAGAATAATAGGCAATCTTTGCGCATCGAGAAGGATTTGAATTTTCATCAAACAAAGAAATAGTGTCGTTCTTTTTAGGCAAATCAACGCCGAAATAATTCATGATAGCTTCTGCATCCTTATTCATTGATGAATCGAGTAAATAAGCCGCGATTAATATATCAAAAGCACATCCATTAATTTCTATCTGCTTGCTTTCTAGAGCAACTTTAATCGATTTGTAGTCGTAGCAATATTTTTTGATTTGATCATCTTTTAAAACATCCAAAATGTTTTTATCTTTCGCAATGTCGTTCCAATGCATGTAATAGTGCTTATCATCGACATCGATAGCAAGGCCATAAATCTGCGAATCGTAATAATTTTCCTCGCTTTCTAAATCAATAGCGATTCCAATGTGAGATTGGCTATCGATATGAGGAAAAGTTTTGGTTTCTATTATTTCAAAATCTTCTTGATTTGTACTTGCCATTTTCCATTTTGAATTGACGCGATTAAGAAATGATATAAGCTCATATTTTTGGCAGAATTCATTGATAGAATTGAAGGTATAACCTTCATATTCTACATCTTCAAGAGTGAATGGCAAATCGATATCCGTTTTAATAATAGCCAAATCGCGACACATTCTTCCTAATTCTTGGTTGTTGATGATTTCTTCCGCGACTTTGCTCTTTTCGTTTTTCATCGCTTCGACGATATGATCAAAGTCATGATATTTTTGAATCAATTTGACCGCTGTTTTATCGCCTACTCCAGGAATACCGGGGAGATTGTCGCTCGAATCACCTCTTAAACCTTTGTAATCGATGATTTGCGTCGGAGTAAAGCCGTATTTTTCAATTACTGCATCGCTCGTCATCACTTCAACATCTTTCAAGCCCTTGCGGATCAGGTTAACGGTGATTTTGTTATCTATCAGTTGGAGAAAATCGCGGTCGGATGTATAAACAATGACATCGATATTGGCTTTTGAACCAATTTTAGCCATAGTTCCCGCGATATCATCAGCTTCGAAACCCTCTTCTTCAAATTGAAAAATATTTAAAGCTTTTAATGCTTCTCGAGCAATAGGGAACTGTCTGATGAGATCCTCATCGACCGGTTTTCGATTCGCTTTGTAAGTCGATAGCGCTTCGTGGCGAAAGGTTGGCTTACCAGTATCGAATGCAACCATTAGGTAATCGCCTTTTTTGATTTCGCCAAGTATTTTATTCATCATGTTCAAAAAAGAGACAACGGCATTGGTCGGTATTCCGCTTTTTGTTCTTAAAATCCCTTTTTCTGGATCTTTGTTGTACAAAGTTGCGTAATAGGCACGGAAAAGAAGAGAATTTCCATCGATAATGATGAGTTTAGCCATCGGTTGATACCTCCAATGTTTCAATACTCTCGGCTAAAAAGGAATATTTGTCGTTGCGATATTCTTTTTTAGCGCGGAAAAGTAAAAGTGTATTTTTATTGGCTTGAATAATAACTTGTGAATTAGTTTCAAATAATTTAGGAAAGACGATAACTTCGGCTTCGCCGGTTTGATCAAAGATAGTGACAAAAGCCATGTTGCCCCCTGACTTAGATTTAATTATATGTTTGTCTCTCACAAGCCCGGCGATTGTATAGTAAGAATTGACCTTGTTTGCCTCAATAATTGGGGTGACACCAATTTTTGATAATCTCTCTTTTTGATGTTCAAGCGGGTGGCTAGAAAGCATCATTCCTAATGCTTCGTACTCTTTTTCTAAATTGACGATTGGGTCATCTTTTTGTTCATTCATCTTGTGATGACCAAACATTTGTTCATCTAAATCGAGAATAACCTGTCCATCATCTTTACGTCGCGTTTTGGCTAAAAGAAAAGCAGAGCGCGTTTCTTTTCTCAATGTCTCGCGAGAAGGATATAAGACATCAAGCGCGCCAGAATCGATTAATTTATATGCTTGAGCTTCGCTCATCCCGTATGGATATAGTCGGCTGACGAATGAATAATAATCGCTAAATTCTCCGTTTTCACGCTCTTTAATAATGGCTTTTACAACGCTTAAATCAATTCTTTTTATCGCACTGAGCGGAAAAATTAAATGATTATCTTTGATAACAAAATGTGAAGTTGAAAGATTTACATTGGGTGGAACAACCCCAATTCCTCGCTTTTTCAGTTCGCTCATGTAAGCAAAAAATTTAGAATCAGAGGCGTCGAGTAGACAAGCATAAAATTCCATCGGATACATAGCTTTTAGATAAGCCATCTCACAGGCAATAATTGCATAAGCGACAGAGTGGGCTTTATTGAAACCGTAATTAGCAAATTTTTCAATGTGAGCGAAAATATCCTTAGCTGTCTGCTCATTCATTCCTTTTTTTACTGCCCCACTGATGAAACTATCTTTTAACTGACTGATAATCGTCTCATCTTTCTTTGAAATGGCACGGCGAAAATTATCCGCATCTTGCGCGCTAAAACCGGCAACTTTTTGAGCGATTTGACTAATTTGCTCTTGATAAACAATAATGCCGTAAGTCGGCGCGAGTATTTCTTTCATTTCTTCAGAGAGATAAGTCGTAGATGCCAATCCTTGCTTGCGCTTAGCATAAAGAGGAATTGAATCCATCGGTCCAGGTCTAAACAAGGCTAAAAGAGCAACAACATCATCAAAAGATGATGGTTTGATAGTGGCAATTGCTTTTTTCATTCCTTGACTTTCGAGTTGAAAGACGCCCATCGTCATTCCGCTCGCAATCAATTGATAAGTTTTTGGATGATCAAAAGGAATATTAAAAACATCTATTTTTTCTTCGCTAGTCGAATTGATTAAATCGACGATTTGTGAGATGATACTCAAATTTTTCAATCCGAGTAGGTCCATCTTGATGAATCCTTCTTCTTGAAGATAATTCATCTCAAATTGTGAAGTGTAATTGCCTTGTTCATCTTTGATAATTGGTAAACAATTTTCCATTTTTTCATCGTTTAAAATAATGCCGGCAGCATGCTGCCCTTTTTGGCGAGGTAAAAATTCGATTTTTGAGGCAAACGAAACAATTTCTAAAAAAAGTGGATCACTATCGACTAAGTCCTTGAATGGTTTGTTATGCTTATAGGCATCGCGCAGCGAATCGCTTTCGCCTAAAGTTTTACAGAGCATATTGATATATTGGTCGTTATATGAATAAACACGTCCAATATCGCGTAGCGATTGTTTAGCATGAATAACTTGAAAAGTGATGATATTTGCCACCCGATCGCGACCATATTTATTCCTTAAATAATCGACAACTTCATCGCGACGATAATCCATAAAATCGATATCGATATCTGGCATTGATTGACGCGATGGGTTTAAAAATCTTTCAAATGATAAATCGTATTTAAGCGGATCAACCTCAGTGATGCCTAAAGCATATGAAACCAAACTTCCGGCCGCGCTTCCTCTTCCTGGACCGACGACAATTCCAGCCTTTTTAGCAAAACCAACATAGTCTGCGACAAGAAGAAAATAATTGGAGTAGTCCATTGAAGTGATGATTTCTATCTCGTAGTCAAGTCGTTTTATATATGCTTCTTGATTGCTTAGACCTCTATCAGTTAAACCTTGATTAGCAAGTTTAATCAAAAGTCGATTGCTATCCCCATTTTGATACTGAAGCATTGTTCCACGCTTTTGAACAAACTGAAAAGAAGATGAATGTAAGATTTGATTAGTGGCTTCAATTTCTTGTTTAGTGTAGTAGCGTTCATAGAAAGTTTCATCTTTTAAGCACTGATTGCCATTCGATTGTTTTTCGTTTAATGTTTCGTTATTTGCAATTGCAGACATTATTTTTAAAACAATGTCATCTTTTTCTTTTTCGTAAAGAATATGAGGCAAAGCGACGCATTGATAATCGTGGTGGAGAGCAAATTCTCTTATTTGTTTAGCGTTTTCTAGCGTCTTTTTACTATCGATTTCGACGCCGAGATAAAAGCAATTAAAGAGTTTGGCGTAGCGGTTAAGGCACACGGCTAGTTCGTTTGGTTGATTGAGCAGTGATGTTATCTGTTCATCGTTTGTTACTAATACAGCACATAGTCCTTCATAGTGCGAACTCAAAATATCAAAAGATATTTGTCCATCTTGGTTAGAAGTCAAGGAAGTTAAGTATAACAAATGGCGATATCCTTCTTCATTAAGCACATAAAGGCATAAATGAACACCATCGGTAATAACCTCCATTCCGAGGAGTGGCTTTTTATTTTTATTTTCCATCAGATGAAAAAATTCTGGCGCTCCAAAAAGAACGCCTTCGTCACAAATTGCGCCCCCATCGCATTGATGCTTGATGATGGTAGAGACATATTTAGAGACAGTTAAACCACTTTTAAGAAAGGAGTAGCCAGTTTTAGTTCTTAGAGGAATTAGCATAATCTCTTTCATTATAATATCGAATAGTTGCTTCATAAAGCAAAATGACAATATTTTGATATTTTAATTAAAGTTAGAAAGATGTAAAACAAACAATAAAAAAAGAACCGAGAGGTTCTTTTATATAATTTTATTGAGATTATAAGAAGAGTTTATCGAGTTCATTGATGAAACGAGGCAAGTCATCAAGTGAATTTAATTTAGCGCCTGAAGCTTGAGCGTGACCTCCTCCTTCAAACATGGTTGCTACGCCATTGATCGGCTTTTCTTTACTTCTAATCGACACTCTCCAGCATTGATCTTTTGGATCTTCGGTAATTGAACACCACGCTCCAATTCCTTCAATATTTGAGAAGAGATTAACATTTTCTTTTCCGCGTTCAGTCGTAATATTGAGTTCTTTTTGTGTTTTTTCATCAAGGACATAATAAGCAACGCCGTGTTCGCTGACATTGAAGTGATTGAGGATGTAAGCGGTGACATACAAATCTTCAATCTTTTTAACATACATCTTTTGATATATGGCGTTGATATTAATTCCAGTTTTTAAAAGCTGTTCACAAATAACGAAAGTGTGAGCTGAAGTCGCAGAATAAAGGAATCGCCCTGAATCGCCGACGATGCCGATATAGAAGTAACTCGCCGCCTCTTTCGAAAGAGTATATTTACCCTTGAAATTTAAAAGCATGTTAACAACTAATTCGCTAGCGGCGCAAAAAGATGTTTCGACCACTTTAATTTCTTGAAAATTTTCTATATCTGGATGGTGGTCGAGTTTGATAATGCATTTCGCTTTTTGAAAGCGAGGATCTGCAACGCGTGAAGCATTAGAAACATCAACAATAATCGCTAAAAAGTCATCGTTAAACCATTCATCTTTCAGACTGTCCATTTCAGGAAAAAGGCGCGGTGTAAAAACGACATGATTATCACCGACGACATGAATTTCTTTATCGGGGAAATTGTCCTTGAGCCAAGTCGCTAATCCCATCTGTGTTCCAAGGGCATCGAAATCAGGCATGATGTGACGGAAAATAACAATTCGTTTAAATTCTTTAATTTTTTTCAAAATTTTGTCGTATTCGCTAGCAAACGGCTGACCGGCTTTGACGATAATCTCTGGCAGTGTAGTCTTTTTCATTTTTTTAACCTCTTATTGTTTTAATATGCAAATGCGATATGCATCGCGAGCAATGACTAATTCTTCATCAGTTGGAATGACGGCGACTTTAATTTTACTTTCTTTTGTTGAAATAATTGCGGTGGTTCCACGCGTCTTGCTATTCAATTCTTCATCGATTTTAACGCCTAATGCTTCAGAAATTAAATGGCAAACATCGCGGCGGGTTCGTGGTTCATTTTCACCGATACCTGCTGAAAAAATAATTAAATCGCATCCGCCTAAACGGACAAAATATTGTCCGATAAAGTCAGCGATGCGTCGATTAAATAAGTTATTAGCGCGTATAGCGCGTTCATCGTGTTTTTCGACCGCTTCTAAAACATCGCGCGAATCATTGCTGATTTGCGAAACACCTAAAAAACCAGATTTTTTGTTAAACATTTGATAGACTTCTTCACTCGATTTGCCTGTTACTTGACAGACATAGTTAAAAACGCTCGGATCCATATCACCAGTTCTAGTTCCCATCATGATTCCACCTAACGGGGTAAGGCCCATCGATGTCGCTACACATTTACCGTCCTTAATAGCAGTGATTGAAGCTCCGCTTCCGATATGGCAAGAAATTATGCGTGGGTGCTTAACATCAGGAATAAGTTTAGCGCCTTCTTCTGATAAGTATTTATGGCTTGTTCCATGTGCCCCGTAGCGGCGAATATCGTATTTGACGGTTAATTCGTAAGGAATGGGGAACAAATAATCTTCCTCTTTCATAGTTTGATGAAAAGCTGTGTCGAACACGGCAACCGCGGGGCAAGAAGGCAAAACTTCTTTAAAAGCTCGGTAGCAGACGAGGTGAGCTTGGTTATGAAGTGGAGCAAGGGGGATAAGTGATTCAATTTTTTCTTCCGTGTCTTTATCAAAAAGGTGAGAATCACTGAAATATTTTCCGCCTTGAACGATGCGGTGACCCGTTGCTTTGATTTCATCAAATGATTTAATAATACCTTTCTCCAT
>CASEYK010000035.1 GCA_949292105.1 uncultured bacterium
TAGTGGTGCTCGTAGTAATATTTCAAATATTCTCCAACTCGCTGGTATGCGTGGTTTGATGGGTAATACATCAGGTGGGACGATTGAGCTCCCGATTAAGTCTTGTTTCCGTGAAGGCTTGACCGTGTCTGAATTCTTCATCGCTACTCACGGTGCCCGTAAGGGTGGCGCTGATACTGCCTTGAAGACAGCTGACTCTGGTTATTTGACTCGCCGTCTTGTCGATGTTTCACAAGATGTTATTGTCCGCGAAGAAGACTGTGGCACAACTCAAGGCTTCTTGGTCAGTGATATTCTCGATAGTTCACGCAATACAACCATTGTCAAATTGTATGACCGCTTAGTTGGCCGTTACGCCCTTAATGATGTCGTCAATCCTCAGACTGGTGAAGTCATCGTCAAAGGCAATACTATGATTGATGAAGAAAAAGCTAGAGCAATTGTCGATGCTGGTATTACCCATGTGATGATTCGCTCCCTCTTTGGTTGTGAAACTAAAGATGGTGTTTGTGTCCACTGTTATGGTCGATGCTTGGCGACTGGCCGTGAAATTAAGGTTGGTGAAGCAGTCGGTATTATGGCCGCTCAATCCATTGGTGAACCTGGTACTCAGTTGACGATGAGAACTTTCCACACCGGCGGTGTTGCTGGTTCTGATATTACTCAAGGTCTTCCTCGTGTCCAAGAACTTTTTGAAGCTCGTACACCAAAGGGCGAAGCCTTAATCAGTGAAATCTCTGGTGTTGTAAAAAACATTGAAGAGAAAAATAACTGTTATATCGTTACTGTTGCCAATGATTTAGAAGAAAAAGTTTATACGACTAATTTCGGAGCTCGTCTAAGAGTTAAAAAAGGCGATAAAGTCAAAAATGGCGGTAAGATCACCGAAGGTGCTATTTCGCCAAAAAAACTTCTCGAAGTGTCAGATGTTACTACTGTTGAAAAATACATTTTAAAAGAAGTGCAAAAGGTTTATTCTGCACAAAACATCTCCATCTCTGATAAGCACATTGAAGTAATCGTTCGACAAATGCTACGCAAAGTCTTTGTCATTGATGCTGGCGATACCAATTTACTTTCTGGCACACGCGTTAACATCAACACATTTACCAAAGAGAATGAAATTGCTCTTTTAAATGGCAAACGCCCTGCGATTTTCTCTCCACTTATCCTTGGCATTACTAAAGCCGCTCTTGAAACTGATAGTTTCTTGTCAGCTGCTTCATTCCAAGAAACAACACGCGTCTTGACCGATGCCGCCATTAAAGGTAAGACAGATTATCTCCATGGTTTAAAAGAGAATGTTATTACTGGTAAACTTATTCCTGCTGGTCGCGGACTACTAAGCGATGAGCAAGAGGAAGAACTCGTTGAACATTTCGATGTCGAAGAGACGATGAAAGAAGTCAGCGACCGCTACGTCGAAGAACATGATCGAGTTCTCAATGAACTCCGCGAAAAAATAAAGAGCGAAGACGATTCAGCAAGAAAATAATGAGAAAAGACCGATTACTCGGTCTTTTTTTATGTCTATGTGTTCTTAAAGAAAAAATACGTGAATTCTTAAAGTAAATTCCGTTTTATACCAAAAAGTCGTAATTCTTAGAATAAATTCCGATTCGACTATCTAAAACGGAATTTAAAATGAGAAAAGTATGTATATTTTGAATTTAAAGGCATAACAAAAACGAG
>CASEYK010000036.1 GCA_949292105.1 uncultured bacterium
CACAAGTCGAAGAAATAAGCCACATCGGTAAGCCAACCCAAGAACTAATCGAGAGCAAAACAATGCAAATGATGAGTAGACACAATGAAACGATAAATATTGGTTTATCGGCAATGTGATCTTGTTCTAGATGATTAGTTAAAGGAATTTTAAAATATTTTCTAAAAATCAATATCATAATAGTAAGCGATATCAAACCCGCTAAAACAGTGGGAATGGCCATATGCGTGATATAAGTGAGAAAATCTATTTCATAAGAAGTGGCTAAATAGATATTTGTTGGATTGCCAATGATTAAAAGCATGGACCAAGTATTAGCCCCAACAAACTCGCCGATTAAGTATGGCAAAGGATTAATTTTTGTGTTTTTACAAAAGAAAATAATAAAAGGTGTGAAAGTAATAACGATGATATCGTTAGAAGTAAAAATAGTTAAAACCGAAACAATAAAATAAAGCAAAATAAACATTGTCATTTGCGAATTTTTTGCTTTTTTTACAGCGATTGACGCGAGATATTTTCATCTAGAACCACGCTGATGAAAACCATTGAAATAAAAATAGCAAGAATTTCTAATGGATTAACACTTGTCGGTGCGATTAAAGAAGAAAAAACTAATTCGGCATCAACTAAACCGAAAACAAGGAGCAAAATTGCTCCGAGCAGCGGGGCAAACCAAAAAGTTTGCATATGAAAATTTTTAATTTTTAAGATTGGAAAGAAAAATACGCATAGTATCATCCCAATAATCGACAAAATGGAAATAACTAATGCACTGACCACAATTGAACACTATACTCTTATTTGAGAGCCTTGTTAATAAGTTTTTATTAAAATATTATCGGTGTTTTATTTCTTTTTTTGTGCTGTTCTTCTTTTTTTGACCACTTTGATGATTGACATAATTATTAAAACGATAAGAATACCAATCAGTGCTCCTAACGAATCAATAACGACATCGACTATTGATGGACCTCGATCTTTAGGAATGAACTGAAATAATTCTGAACAAGCAGCCACTAAAACGCTTGCGCCGATGCTGATTAACGAAATTATCCATAGTTTCATCTTTTCGTTATCTTTGACAAATAGATAGATGGAGAAAAAGATTAAAACCCCATCGATGGCAAAAAGTGTAAAATGGCCGATGGCTTTTCGAATAAAACTAATAAAATCGTCATAATTAGAATCTTCGCTCGGCGCAAGTTTTGCGACATTTATTGTGAATGTCTTGACAAGATTCTCATTTGAGGCCGATGAAATAGTGAGTGTCGCTTTCCCTGCTTTTATTCCTTCAATGATTGCTGAGCGATCGTTATTGGTTACTTTGATGATGCTATCATCGGATGAGGTGACAATAATTGCGGTGTTAGTGGTATTAATTGGTGCAAATTCCGCTCGAATCGTTTTTGTCGCACCGATAGAAAGCGAACCATCGTCTTCAATTCCCACAATGTTCATATCAGTCGGTATGACATTTTCAACATTGATGTCGATATAATCAAATATTGCTCGATCCATATTCGAATAAGCATAAACTCTTACTGTTCCTGTCTTTTTATACCCATATATTGTTCCGTCATCTTCAACTCTTGCTAATAAATCATCATTGACGGTGTAAGTTACTCCTGCATCAGATGGAGTATTTCCTAAAAATTGAACTGATAATTGTGCTTTTTCGATTAAATCATCGCCTATATAATCAGCATCATAAATATGAACAGAATCTGGCCCAATTAATTCAAGTCCGGTTGGCATAACGCTTGGTGAATCGCTTTCAATAACATTAACTGTCAATGTTTTATTCGCTGGAGAAGAGTGGATTTCAACTGTTCCTGGACTTAAAGCGTGAATAACGCCATATTCATCAATAGTAGCAATTGTGTCATCGCTTGATTGATAACGAATGGCTTTTTTGTCATATTGTCTCGAGAGAGATATTTCATCTTTTAAAGTTCCGCTTTCACTCAACTTTACATCGATTTGAGCGCTCATCCCGACTTTGATTGTTGAATTTTGAATAGATAATGAATATTCGGTCGGGGCTGGTCGATTTATGATGTTGAAAGAAACAGAAGTGGAAACTTGTGGTCGATTTTTCAAACTAACATTTAATTGATAAGTTCCAATCTCATAAGCTTCAACATATAGCCTTTGACCATCTTGAATGACATTATAAGATGAACCGATGCCATCTCCGACAATATCGACTTGTTCCATTGAAGCGGTTGCCGGTTCATAAGTTAAATCAAAGGTTGAAGTAGTGCCGCGCACAATTTGTTTATTCTCAACATCGCCGACAAAATCGATGGAGCGAATTTCTTCTTTGGCAGGAGGAGTATATAAGTCTCCAAAAATATTTGCGAAAAAGTCGCTTTGCAAAGTTGATAAAGAAGCTGGTAGAGCGGATTCAACTAAAATAAAAGCATTAAAAAGAATACAAATTGATAATAGAACCCATTTTCCGACATTTCTTTTTGACATAACACTAATATACTATATTTGATTGATAAATGTATATCCTACAACGCTCCATACGTGAATTCTTAAAGTAAATTCCGTTTTATACCAAAAAGTCGTAATTCTTAGAATAAATTCCGATTCGACTATCTAAAACGGAATTTAAAATGAGAAAAGTATGTATATTTTGAATTTAAAGGCATAACAAAAACGAG
>CASEYK010000037.1 GCA_949292105.1 uncultured bacterium
AAACAAAAGAATATATGATTAATACTGTATCAGTCGTTGCTGGAACGGCAGTTGGAAATAGCGGCAAAGCAACAATGACAGTTTATGTCGAAGGCATTCAAGCTGGTGAAAGCGTTACATTAACAGCTGCCTCTAATGCCATTACCGAACACACATTTACTTTGTCTACGCCAACTAGCGGTCACATACAAATAATAATTGATAACCCTGAAGATGGTGCTTTATACATCAAAACAATCAGTGTTTGCGCAACTGATGAAGACGGAATGGGTGATCTTTACAAAACAGCTAAGGATTTAGAATTAATTGATTCTTGTGCTATCACGAGTGAAGAATGGTCAGAATTCTTATCTACTTCGAATTCTTTAGGAACCTATGAAGAGACATTTGAAGCTTTTGGAGGAGAAATGTCTTTGATTAGTTTAACTGATAAAGGAAATGTAACGAGTGAGGAACGCAATTATTTAGTTTCTGCTACGGACAAATACAACTACATTAATGGACGCTTCCTTTCAGTTGGTACATCAGCATTGAAATCTTACTCTAACGATAATACAACAACACTGATATTAATCATTGTATTGGTGTTAATTCCTATGGTGGCTTTAATAGCATATCGTGGGTATGATAAAAAGCGTCGTTTGAATAAGTAAACAACATTTAAAAAAAAATAAAAATGAGCCAATTCTGCAAGGATTTGGCTCTTTTTTATTGGAATAATGTTGATTTAAATCTTATTGATGATAACCATTGCTCGAAGTCTAGCGAGACCTTCTTCATTGAAATAATTAATGTAATATTTGCTTTCTTTAAATGGGAATAGCAAGAAGCCAACAAAGAAAGAAATAACCCCTACTGCCGCCACGACGACAGCAGCTAATAAACTGTAATCATAAAAGCTCGATGTTGTAGCGTACACAATTAAATAAGTGGCTAGTTGAAATAACAATCCTAATTTAGGCGTTTTAAATATTCCTTTTAACAACAAAGAGAAGTAATGTTTATATTCTCTAGCTAAAACCATAAAGATTAAATTGTAGATGACAAGCAAAATTAAAAATGCATAATTTAAGACCATCAACGAGTATGGTTGAGAAGTCTTAACCAATACTGATGGAATGTAGCAAGCAAGAGAAATTAAGACGATAACAATCGAATGAATGATTAATCTTTTGACAAATAGTTTTCGATCAAAACATAAATAAAAGCAAAAAACCAAATTCGGTATCAAAAATAAGGCGATAGTTAATAACTTTAAACATTCAATAGTAAAACGCCAAACAATTGTTTCATAAAACGATGGGATAAATAAGATGCTTAAGAAAGCCACAATGGTAGAGGCGATAATCGCAGTCAGCAATCGAAACAAATAATAAGGGTTGATAGGCTTTTTCCAAATATCACAGTAAGCCGCTTCTTTAACAAGTTGAGGACGCGACATATGTCGATATGTAACAATTGGTGGCAATAAGAAAACAAGCCCAGCGTATAATCCCATAATATTTAGTTCAAAGAAATAAAGAGATTCCATAAAGCTATATGCGGTAATAACAGCAAATAAAACAAAATAAACAAGCACCATCGAAAATTGTTTTTTAATCAGTAATCGAATGAGGCAGTACAAGAAATAAATAAGTAAGGCAGCGTAAATGAGTAAGCCAACAATGCCGAATTGAAAGAGAAGTTCTAATATGCCGTTGTGCAAAGTATAAATAACAGCAGGATTGCCGTTCGATACACTGATAGCACCATTTAAATAATAGCGAGATGTTCCATATCCACAGCCAAAGAAAAAATTAAGAGGGCGATTGGTTAAATAATCAATTGCGGCTTGCCAAATTTTAGTGCGACCAGAGAAGGTAAGAAAATTTTTATCAAAAACATCTTCAGTAACAAAGTTATCAAAATTAACAGCCCAATCAACATTATGCGTAACCAAAGCAAAATGCGTGATAATAATAGCAGCAACGGCAACCACTACTAAACATGTTAAAAAGAGGGCTAATTTCCATTTCCGGCAAAAGAGGCGAACAATCTCAAAAAGAAAAATGATAGTAATAAATGCTAAGGCTAAAATTATACAAGTTGTACTCGATGAGAAAACGAGCATGACACTAAAAAAACCGATTAAGAATTCGTGATACCATCTCTTTTTGTAAAGGTTAAGGGCTTCGCATGAAAGCATTGCTAATAAAATCGAACCACCATAGGCGTTTTCATTGAAATAAAAAGAAGAAACACCTTTTGTATTTTTGGCGGAAGTAAAGATTGTTTTATAAGTATCAAAATCGAGATAAAAAGAAAAAGCGACAATAACTAAATTGGCAATAATAAAAATCCACAATAGCCAAAACAATTTTTTGTTTCTAAGTTGAGTGCGGCAGAGTAAAAACATCATCGAGTAAAGAAGTGAAAGGCCAATGCCGAGTTCAATAGTATATCTAAATTTTTGCAGCCAAGTAAAAGAAACAACAATGCTTTGAGTGCTACTCAATGTAAATGTTTGGGCGGGCATATTCCAAATAATCGAAGTTGAAATAATAAAAATAAGGAGTAAAAGAGAACCTAAAATCCAATCGATTTTTACTCTATTTTTCTTATGCTCGAGAGCATAATAAACAATCATTAAGAAGATAATTGGGATAGCAATGAGAAAGAAGACAAAATTATCTAATCCAGCTAATGGATTGTTGGTAAGAAGAGCTACGCCTTCAAGGAGGAAGCAGCTCATCAGTGCAATTACATAAAACAATGCGGGAGTAAGAGAAAATCGTAAATGTCCCATATCTAGAATTGATACATTGATTATATAAAATTAATCAAAGATGTCAACCCAAGCAAGGATTTTTCACTCCTTATTTTTTTAAAAAAGAATATAAAAATCTCGCTCCGATTTGATAGAGCGAGATTTGTTCACATTTGATTAAATTAAGGTTAAATTTGCTTGACCCAAAGCCCGTGCAAATTGCAGTATGCATAAACATTGATGGGCTCTTCGTCATCTGCAAGAGCAAATATTGTCTCAGCGGGTTTTAAATGATCGAGATGATGGACATGATGGCCTTTGTTGGTCTCAAGGATAATAAAGTCAATGTAATGGCCTTCAGTCATCGGATGCGGAACACTTCCTACCTTCACATGTACCTCTCGACCGTTGACGCTTACCTCTGGAACATGCTTTTCAAGCGCGCCATCGGTTGTGTTAGCCACTAATTCTTTCATTTTTTCACCACAACATACTGGGTTGACACCCGAATCATTTATCATGAGCACCATGTTGTGACAGTGCTCGCAGTAGTATATTTTTGTTTTCATTTGTTTGTCTTCTCCTTTAGACATCTTAATTATATTCCTTTATCAAAAAAGTTGTTACGATAATGCACTTAATTATTAAAAACATTTTTCTATAGTTTTCATATATAATATGTGTGTTATGGATGAATATAAAATTCTTAAACAGATGATTGATGAAGTCAACTCGATAGTCGTCTTTACAGGAGCTGGCATATCCACTGCTTCTGGCATTCCTGATTTCCGTTCGGAAAAAGGATTATTTAAAGGTGACTATAAAGGGTTATCACCTGAAGAAATTGTTTCTCATAGTTATTTTGTTGCTCATCCAGCTCAATTTTACGAATTCTATAAAAGCAAAATGATGTACTTGAACGCAAAACCGAATATTGCTCATCAATATTTTGCTGACTTACAAAGCAAGAAAGAAGTAACAATCATTACTCAAAATATTGATGGTTTGCATCAAATGGCCGGGTCAAAGCGTGTCTATGAACTCCATGGTTCTATTCATCGCAATTACTGTGAAAAATGTCACCACTTCTTCGATGCCGAATATGTTCATAACGCTAACGGAGTACCAATCTGTGATAAATGTGGAGGAACAATCAAGCCAGATGTAGTCCTCTATGAAGAACAGCTCGATAGCGATATTATCAATCGTTCAATTTTAGCGATTATGAGCACTCAAATGTTAATTGTGGTAGGAACATCGCTCCTCGTTTATCCTGCTGCAGGATTTATCCGCTACTTTAGAGGTAAATATTTGGTACTCATCAACAAAGATAAAACCTCATATGACAATAACTGTGATTTAGTCATCCACGATGATATCGTCAGTGTCGTTAACAAATTGTATGAAAAAGAAAACTAACACACCCCTAACTGATGAGGAAATTAAAGATATTATCGATTTTTATTACTCCTTTAAAGAGGAAGAAGTTTTACATCGCCTGTTAAAAAATAAACAACACCGAACAAGCAACACCTATCGACATGTTTGCCTTGTATGTGAAGAATGCATGTATTATGGGATTAGAAGAAATATTCATTACGACTATCATTCTTTAATAAGAGGCGCGATGCTTCACGATTTATTTTTTTACGATTGGCGGGTCGATAAAGAAAATCGAAAAGGGCATGCATTTGAGCACCCGCAAAGAGCGCTTGACAACGCAAAACAATATTACTCGTTAAATCCAACGGAAGTAGACATTATTAAATGCCACATGTGGCCAATTAATTTTTTTCAATATCCTAAAACTCCAGAAGGACGATTGGTCATGTGGATTGATAAAAAAGTTACAATTCAAGAAGTATTCGCTCGCAAAAAAAGAACGCTCTTTTTTGATCTAGATGGCACCTTATTAGACACGCTAGACGATTTAAAAGAAGCAACAAATTACGCACTAAGAACTTTTGGCTATCCAGAAAGGACAAGAGAAGAAATCAAAAATTTTATTGGCAATGGGGTTAGCAAACTGATAGAGAGAGCAATTCCAAACGGATTAGACAACGAAAATTATAATCAGTGTTTAGAAATTTTTCGAAAATATTACAGCGAACACTGCGATGTTTTAACCAAACCATATCCAATGATGAAAAAAACATTAACGACATTAAAAGCAAAAGGCTATACGCTAGCGGTCATAACGAATAAAGTTGATTCCATCGCCAAAAAACTAATTGACAAATACTATCCGAATTTATTTTCATTTGTTCAAGGTGATGTTCCATTTTTAAAGAAAAAGCCTTCTAAAGAAATGGTCGAATATGTTCGCAAAAAAATGAAAGTAGCAAAAAGAAAATGTATTTACATAGGTGATACCGATGTTGACTATTTAACGAGTAAAAACGCCAACATTGAAGCCATTCTTGTTTCTTACGGATATCGCGATAAAAAAGACTTAATCAAATTAGACGGAACACCGATTATTATCGACTATCCACAGCAATTAATCGACGTAATTATCGGAGGTAACAAATGAGCAAAATTCATTTAGATGGAACAAAAAATACAAGGGATTTAGGCGGTTTTTATCCACAAAATGCTGTTTTTGTTAAAGAAAAAGAGTTGATAAGGAGCGATGCATTATCGCAGTTATCGGCTGAGGATATTACAAAATTAAAAGATGAATTACATCTTAAAACTATTTTTGATTTTCGAGGTATAGATGAGTCTAATCGACATCCCGACACTAAAATAGAAGGTGTTGAAAATATTTCGCTTCCACTTATCCCGCCTCAAGACATTTTAGAAGGCATAACTTCAAAAGAAGAAAGTTCACAAATGAGTTTTACCGCTAAATTGAGAGTCTTGTATCAGCGAGGTGTTAAACGAGCAGCATACGAAGTGATGAAAAACAACTATACTACTCTCTTATCTGACAAATTTAGCGTTTCGCAAATGAAAAAATTTCTTCGCTATGTCATTGATGATCCAAATGGCGGATCAATACTATTTCACTGCGCTGGAGGCAAAGATAGAACAGGAGTGGCTGCGTTTATTCTTCTTTCTTTGCTGGGCGTAAGCGAAGAAGAAATCATTGATGATTATATGCAGACAAACAATAATGTCAAAGCACACAACGATGCAATTATTAACGCCGCTAAAAGAGAGGGCGATTGGATAAAAGCAGAAATTCTAGATGCTACGATGAATGCTCATGAAGAGTATATTAAAGCGGCTGTCGAATTATCGAAAAGTAATGGAAATGATACGGTCGAATATATAAAGAAAACCTTCGACATCAGCGAAGGCGATATAGTTAAATTGAAGAAGCGCTTGTTAGGATAAAGAGCCTACTCTTTTAGTTATAAAATCACCAACATCATCTAATTTTAAATTATAAGTATGCGCTAGTTCATCAAACAAAATGTTTTTAGCAATGGTTAACATCTCAATATCAGTTGGTCCAAAATGCACTATCTCGCCCGCATTGCTGAGCAAATGGTAAAGATATAATTGGCGAACAAGATAAGCAATGTCATAAATATTGCCAGAAATAAGGCGCCGTTTAAAATTATCGCGCCGCTGTTTCGTATTTGAAACAAAATCGGATTTCAACTCTTTCATATACTTGAGAACATCATCGGCAGATTGAATATCCATAATAGGCCTAATGATTGTATTACTACAATCAACTGGCACATAAATAAGTTCGCCATTGCCTCTTTTGGCCTGTAGTAAATAATACTCACGGCCGCTCATTTCTTTAATACCCGTGATTTTTGACAAGCCTTCTCTTCGATGTACGACTAGTTCACCAACTTGATACATTTGTACCTCTCGGTAATCGATTCAATAACTCGATTACCTTTTACATTATCCCATTTTTATGGCTTGTTTTCTAGGAAAAATCCCAACTGATTTTTTCTTATAAAAAAGAAAAAATAACAAAAACGACCACCTTAGTAAATCGATTGACTAGCCTTTTCGCACATTAAAATAAAAAACCTGATGCATTAATGGCATCAGGATAAATTCTTATTTGTCTTTGTGCTATCACTTTAAAACAAAATATAGCAAGATAATACCTTTACTAGAAAAACTATACCATTTTCATTCTTAAATTAGTAGTTCACCGCCATTCCAATACTTTATTCCCCAATTATCAAAATCCCATTTTGCATCGTATAAATTGCATTCGTAATCAATGTAATAAATTAAATTATCATTCTTATTGATAATGAAATTTGTTGGATAATAATCAATATTAA
>CASEYK010000038.1 GCA_949292105.1 uncultured bacterium
GAGAAATAATCCATGACGCTGCAAATAATTAACTTAGTATCAACAAAACTATGCTCACAAAAAAGGCACTATAAATAAAATCTTTATATATAGATAGTTTAGATTTTGCTTATTTTGTAATTAATTTACTTTTTAAATAATCTCTTAAACCATCATCTTCGCAATAAACAAATGTTCCTAAAATACCTCTAGTCAACAAAACATAGTAAGTATTTTTTATCCATGTCTCAGCATCGATATCATTAGCGGTTCTAATTCCAGCCTGATCACTCGTTGGATGCGCATCTTTATGGAAAATAATTTTGCCGTTCTCGTACGTAATATCTTTGCCAATAATAACTCCACAATAATCTAAATCAATGCCTTGGCATGTGTGAATACATCCGATTTCGTCAACCGACAATGGGTCGTCAGCCCATGAATAAGCTTTTAATCCACTGCCATATCTAAGATTCCACTTTTTAGCAAAATTGTCTTTTTGAATAATAACATCATTAATTCCATCTCTTGTAGTAGGATCGGACACCCATTCATAACAATATCCTGCTACAACTCTTGCATGACCATTATAATCATCGATATCAAATGCTAGCTTGCCATCCGCTAGCGCTTGTTTTTTTCTTGATTCAATGTCAAGTTCTTTAATTCTATTAAACATTTCATTAGGATTATCAAAAACCTTAAATTCATATGAATTATTTGTGTTAAATTTATTGTTTTTATCAGTTAGTTCAAGAAAAGATTTGATAAACTCAATATACTCTGCACCACCTTGAACGCGGTACTGACCTGATAGTTCCAGCTCTGGGCCCATCACCAATTGAGAATGGCATTCTTTCGCTAATTCTTTAATGATGTCGATTGTAGCATAGTCATCTTTAGTCACAGCTTGATTATCATCAATAAAGAAAACCGATACCTTAGCAACGTTAATTAATTCTTTCAACATATTGGTTCCGCTTTTTAAACCTACCCCACCCTTCATTTTAAAAATGCGATGAGCTTCATCTATTAAAAGACAAGGAATTTCATTGAATGGTCTATTTACAAAAGCTGTGGGATATTTGAACAAAGCACTTAAATCTCCACTTTTAAATGCTTTCCCTTTGATTAAGCCATTGTATAAAACTTTCTTTGGAGCAGCATTAACTGTCACAAACATTGTAGTAATTCTATCGTTTTTCTTTTTTGGACTATTTAATTGGCCTAATGCATTGATTGCAATAATTGATTTGCCTGTTCCTGCTCCGCCTTTTACAATAATGGTTTTTTTCTGATTATAATAATCCGCTTCTCTAACTGCAGAAACAATTGTACTCAAAGCATTTGCTTGTCCCATATCCAACGTATACATCAAATTACCGCTCAGAGCATCTCTCATCAATTTTGCAAATTCATCTGACGGCACCGTTCTTGCTTTGTTAATCTCAAAAAGGATATCGTGGCAACTTTTAGATACATATTTTTCAACAAAAGCTCTTAGTTTAGATGAATCATCTTCTAAAAATGAAGGAGATTCAGGAATAAAAGGAAATAATGAAACATCTTGCATTATTGTTTCATATCCATTATCCATATTATGGCAGTAAGAACATGCTTCAATACCCATCTTCTCAACTTGAACATATTCGTTGAAAGATTTTAGTTGCCCTGCATAATTATATGCTTGATAAGAAGGGTGAAAATGGTCTTCATAATGACCTTTAGATACCATGGTGTGAACTTTGTTTAAAGCACCAGAAACACTAACTTGAGACCATTGTTTTAATTCAACGATAACCATATTTTTCTTATCGTTCTTATCTAAACCATAAATAAGAAAATCTAATCTTTCCAAACTATGCTTTAATCTATATTCAATCGCAACATCAACATCACCATCAATTGAACTTCCTTGAAGAGCTTCGGCGATTTTTGGAAGGGAATTTTTCCATGAAGTTTCCCAATTTGGCATAACATATGAATAACCAGCATTATACATTTCTTGTTTAACTTCATCAGCGATTGTTCCGCTGATTAAACAAGAATGAATAAATTGTTTTAGTGTTTTTTGATAAACTATTTGCTGCATAACATTCTTATAATTTGTTGTACTTGTCCGCTTTACCTTTTGATTTCGACACAGGATATTTAGCTTCGTTTTTACTCATTTTTTCATTAACAATTTCGTCTTCGTCCAAGCCTAGTTTGTCGAGCATATGTTGACAATAAACTAGGACATCCGCTAACTCTTCTTTCACAGAATCCATATCAAAGTGTTGTTCATCCCATTGAAAACACTCCAAAAGTTCGTTGGCTTCAATTGAAATAGACTTTGCCAAATTAGCGGGACTATGAAATTGGTCCCAATCTCTATCGATGGTAAATTTTCTGATTCTATTTTTCGTTTCTAATTTCATAAATATGCTTTTATTGTAACACTTCACTACCATTTGTTTATCTTTTTTTAATATCAAATAATCTTTTCATAGCACGCACAGTAATAAAGAAAACATTTATATTATTCTTCATCAAACAAACTAATTTGAGAATATGCAACATCAATATTTGGCAAATCTTTAACCACAAATTCAAACAGACTAATAATAGATTCATAATCCTTGACTTGACTGTTAGCTATACGAATTAATTTAATCCCGTGATTTTTACATATCTCTTCTTTTTGGCGATCTAGATTGGCAGTGTGTCTATTTCCTACATGCTCGCCACCGTCGATTTCAAAAGCAACGATTGTCCTATATTGTTTTCTAATAAATCCTTCGCCTATTTGTACGGTAACATCGAATTCTTTATTGCCAAAGCAACTCGTTTCATCTAGGCCGATACCTTTAATTGCGGCTTTGACTGGAACATTTCTTTCAATTTTGAACTTGCTGCCCTTTTTATTGAAATAAGGCTTTATTGTCTCAAAGAACTCTTTTTCATTTTTTGAATCATTTGAAAAATCGGTAAGAATAACGCTATCGCTTTTAGGAACAATAACTTCTCCGTTTCTAAAAACATAATCAGATAACACTCGAACATCGTTTTGTTTGTTTCCGCTGAGTACATCAATTGCCTCTTTATCGCCAACAAATATAAATTTTTCTTTGGCTCTAGTTACACCAACATTAATTAATTCATGATTGTTTTTTATCCAGTCCATTGTTTTTTTGCTTGTTTTCAGTGATAAAGCGGCGGACATAATAATAACTGATTTTTCAGATCCTTGTAGCGTGTGAATGGTGCCGGCTTTTATCCCATCAACACCAAATTTAGCCAAATATTCATTAATCAAATTTGCTTGATTGACAAATGGAGTGATAATCCCAACATCTTTATATCCGTTCGACTTAATTATTTTGACAATTTCAATAGCTTCTTCTTTATACGAATTTCTGTTATTGGGATTAGGGCTATTTTTAACATTGTGATAAATTAATTCACCAGAATTATTATTTAATAATTTTAATTGCTGATTATAAAATCTTTGGTTGACAAAATCAGCAATTTTTTGGCCACAGCGATAATGATATCTAAGCAATATGCTTTTTGAATTGTTATCTTTTTTCAACATCGTGGACAATATTGAATTATGAATGTAATTGTAATCTTCTTTGATATCATATTTTTTCATTAGTGCTTCATTAACATTTTGCTCGAGAACGGTTACTGGTTGTAATTGATTAGTATCTCCAACGAGTAGCAAATCTGTACCTCTAACGATTGGAATAAGAGAGGAAGCTAAATTGCATTGTCCAGCCTCATCCATAATAGTTAGATCAAAGTGAGATTTTGGACTACCCAATTTAGTGCACGAGAGATTTGTACAAACAACAATAGGAAAAATATTTAGAAGTTTTTTTAAATTGTTATCGTCGCGAAGAAACTTATTAAGGCTCGTTATGCATTCGTTAATATCATCTTTTTCAACCATTTCTCTTAATTCTTTATATGAATCTGATAAGATTTTTTTAAATTTAAGGAGTGATGAAAAATATACATAATTTTGAAAGTCATGATTCTCACTCGCTGAAATTACATGTTTCAAAATATCTTCGTCTTTGATGATCGCGGACGCATTATCTTTTTGCCTATATAATTTGATTTGATCGTCCAGCTTGTTACTTATTTGGTTGATGGTTGTTAAATTTCTTATTTTTTCTAGCGTTGCTATTCTATCCCTCAACTCAATTCGCTCTTCATATTCCACTAGTGATTGTTTTAACTTGTCGAAACTAGACATAAATTTATTTTTGCTGTTTTCAGTTAATTCTTCTTTCAAGTTAGAGCGGTTATGCTGCTTTGCCAAAGCAATGATTTCTCTGATTCTGTTGACAGCTTCAGTCATCTCAACATTATTGCCAAGACGAATCATAGGAAATGTGATTTTAATTTCGGCGTTACCACGATATCTATTGCTGTAAAACAAAGAATTATTCATTTTAACAAAAATATCAGAAACAGGATGATTATTATTTGAACACACAAGAACTGTTTTGTTGTTGGCGTATGCTGATAAAAGAACATTAAATATGGTCTCTGTTTTCCCAGTTCCAGGCGGTCCCTTAACGTATGTAACATGATTAACCATTGAGTTATAGACAACTCGAAGTTGGTCAATATTAATTTTGCTTTTATTAAAGACAACAATATTTACTTCTTTATTCGTTCCACTACGATTCTTGTTTCTTCCAAAGAAAGATTTTAATGGAATAGACAGTTTGTTTGATTTGTCCATATCAGAAATCGCTTCATATGTTTCGTCTATGCCTCTTTGATAATTTCTAGACAAAAAGAAGATAGTTGGGCGGGTATTCATTATTTCGCCGTTTCGAAAGTTATCTCGGATATGTTCGATAAATTCTCGCTCGTTTTTATCATAATTTTCGCAAAAATCATCTGGATTTATGTCAAGATAAGTACCGAGTGTAACTCTTTTTTCTTCCGACACTAAAAAAGACTTGTTAATAGAGGATTTTTCGGAAACTTTAAGTGTTTTATCTTTAAAGTTAAGAGATAAAGTACGATAAGCAACGACATATTGTTTTCCATCGATATCAATAGAAAACTTATTAATCGCAAGCTCTTGATATCTATTTATTATTTCTGCCTCATGCTTATTTCTTTTAAAAACTCTTTCTAAAATAAATTCAAATTGCTTATCGTCTAACTTATATCTTTTAGAATTAGCCAATGTTCTATTGTCAATTCCATCAACCATAACAACCTCTTTAAGAAAGGGGTCGTTGTCTAACCGCTGACAGTCAGAAAGATACTGGAGAATATTATTATCAAAGTTGACAACTTCGAGAAAATTGCTAACTGTTTTATCGTTTGATAATTTTGTAAAAAGGGTATTGGGACTATCGTAATAACTATGTTCTAAAATTGTGGCGGATTTAATACCGCTTATTTTAATAAAAATATCTTTTGATTTAATGATTTCAGAATTTTTAAAAGGATTAAATATATCGCAATAAATCCTGTCATTCTCTACATCAATGTCCTTAATGCCTATGTAATATGTGGTTTCTTCATCGGCTCTATTGACATAAACAATGTTAAGCCATTTATTTTGAAGAATTGCTTGATATATTGAATTTTTAATTGAAAGTTCCATGTTATTTTTAAAGCGATATTACAATAGCAGGTAGTGTTTATTAAGCATTGCCTTTCAATACTTTTTCTACAAAATCTTTATTAAACCAAAAACTCTGTTTTGTGTAAGAAATAATGCCGGTAATTTTATCAGGAACTGGCAAATCAAAAGTATCAGAACTTATTCTAGCGTGCGGTCTTACATGGCAGACACCATTAGAATTTCTATCCTCTTTTGGAAATTTGTCTTTTATCTTACCATTTTTGTCAAAATAAAAAGCATTGCCTTGCCTGACCATTTTGGCACAATGCTCGTACATTGTTTTAATTGGTCCATCGACAATTGAATTCGGAGCATTCCAAAAATGAATTGTTTCAAATGTAATAACTCCATCAATTTCTTTAAAAACAAATATCATCAATTTTAAATCGACAAAATCTTCACGAACAGTTGACACATCCCAAGAACTATTTATTAATTCATCGAATTCAAATGATTTAAATGGCATTGCTTCTGTTGGCCGGCCATTTTTATCAACAGTTATTGTTCTAAAAATAATGCCTGCCGCTTCCATTTCAGCCGTTGCTTTTCTCTTGCCTGAAATCCCAAGCATTTTTTGACACAAAATAAAATTAAGGTGCTTGGCTTTTGAATTAACGCCAAATTTTATGCATAACTGTTTTTGAGTCATTCCATAATATGCAGAAATTTTTTCCTTATAAATTTCCTCAAGCGGACATTTCATCCATTCATCTTCGGAAAGCAAAGGTGAATAAGGAGCAACCTTATGAATTAAATTTCTATAAATATAGGTCATAAAAGACTGCTTAAAACTATATGCTCGTGGTTTGGCTTTGATTGGCGAATTATATTGTTCAGTAAGTACTTTGCTATTAGCACCTTTTGTACAAGCGGCTAAAAATTCTGTATCTGATTCAGAAATCTCATGAGCTTTTCCTTCTACTATCTTTTTGTGAATCAAATTCCAATCTCTTTCAATCACTTTGCATTGAAGAGAATTTTCAAACTCAAACAAATCGTAATCAGTTATTTCAAATTCTGAAGGATGTGCTCCAATGGAGTATAAATAAAACCAAATTAATAATCTTTTATTTTTCTTGTAAAAGGAACTTGTTAAAAATGTTGTTGCTGCTTCGGCCTTGTAATTAATCATATTTAAAACGAGTCTCTCTTTTGATGATATTGTCCCGTCTTGATTCTTCTTGACTGGCGTTACTTTTAATTCAATTCCAGCATCAATAAAGTCAGGGTTCTCATCAGAGTTTGCTTTATATCCAAAAATATGTTCTTCTACGAAACCGCCAAGACCGCCTTTGTTTTTGCTCATATAAGAATTATCTAAACCAAAATACCCAAAAGTCTTATGCAACGATTTTTTGGTTATTTCTAGAATTTCTTTTTCGCTTAGATGTCTATTTTTATCGTCCATATACTGAGGAAATTATAACAAAACACTTTAATAATTGGTAGAAAGCTATAATGAAATACATTTAATAAATTATCTAAAGAATTTATTGAAACTTTATTTTTGTTCTTGATCGTTCACCAACTGTGTAGTAAACTTAAGAATATGAAAAAAACTGTTGTCGAACTATTCGCTGGTGTCGGTGGATTCCGAGTTGGATTAAACAATATAACTAGAATTGACGAAAACGGAAAGGCAATCGAAAATGGCCCTTGGAAGTTCGTATGGGCTAATCAATGGGAGCCATCAACAAAAGCGCAACACGCATTTGACTGCTATAATATTAGATTTCCATCTGCGGTTGAAAACTCTAATGTGGATATCTCCAAAGTAGATAAAAAAACTATTCCTAATCATACTTTGCTCTGCGGTGGGTTTCCTTGCCAAGACTATTCTGTTGCTCATTCCCTAAGCAGTTCACATGGAATTGAGGGCAAAAAAGGTGTTTTATGGTGGCAAATTAATGATGTTTTGGCAGTTAAAAAACCCCCGTTTGTTCTTTTGGAAAACGTTGATAGATTGATTAAGTCACCAGCCAAACAGCGCGGAAGAGATTTCGGTATTATGCTCCACTGTTTTGCTAAACAGGGTTATGCCCTAGAATGGAGAGTAATTAACGCTGCAGATTATGGTCATCCTCAAAGAAGACGCAGGATATTCATTTTTGCTTTTCATAAAAGTACCAACTATTACAAATCACTCATTAAAATTTCTGCCGTCAAAATTATTTCAAAAGAAGGCTTGTTTGCTAAAGAATTCCCAGTTGAAAATATTTCAGAAAAAAATATAAGGCAAATCAATTTAATTAATGGTTTTAAAGATTTAGTTGATATATCTGAAAATTTCCGTGCTTCATTCGGAAATACTGGTTGTGTGGTTGGCAACAAAGTATATACAGCAAATACAAAACCAATTAAAACGAAACCTATGGTTTTGAATGATATAATTGAGAAACGCCAAGTTGACAAGCATTATTTTCTAAGCGAATCACAAAAGAAACAATACGAATATCTTCGTGGTTCCAAAAAAATTCTTAGAAAAGATAAAAATGGTTTTGAATATATGTATTCTGAGGGATCAATGTCGGCATATGATGATTTATTGCTTCCAGCAAGAACAATGTTGACATCTGAAAGTACAACCAATAGAAGTACACACATAATTAAAGATCCAAAAACCAAAAAACTCAGGGTTTTAACACCAATTGAATGTGAAAGAATTAATCAATTTCCTGATAATTGGACTAATTCAGGAATGCCAGAAAACAGACGATATTTTATGATGGGAAACGCATTGGTGTGTGGCATCATTTCTAAAATCGGCAAACAAATTGAAAAAATAGTAGAAAAAGAAAAATAGTTGCAATTAATGTTAACTGATAAATATCAAAACATTTTGATGCGGAAATAAAAACTAAATAGCAGTTGTTTGTTCACAACCTTCGCAAATTTCCATTGCCTCAAACAACAGCTGTGCTGTTATGTTTTAGTAGAGTTATTATTTTATTTTTTCCAAAATCTTATCTAGAGCCTTGTATCTTTCTATATAAGATTTAGATGATGAAAAATGTGGAATTTTATATAATTTGTTGTTTAAGCATCGACATTTATATTTACTTAAATATTTAAAACATTCTTCGCCAACAGCAATGACTATAGCGCCGTTCATTATAAGAGGATTAATCCTCGTAATAAATTCGGAAAAATATTTTTTTTCTAGTTTTGGTTCTTTGGCAAAAAACTTTTTTAAATCAGATGCTTTCGGAGTTATACAATCATCATTTGGAAAAACATCGGTTATGAAACTACCTTTGAATTCTGATTTTTCTTTAATTGTTTTCATTAATTTAGAATCGCCAGCGCTATGACGATTATGAAAATTTTCATATTTTTTGGTAGATCCAGATCGATTAAAAGCAACAAAAACATATTTATTGTTAAAATTTTCAATCAGTTTGGCTTCGTCAGTTATTGGAGCGATATCATCAACAGTATCGCCCCAAAGCAAATAACTACTATAGTCCATAAATTGGTCTAAATATTGAATAATTTCTTTTTTGTCCATACTATTTTTCCTCCGTTTTATTTTATTGCATAGATTTTTCTTCTAACAATTTAACTACTTTTGTTTATATGACACATTGTAATAATTTTCGTTTGGTATTCATTTTTGTAGTACATATCACTGATGACAGCAAATGTTTCGCTTTCTAGATATTAAAGATGCATTTTTGGCAATGTGCATTTTAAATTTCTACTTATGTTCTTAAATGCTTAAAATCTAGTTCTCATTGAATCAAAGAATATTTTCTAATTCGTTTATTAACAAGATTTGGTTTAATAAGACCATTAAGGCATAGTTCATTGGCCCAATTAATTATTGTCCGATTGGACACTTTAAATATTTTTGCCATTTCAATTGGAGTGAATGACTCAATTTTGTGATTTTGCAAATATTCAAAAAATATCTTAGCTTTGCGCGATAATCTAATTAAATTACTCGAAGATGCTTCCTGTGCAGTAACTAATACTTTTGATGTGTAAAGACACATTATTTTTAAAAAATATTCAAACCAAATTTCAGGATGTGGAGGATTATTTCTTCCATCATAATATAAAGCTGGCAAGCCCATTTGGATTGAAGAATAATATTCATCTAAATCATAGGCAAAATATTCTTCTAGTGAACCAATACCACCAAAACCATAGCCAAAATATGACAACAAATAGTTGCACAATATTCTTGCGGTTCTTCCATTACCATCCTCGAATGGATGAATTGTTACTAATTGGTAGTGAAATACTGCTGCTTTTAAAACTGGATGGTCATCGGAATTATTGATGTAATCTACTAGATCGTTCAATAAAGGCAAAACATCATTAGCTTCTGGCGGAATATATTCGGGGGCGCCGGTCTTAGTATCGTAAACAGCAAATAAAACACCGGGTGGCATCGGTAATCTAATACCTATTTTTTCTTTAGGCTCGCCTTTAACAATAATTTTTTGAACATCTAAAATCAATTCTAAAGAGAGAAGCGTTTTAACTCTCAACTGTTCTTCAAGATATTCATTAGCTAAAAAATAATTAATAATTTCTTGCTCTGGTTTTATTAAATGGCGATTCGGAGAATCAATAACATTAGAAACTTGCTCAAATGTAAGAGGATTACCTTCTATTTTATTCGAGGCATATGTACTTTTCTTACCAGTAATTTTTCTTAGTCTATTTTTTAATTGTGTTGGTATAACAATTGAAGACAACAGGTTTTTATTCGTTTCGATAGAAACAATCATATCTAAGATTTTGTTGTTCAAATTAACTTTTATCATAGCAAAATTATAATAGCATAATTTCACTATTTTTTCATTATTTTTTCATTATTTTTTTAGAAATTTTATACAAGTAGTTCTGCGAAAACGTAATTGTACCAAGCATTGATAACCGCCGTATTTTCTTAGCGCATAGCTATCTATTACTGGAATTCATTTTATTTTTTTAATATTTAGAATCTATTCCAAACGCTTCAGTTTTATAAAGAAGTAGAAACACCTTCTATCGTTTTTATTATTTCATCACAAAGATCAATGATATAGTCGGGAATCTGCTTTACTCCTAAAACAGTATATAAATATAAATTTTCAACGTGATAATTTTCTGTAATAAAATTTCTCAACTTTATATCCACAGGAACAGTATTTTTTTCTAAAATTGGTCTGATTAGGCGAATTTTTTCATAGTTGTCATTTGAATGTTTATACAAAGTAATTAAATCATTCAAGGAATTGTTAGATATGAAAACATTATAATCAAAACCAGGAATCTCATTTCTAATTTCATTTATTCCAGCGCTTATCGCAGAACTATCCAAAGGTTTGCCATTTATTTTAATTGGTGTTGCTCGTAAATGCTCAGCATTTGATAAGATATGATAAATAGGTTTACTATGTTGAGTTCCGAGTAGGTCGTAATATCTTCTTAAATGAATTATCTTTAAATAGTCAATTGAATTATTTTGTACCTGCTTATACTCAGCGGTAATTACATTTTGAATATCATCTTTTTTTATTTCTTTTTCGGATACTTCGCCTTTATTATTAATCAAAAGATGAGCCTTTTTAGGAATTTTTATAAAATCGTTTTTAATAATGTCTAAAAGCGGTTCCATATCATGAGTTAAAAGAATCACAGTTTTATCTTTTAAAACACCATTTGTTTCATTAAACAAATAGTGAATTACAGCAAATTTTTTGTTTTCATCAAACGAAGAAATAGGATCATCAAGAATAACCAAATCCGTTTTCTTTCTCTTAGCAATTGCTCCAAATAAAGCAAGACTTAATACGTTCATTTCTCCATATGAGAGATGTTGTGTTGCATCTTCAAGAATTATAGTTTTATTTAATAATGGCTTTAACATTGTTTGAGAATCACCGTTTTCGTCAACATCAATATTGAACACATATGGAATACCTGCATATTTTAAAAATGTATTAATCTCATTTTCTGTATTGTTGATTGAATCTTTAATTAAGTAATTAAACTCCTTCATTAAGTCATAAAAATCATCAAATTCCTTTATCAATTTATCTATGGAATTATTTACTTTGACTGCGTTTTCTTTTAGTTCCTTTTCCAATCCATCAAAATATGTTAAATCTAATTTATTATTAACATAGTATTTTTTGATATCTTCCTTAGTATATCTATTTCTAAAAGAAAATCTAGTTTGATGTATCAAAGATTCGATTTTATTTTTCTCAACTTCTGCTTTGTAGAATGTTTTCGCTAACAATTCCTGTTGTTCATCAGAAAGTGGGTCCTAAACAGTATTTATAGATTCAATTATTGTTTTTGTACCACTATCGGTAACAGTAGATAAATCAATGATAATTTGTTTGGCGGTATTATTCTTTTTAAAATCATTTTCTTTAATAATAGAAGCTATTTTATTTTTAATATCATCAAAGTGTTCAGGTAATTTTTGAGCACAATAAGGACATCTGTCGTCTAATGCAAAGTTTACGCCATTATTAAACCAAGAAAACCAATCAGGAGATTTAGGATTATTAATCCATAAAGAATACTCTTTTAGCTCAGATTTAGAGATCTTTTCGGCATAAGCTGGACCATTTTTAAATCCTTTTCCAACAGTACTTGAACCGCTTATAGTCTTTTTATCTTTATTAAATTTTAGTTGCCCACTAATTTTGTTAATTTTTTCAACAAATAAATTTAAAGAAGGTGAACTAGCATTCTTAGATAGATTTAGTAAAGCACTATTAATCTCTTCTTCTTTTTTGACTAATGAGTCATCGTTAAAGAAAATAGAATACGATTCATTAATAACATTATTGTCACCTTGAAAAAGCCATTTGCTAATATAATCTCTATTAAAAGACATGCAAGAGTTGAATGTGCTAGATATAGAGATTGCAGGATTTCCACCATTAAAAGGGGCGAGTTTATCTATTTCTTCATTAAGTTTGTTGATGCTAAAGTCTATAGCTTTTCCAATAGAACTTTTTCCTAATCCGTTATATCCATATTTAATGTTGATAGATTTTTCCTCAATAACAATTTCTGCTTTTTTAACAGATTGAACATTTTCTATTTTTATATTTGTACTCATCTTTTTCCTCCACATTCACCTTTGAACTCAAATCACTACGATTATTTAGGCTCAAAATTTTAACTGTTTTCTTCTCCATCCATTACTAACCAAAAGACAAATCATCAAGGTTTAATTCAAACCTTTTACTAATTCTTTCATGTAGCAAAAGTTCTGTCTACACCAATGCTACCAGCTTCTGCAAACGTTCCAGCAACAACCTCAATTGGATTGTACATTCCATCTTTATCATGTTTGATATAAGGTCTTGATTGTTTTGTTAACTTAAATTCCTCATCCACCAATTCTACAATTTTTCGACATCATAATCCATCTTCTCAATGTTTAACTTTTTCATGATATTTCCTACCATATTTAAATATGTTTACAGTAACACCTTAACAGTTGTTTAACCTTTGATGACTGTTACTTTTTATTAAATTATATGATTTTCACTTATATTTTGATATAAAAATAATCGCGAATATATAGGCAATATATCGTTTTCGTTACTTTTTGATAGCTAAAGCAACGACAGTCTCAACATGCCTTGACACGCGCAGGTGCTCATGTTCGTGCATATAGGCGTGACCGTAGAGGCTATCGTGGAACCATGTTTTCTATATAATTTTGCTGTATGTGATTCGCTTCTTTCCATTAGGTGGATTCATCTTGAATAAACTAAATCCTTTTTCTCTGGCTAGTTTTTTCATCTTGCTCTCATTTGATTTTTTAACTTTGAATCCAAGATATACTGCCTTGATATTTAAATAAGGGAATCTGCCTCCTGCATTGGCAATTAGTCTCCATTCTGCTTGATATGACCAATCAGTATCTTTTGTGCAGAATAGTTCCATAGATGCACCGATGTTGCCAGTTAAATGACCATCTGTTACGGCTCGCATAAATGCACCCATAGCGTATTCAATCATCTTCTCGATAAATCTATTATTGTTCCTTTTTGTATAAATAACAGGACAAAGATTGGGAGTAACCTCTTGTCTTTTTGGAATATCATACTCAATACAGTATCCCTCGTAATTATTTCCATACAAGGACCACATAGCTTTGTTATCTCTCTTTTCTGATAACGAGCATATGCCTACTCTATCACCAGGAGACATAGCGCTCTTTGCAAATCCATCTAGTTTTGCACTCTCAATTACACCTTCAAAATTTTCATTAAATGTATTGAGTACCACAAACAACGGTTCAACCTCTGTTCTAGTCATGATACCGTTTGATGTAACCACCTTAGGCACTTTTTCATAATCTATGCCATCTTCTTTTATGCATTGAAGGGCTAATTTTTTTACTTCCTTAGGAGATAAGTTTTGAATGCCTTTCGGGTAAACCAACTTAATAATGAAATCAACTGCTTTTGGAGTAATTTTATGAGTCTTTTCGTTATAGAAATCATTAATTGTGAAATCATTAAGGCAATCAAAAGGATCATCGAGACCTTTAACCGGAGCTAAATATGCATACCCCTCTTCAATCATTTCAAAAGCGTATCTATCAAACGGTCTATATTTATATAGGATAATAGGAGTCTTTTTGAGAAAATCTTTCCTTGTTTCAAATTCAGACATGAAAGGAGTTGATTGAAAAACCAACAAATCTGTCATGTATTTACGTTTTTCTTTATTGTTCATACCTATTCAAATATTTTAAGCAAGGTACTAGTGAGCATTTCTTTGGTTTTGTCTATGTCCTCTTCAAAAACAAAAGGAACTCTAACTAAAACAACATCCACAAATTTTATATCGTCAAGTGATGAATTTCCTGTAAGTATCAATTCTTGAAAAATCGGCATATCGCTTTCAACATCTTCATATCTTAATAATGGGTAAATAATATAGGCCTTTTTTAGATTCCTTTTAGCCGCAAATGTAGATACTTGATATAAATCTTGCTGAGTGACACCGCGAATGAGTTGCATCTTCCAAAGAGTTTCGTCTTCTTTTGCGTCCTCAAATCTTTGTATTTTTTTGTATTTTGTATCCATCAAGAATACTTTGTCTTCGATTGTGCATAATATATCGTGTCGCATCATGAATGCAGGACCATATGATTTTCCGGCATATCTAATGTCATTAATAAGGGGTTGATCACTTTTTTGTAGTTCAACTCTTCCTTTCCCGTCCAAAATCGATTTAAGGAACCCACCAATAAAGCCCTCAAAAAGCAAAGGCATAGGAAATAAGAAGCAGAACGATTCTTTTGTGTCCATCGTGTATCCAGGCAAATCATTGAGTAAAAAGATTTTACAAAGAGACAAAATGCTACGATATTCACTTTGCATTCTATTTAGAGTTACCTTATCGCAGTCTCTAGCAATACAAACAACATCAGAAACATCGGACATTCTAAGAATAACGTTTCTAGCTTTTAAGCCATATCCTCTAGTGATAACTGAACAGCCAACATCACAATGACCGATTTGATTAAGCTCAGCCAAAATAGTCTTGCCTGCTTTAGCAATAATCTTCTTTCCGATGAGGCCACCTAAATGCAAATTAGTGTTTGCAGTACACACAATGGCGTCTACATCTCTATTGGTTATGTCAGCTTTAACAATATATAGGCTCATATTTATTCACCATCTTCGGCTCCAAAAAACATGAAAAACGCACCAGTTCCAAACATAGGAAGTTTGCTTTCGTATTTTTCCATTGTCTGTTTACACTCATCAAAGGAAGCGTTAAATATCAATCCGAGTTCGAATTTTGCTCTAGAAGCGCCAACATATAAAAGCAATCTATTAGCGTCATCTAAAAGAATATCTTTATCAATATCGATAACAATTACTACTTCTGCTTCAAGCCCTTTAAATTTTCTACAAGTTGTAAATTTACACGGATAACCGTCAATAACTATTTTTTCGTTTCTAACCATTTCGGATAATGATGAGCTATTGGCTTCTCTTGTTGTTAACACAACAATGTCTTTATAATTCATCTTCCTATAAGTGTTCACCAATTTTTTCAATGACTCATAGTTATTTTCAACATCAACGCAAAAAGCCTTAACTTCATTACCATTTTCAAATCCTTTAATATATTCTCTTTTATATTCCGATTCTCTAAACAATGTACATGATGATTTAGCGATTTTTGTTGTGTTTCTACAATTTCTGAAAAGAGTTAATTTGCAATCGGCGCTAGATATCACTTCTGGCACTTCTTTAGATTGAACGCATTGGTATTTATCATAAAAGTAATAACAATATCCTTTGTTCTCTTCTGCTATAAGTTGAAGATTTAACAAGAACCCAGACGCTTCTATTTCTTTTTTCCCGAAGTCTTGAGCTTCATCAATAATGAAATTTACATAATCAAAGTTCTTGTCTTCAGTCATTTTTGAAACAAGTAAATTGTAATTTTTGTCGTCAATCGTTCCTAAATAATGGTGATAAAGCGAATCAATTGTCTCAAATCTAATGAGTGGATACGTTTGGCTATAACTATCTAAATGCTCTTTCAATTTATTGTTATAACAGAGAAACAGCACTTTTTCTCCAGCATCATTTATTCTAATGGCCTTTTCTAAAGCTATCATTGTTTTGCCCGTACCTGCACCACCAGCTATGACAGCGATTTTTTGATCTTCCAAATAATTCAATATTGCTTTTTGGTCCTCTAAAAAAGATGAAAGTCTTCCGTTCTTTAAATCGATAAAAAATCTTTCACTCGGTATAAGATTGCAAGCAGGAGCAATAACAAGCTTTATAAAGTTTTCACAATCTAACTTTGATAGTTTTTTGAACGGCTCAACTGTCCTAACAGGAGTTTCATATCCGCATTCAGGGCATTTATAAACTCCGTCGTGACATTTGCATTTCGGATTTGGACATTTAAATAAGTAGTCTCTTCTAATCTTGTTGTTGTATTCAACGTCGATTTGGTATTGAACCGCAGATAAAATCTCGTCTTTCAATTTTTCTGGATGATCATAAATATGATATTTTCCTAAAATATATCTTTTGTTACCTGCGTCAGTAGGCAAAATCCAATTATTGATTTTGTTCTGATCGATTGACGGAAAACAAACCAAACTGAGAAATGACATTTTAGAACCAAAACCAAATTTTGAAGCCCTTCCTTCGTTTAAGAATTTGCTTAAATTCCTGCGCGAACGATCTAGCTGTCTGAATGGTCCATTATATTTCATTACGGTTCCATCACCATAAGTCCACAAATAGTTGGTTGGCCTGCCTTGGTAAGTTAAGCTTTCTCCGGTCTTTATATCGACAGCGCCCGCTTTTGCTTCAAGACAAATTGCGGCAACATCAGGAATAAGAATTAAGAAGTCAATTTCAGCTTCATAGGATTGATTTTTACCATCAACATCTTTTATTTTTACTGAATGGCAAACGTACCAATCTTCAGGAAGATATTTATGCAAAACATCAAAAATATCATCTTCTTTACTGCTTTTGTCGTAATCTAAGGCTCTGCCTGGAATCATTATTGCCATAACTATTTCTCCTTCACTGCGTAAACATCAGAATCGGTTAGCTCATCGTTGCCCACAAGGAATTTAACATCTAACGGCAAATCAATGCTTTCAAGTTCGGTTTCTGCACCTGCTTCAAAAATATAAACTCCTTCATTTGGCCAATAAACTATTGCGCGTTTTTTAAGCGCTTTCCCATTAATTTCAACTTCTCCAAACATCTTCTTTGGTAATGTGAGGGAAGATATTATCTTTTCAGCACTTGCTGTAAAAAGTCCTTTTGCAGTTTTGAAGAATGAGTCCCAATTCGTAAATGGGAAATTGCTTTCATTTTTCAACGTAATCTTGGTAGAGATATGTTTCTTGGGAATTGCATCAATATAAGGTTGTAAGAAATTGATTACAAGTTCTCTGCTTAAAATATCATGATATTTTTGGTTATCATAAGTCCTTAAACATTTATAACAAGAAGATTTTGGATCACATGTGCAGTTCAAAGATTTTAAATAAGCAGCGTTTATTACTTCAGCTAAATTCATGAAGTCGTTATCTAATAATTGTTTAACGTGACCTGCGCCTCCAGGAACATTATCAAATAGGATAAATCTGTAATTCATGGTCCCGCCAAGAAGATCGTCTCGTTTAATAACGCCTGATATTTCGTTCCTTTCAATGTGGAGTTCGTTCGAAATTGCGTCAATTAAAGCAAACAATACAGAAGTCGCTGTTGCATCATCGATGCTCTGAGCGTTGTTAAAGATTATTTGAACAATGTCTGTATTAAAAGCATGGTATAAAGTCTTTTTCTCAAGCGTGAGACAATTACATGGTTTACCATTTGGTCTATTATGCCCTTTTTGAACTGTTAAATCCTTTTTTGTGCCAGCTTGAAGAATTCCTGTTGCAACTTTGTCAAGTTTGCCATTTTTGTCCCTGATTTTATCATATCTTCCATATGCAAAACCGCATTTTGGACAAACATAGAACGGTTCTCCTTTAGCAGATGTAACAATGATTTTATCTTTTCTGGATGAAATAACAGTTATCTGAGAATGATTAAAATCAAGAACTGTTTTGTTGGCTGAGTGGTCTTCTTCTATATAATAGAAATCGGATCTATATACTTTTTTCGGTCTTGATAACGGAACTTCTTCAGGCTTGTTGCCATCTGTTATCATGCCAGCAGATGGGCTTATTGCTTCTTCCCAGACAACACCATTAAGAGAAACACCACAACCTTCGCATTTTTTATTTGTTGGGGTATTGGTATATGAGACGTTTAGTGTGCCACATCCACTGCAATATGAGACATATAATTTATCAAAATCCTTTTCTCCATTTTTCCAGTATTTAGAAATGTAACGTGCAGTGTACATTTTGTTATCTGCAATAACTTTAGAACCAGGAGCATAGTCACTAATTGCTTGAGTCATGTCTCTATTTAATCTCAAACCTCTATTGCTATTGCTAGAATCATAGAGATGCTCTCCGCCAATTTTTAATTCTACGGTATCAACAGGGAATCCATACTTAGGAAGAATGTTACCTTCAACTAAGAAATCAATGATTGAAGTTCCCTTGTATCTTTCCAAATCCTTTTCTTTATAACCGGAAATAAGTTTCCAATCTTTTCCCTGTGCAACTTCAATTGCTTTAATGTCATTAAGATAATCTTGAACGACTGAATTATATTCTTTGACTGCGGATGTTAGACGACCATTTGTTCCGATTAATTCAGAAACCCATTCACCAGAATAATCAGATATACCAAATTCAGAATCCAAATCAGTAAAAGAGCAATGCAGCACATTTGCTAAATTCTGATCCTTATTCTTTAACATCTCTGTGAATTCATCTAATCCACCATTTTCAATGAAATAGGAAATTGGTCTTTGCTTGCCTTCGTCATCTTCAAAATATGCTTCATATTTATTAAAGAAGTATCCAAAGCAAGTAGAGAATATATGTCTATAAACAATTTTTGGATTATCTAACTTAAAGAATGGAGGCGTGATCTCACCATTAATCATTTCTTGTGGTTTTTCATAAAAATTGAAATCATGTGATGAAAGTTTTGCAAATGATAACACAAAAGCAGCAGAATCTTTACTTCTGCCTGCACGACCGGCTCTCTGAGCATAATTGGCTGTGCTTGGTGGAATATCTCTTAAAAATACGGTTTCAAGTTCACCGACATCAACACCCATTTCAAATGTTGTTGAGCAGGACAATGCATTTATATTATTCTTTTCAAACTGGTTTTGGTAAGCCGATGCATCATGCTTACTTAATTGTGCTGTATGCTCCCTAACAAGCATTTTTTTAAGATACCTATCTTCACCGTATTTGAAAAATTTCAAATAGTGATTGTTTTTTAAATAATCTTGAACATTAGATAATTCTTCCAAATCGCCAGAACACTTTGTGACTAAACATTTATTTTTAAAGCCAATCGTTGTTATCTTCCCACACTTTTTGCATCGATACCATTTAACATTCTTATGTTCTGGAATCTTAATCGTAATAGACGATGTTGGGAGAGCATACCATGGATTAGAACCATCAATACTTATTGCATGATAAGGGTTGGAAGAATTAATTAAGTAATCAAAATATTCTCCTAGGAATTTATTTGCTTCTTTTGTTTTTGTTTTATCATCAAATGCTTTCAAAGCAAGTTCTTGACGATAAGTTTTGTAATATTTATTTGGATCGCTTTCTCTAGCCATTGGCAACCAGTTTCCAATGTTAGGAAGCGAAAAACCGCTCTTACTTTTTTGAATGCCTTTTTGGTCTTTAACGAAAAACACTTCTTTTCTTGTTTCGAGTTTTAGATCGTAATTGTCGGTAATAATTGCTCCAAAATAGGCAAAAGTCATCGCCAACTCATCGAGCAACTCTTTTACATCAAAATTACTTAATGAAGGAAAGTAAACCTGTTTAAAATAGCTAACAATCTTATCGTTGTTTCCAAGATATTCATATTTCAAAAACCCAAGAGATTGTAAACTACTGGAATATTTGCATGAAACTAACTCTTTTAAAATAACAAGCCAGGCATTTTCTTCACATAACGCTTTATGTTCCGCTGGTTTTGGATTCTTCAATAAGTCATCAATGAAAGTAAGATTTTTATGGAATAATTTGGCCAATTTATCAGCAAAGATATTCAGATTCCACATTTCATCAAAGTAGTCCTCATCCATAAGGGCCTTTTTGTTTTTTTCTAATAATTCAACAAAAAGTCTTTTTGCCATCATGTTCTGATAAGTTCTATCCAAATAACTTGAAAAATATGCAGCTTCAGCTCTGGAATCAGAGAAGGCTAGGAACTGTTTTCCGGCCATTTTAACTATTTTTTCATTAGGGAGACCGGGCAGAGGCGATTCAACTTCCACCGTTACCGGCTTAATAGGGAGCTCCTCAAATAATGCGGTAGCCAAAACACCCGTAGCAGCTTCTGTACCAATATAGAATTTATTATATTCACCGTTGAAACAATAAAGGCAGCGACTCTTTGAATGAATCACCTTTTTCGAATAAGATCTTATGTGCATCAAATCAGATTTTGGATGTTTACAAGTTGGATATCCATCAGCTATTAACGATATTTCTCCACAATGTGGACACAAATAATAGTCATCTACATCTTTTGACTCGGTTATGTCCGCTTGTTTGATGTGAGCCAACTCTTCTTCGTCGTCAATATCAGCTTCCTTTTCTTCGGCTTCTTGGAAATCAACTTCACCTTCATCAGGATCATCGTTATCAATTTTCGTTTTAACAATATGGAAAAACATTGGTTCTTCATCTTCAACTCTGTCATGAAGTGTAGAATCTCTATTTTTCAAATAAGTGGTTCCGTTTTCATCTTGAATATACCCAACAATGGCAATATCACCACAATGTTTGCAAATAGAAATCTCGAATACTCTATCTTCGATATTTCCTTTTTGAATATATTCTTTTCTCTCGAGGAACGCTGCTTTATTTCCTGTAAAGCAGCAATAAAATCCTTCTAATGTTCTGACAAAAAAGTGAAATCTAAGATCAACCAAAACAGAATTCTTATTTCTGCAAAGAGAGCAAACATGCAAGAAAGCAACAGTTTGATCTTCTGTGAGTTCAAGCCAATCAGCAATTGTTTGTATAACAACTGGCTCAACAAAAAGCATTCTTAAAGTCTTGTACATTGAACAGCACGAACAAACATTAAACAAATTCTCTTTATATTCGAGTTTATCATCGTAATCTAAATTATATTTTTGGAATAATGGCTTGTAATCCTCAGTTTCATTTGAAGCACATTCTTCAAAGAAGCCTATTGGTACATTTAAAGTTTGATTACCCATGAAAAATGGTTCTCGATGGCCAAATACGATTGTATCAGTGCCAAACGCTTCTCCTGTTAAGTTCTCAGCAAAATCGCTAATATCTTTCTCGGCTTTTCCTTCTTCACCAAGTGTCGCACTTGTCAAAATGTACTGAGGATGTGATTTTTCTTGGTTGATTCTCGCAATAAGTCTTCTAATAAGCAGAGATGTCTCCATTCCTGTTGCCCCTGAATAAGAATGGGCTTCATCCAAAACAATAAATTTTACGTTTGATCCAGCAAAAACAGCTCCTCTATTAGGTGTAAGAAGCATATATTCTAGCATCGCATAGTTTGTACATAGAATATGAGGTGGATTCTTAACCATTTCTTCTCTGGTTAAAGGTTCATTAGGCAAAGGCCATCTTAATTTCTCAACGGCTTCATTTTCGTGCAATTCGTTATACCATTTTCTTCTATCACCACTGTATGGAGTGTCACCATTAAAAACACCAAATCTTATTTCTGGATATTCCATCAAAAGATTTCTGAGCCTTTTCATTTGGTCATTAGCTAAAGCGTTCATTGGATAAATAAGAATCGCTCTAACTCCCGGCTTTGAAAGGGTGCCTTCTTCTTTTTCTCTTAAAAGAGAATTAATTAGTGGATACAAGAAGCATTCCGTTTTTCCTGAACCAGTTCCGGACGTAACAACGATATTGCGCTTGCTATTTAATAACCTGATTGCTCTTTCTTGATGAAGATAAAGAGGCCTGTCTGGCACTATGCTTCTTTTGTATTTCAACTCATTGGGTTTGTTTTTTTCAATTTCTGTAAATAAAGGCGATAATACACCCTCTTTTATTAAATCGTTAATCGTGCATCCTTTAACAAAATTGGTATTTATATCAACGTATGGACCCTTGCAAATTGTTTTTTCAAGTTCTTTTCTGAATTGTTTACCAAAATTTACTACATCTTGGTCGCCATCAATTGGGAAGTTCAATGCAGTAGTAATATAATCAATGAATTCTTCTTTAATTTTCTTTGAACTTTTCGCAGGATTAAACATATCTATCTCCTCTATTTTTTATAGTAAATGGTTTTAAATTCAGAAACTGAATTAGAAGCAGGATTTGTCGTAAAGCAATTTTTGGATGTGTCAAAATTTGCTTTTTTGGTTATCTCATCCTCTTTACCATAAACAAACAAAAGGTTTTTGATAAGTCTTCCATCTTTATGTGTAAATCTAACTTTTTGAGGACGTGACATTTTAGATTTAAGCATTCCATTGAATACACAATCACCTATGTTGTCATAGCCAAAATATGAAATTGTATCAATAAAGTATCCATCCATTTTTAGCTTTGCTTGCGTTTTAAAGTCTCTGGCTGGTCTTAAGCCAATCCTATCGATATCGGCAAACGCCTTTTTGTTAATGTCGCCAAGAACAACATCAAACGATGGAAGAGATACTTCCGCTTCTTCTTCACCAATATAGACTTTTGCAAACGAAATATGAGCTTTGTATTCGCCATCATCTATGCTTGTGTTTTCAAAAATATTTTCTTCATCGATGGTTTGCAATTTCCATTTGATCTTTTTTCCTTTTGAATCCTTTAATGTTAAGTAAACATTATAGTTTGCGTTATCATGGATAAAATATTCTCTAATATCGATTTTTAATGTTTTGTCATCAAGTGAAAGACAATCGCCCAAATCAATTGTTTCAGAACCATATGGCCTATCAGTAATAGCAAAGAGCGGTATTTCTGTGTTAAAGCACTTACAGAAAAAATATCCTTTTTTATTTCCGGCACTAATAAATTGTGACAGCAAATATGTATTTTCTTCAGAACCAGAAAACACTTCGATAGGTTTAGATGCTAATGTTGGCTGAAAATATAATTTATCAATGCTCAGGGCAGTATTAATTAATATTGTTTCATTAGTTGACTCAAATTCGCTGATAATAATTGGCTTCTTAAGATTAATTTGTAAATAATGGATATCGTTAGACGTTGTTCCAAAATACCAATTGAAGAATGGGTTTTGAATGATGGCAGTAGCACCCAAATCTTCTAACTCAAATTCGCTTTCTTCGCTTGTTGAGCTAATTACATAATCAAACGGCATCCCGAATAATTTTAGCTTGCCACTGCAATCGCCTTTCAAATAAGGAAAACAGTCTCTTTGAATTTTAATCTCATCATCAATTATGTAATGTTTATCAAGCAAATTTTTGTTGCCTAAAACGCTTTTAGAAATTTTGGTAACGGTCAGTGAATGATAACCAACTCCAGATAAATTATGTTCAAGATTGTCAAAACAATACCTGTGGTTGACAAGTGGGAGCTCTGAAAGTCTCTTTTCATCATCAGACAAAATATTTCCAAAAGGATCTTTCAAGACATGATGAACTCTTATAAATTCAGCACTTGTTTCATCATCCTTGTTAATTAACAAACTGGAAAAAGACCTAAAAACTTCATACACTTCATCATTTTTATAAATCAATATGCCTTCCAAAGCGGATAAAGATTGGTCCTCAAATTTAACATTTGATGGCATTCCTTGCTGTGAAAAAAGTATTGTTGAATCGCCATATTCAACAGAATCAAAATCTTCAGGTATAATGTTATAAATATTTTTCCAGAGTAATCGATACTCATTTCTTAGTAGATGGAGGTTTTTAGAAATATCGAATTCTTTTGGAACAACAAGATAATAGTTTCCAGGTTTGACGTTTCCACGAATTTCTTTATCAGCGCCAAAGAGCAAGAAATCTCTGTAGAATTCTTTTTTGGAGTAATAACCATCTCCATTATTAGCAACAATTTGAAGTTCATAATGGTAATTCTTTTCTTCCGAATAATAAATGTCAGTTAGCTCCTCGGAAAATGCACTTAAGGTGTATGAGTGTTCACCATTATTTTTGATGTATCTACGAGAAAACTGCTTTACCAATGTTTTTTTGCCGTCTTCTTCTTCGCGGAAAAGATAGACATCAACATATTCACATTCGTTTTCGTTTCCTAAGAGAATCAATCGTGGGATTCTTATATGAATGGTCGGTTTTTCATGCTGAGCAAAATCTATATTTAAAACAGGACGTAATTGGCTAAATGTGTGTGCGGTATTAGAACCTCTGTATGTTGAGCCTCCGCCACTTCCGGTCCTGACAATAACTCTTTTATTTTTAGCTACAACAGAACTGATAATACGGTTTATTGTATTTTCTTCAAGATCTTCGCTGCTTCTATCAACATTGTTGATTGATAAAAGTATATTATCTAAAAGTTTAATTGTCTTCTCTGTGTTTTGAACAACTCCATATTTGAAAGCTGTTCTAAGGCGATAATAAGTTGAACCAAATTGAACATCAGTATCTTCGTCAGGCGAAACAATTTTTTTCTTCAGTGAATTAATTACATATTCACAGAATATAATATCCGAAACAGGATAATCACATTCCAAATCATCAAAATACTTTCTCCAAGCTAAGTCGATAAAACTTTCCAATGAGAATCTTGGTGCAAGAGCATGGTATAAGAATGTTTGAGCAAAGGCACGCTTCCCGCCTTTTGTCTCAAACAAAACTCTATTGTATTTTTTAAAAAGTAGAGCGATAGCATCATAAAGTTTTATGAGAAATTGACTTATTAAGATATAAACATAGTAGTCATCGTCAAATACTTGATTTATTTGATCCCAAAAGCCATTCTCGGACCATTCTTTATCCCAATCTCTTAGTTTGTTAACGACAACAATAACAAAATATGAAATTTCATCAAGGGTGTAGCCAAAAGAATTTGAGTTTCTTTTTGCCGCAGAAAGAAATTCCTCTTTTAATTCTTCAATTTCTTCCTCATCAAAATGGAAATTGCCCAAAAGGTTAATGTCATCAGAAAACACGCGTTGAACTTTTTCAAATAATTCTTCATCAATCATTTACGTTTCCTCCTACACTATTCTTTTCATACAGCCTCTTAAGTTTTCTTTTATATCTGTAAGTCGGCTGATGATGGCCGTTTTCCCATCTATTAACCGTTTCAAAAGAAACACCCAAAAGATCTGCTAATTCTTTTTGGCTGATCATTAACTTTTCTCTTAACTTTTTAGTGTCGTACGAAAAATCCATGATTACTTTAAAATAAGTATATCAAGCATATGACACTTTTTCATTATAACCTAGTTAACCGGACAAAATTCGTCCGCTTTAAAATACATCGTTTTTTCAAACGTTTTTCAAATTTTTTGGCACTTTTTTCAATACTTCGTCAAAAGATGTTGCTACATATAAAAAAGAGGTAACCTTAAGGTTAATCCTCTGATCATTTGAAAAAGCCTATATACCCCTTTGATTTCCTAATTTTTACACACGAAGTCCCTAGCCGATGAACTCGGTTATGAAACCCAAAGGATTATCTATGATTATGAGAATGGTATTAAGTTTCCAAAACTAGAAAACGCTCTCAAAATCGCGATGGCACTTGGTGTTGATCTCGATAGCATGTTCCGTTAGGGATGTGCTATTTTATCTTTTTACGAATTGAACCGCTGGTACATAACACACATATATTTCCTTAATTTAATATGTTGGTGTCAACGGTGAAAGGCACCGAAAAGGAGATAAGAAAAATGACAAAAAAATACTTCGCAGTTACAGTTAAGTTCGGACACGTCGGACAACACAAATGCATTATTAAAACAGTTCCAATCGAAGCCGAATCCGGCAAAGACGCAGCATACCAAGCAAGATGGATGCCAAGAGTTAAACATCATGATAAACATGCAATTATCAGCGTTAAAGAAATCGATCTTGAAGCCTATCTTCTTCTAATGATTGATAAGAGTTTCAATCCTTACTTCCAATGCAAAAACATTCAAGAGCAAAGGAATGTATGTGAAGGAATTGAAGAAGATGTTCAGTACATGGAAACTGATGAAATTGACTACGAATTGCGCGAAAAAACACGCAAAAGAGAGTGACTTAAAAGAGGTAACGGATAGATATTTAAAACCTGTTATTCTCTTCATACTATTCATGGGAGATGCTTACGAAAACATCGAAAAAGATGTTGATAAAAACCAAATGGTAGTCAACTTCATCAAAGCACAACTAACCACATATAACGAATAGTAAAAAAGCCCAATGCTTCATTGCAAAGGGCTTCTTTTTATTTTCTGTTTAACAAACTCTGTAAATATTTTGTGGAGTCAACCAAAGTATCAATTGCACCATTTTCTAAATCCTTGAGATTATAAAGATTATCAAGGACATCAAATGTTTCTTCTAGGTTGTGTTTCGCACTATTCCAGCCAATGCCATCCGTAAACCACACGAATTGAAAGCCTGTTATATTTCTAGATTCTTCAGTTAATGTTTTATAGCTTCTGGCTGTTTCATTAAGTTTTGAGCCGCCACCATTATAAAAGTTGCATTCACAAGCAAACACGGTTCCTAAAGCACCAACAAACACAAAATCAAATCTCTTTTCTGCCTTACCATCATTACTAAGCTTAGATAAATCTAAATGGAACTTTTTTTTCTACATCAGAAGCATACATTTCTTTGAAATATGTTTTGCCTTTAACTAAGCCCGCTTTAATAAGATACGATTCAACCAAATCTTCCATAACATGACCGGTTCTATTTTTTCTTCCGTTAGTATCCATTCCGACTTCGATACCCAAGACATAATCCACCAAGTTATTGATAATGTGGTTTTGCAATAAATCAAAGAGACCACTATTTCTCATAAAGAGTGCATATTGTTCAACTGTGTAATTCATATTTACAAAGTTAAATACATAGCTTCCATCAGCATCTTGTACTTTAATCTCAGCTTCTCTTTTCGCTAAAAGAATTGGTACCACGACCAAAACATTAGGATACTGAGTAACAATAGACTTGAATTCTTCTTCGATATTTTTAGAGCCAATAAGCGAGTTTAAAATATTGAGTTCAACTTTTATTTTTTGGACATTCTCATAAACCTTGTCAAAATCAGTATAGTAAGTCCATGTAGCTATACTATCTTTCATTGTTGATAGCCAATTGTTGAAATCTCTATTCGCCATAAATGCTCCTCTATCTTCTGTTATCCCACTTGATATCAGCTTGGTTATTATCTGCCCAAGCAATAACATCATAAATGTCAGCATCATCTTCAGAAATTCTTGTGATGATTGTTTTAAACATAAATGCTTTTTCGGTTGCAGACTTTTCATTACCAGAAAGTAGCATTAGAATCTGGTGAAGTGCTTTCATTGACAAAAACCATATTCGTTTAAAGATTCGTACTCTGAAAGGTCAATATTATTAAGATGTGAGTTGATCCATTGTTCGATATCATCTTTGCGGTTGGATTTAAATGTGTCTAAGGAATTCCATGAATTAACAAAAACCCTTAGGAATTGGTTCATCAAATCTTTGTCGTGCTCTTTTTTCATTAAAACATCAACCACCCAATAAATGTGTTTAATGTTCTTTTCTTCAGAATCACCTATTTTGCTATCAGTGATTGTCACCAAAATATCGGTATTGAGATTACCCTTTGTTCCTTTTCTAACTCTAATGGTGATCCCGTCATCGTTAACAAATTCATACAATAATGGGTTATCGTCTAATGATTTTTTTCTCCAGCTTGACATTTAGAGTTTTCTCCGCCTTCTATCCCTTTCCGAACCGCGTGCATGAAGGATATTGTGGTAATTACTTGTTTTGACTGGAAACTAATGCGATATCTAAAACTAATAAAATGCTTTAATTGCATTTTAAGATACCTAGGAGACACGAAAAGCCTCAAGACGAGGAATTTATCCATCCCACCACTGAAACGTGTCTCAAAACGTCTATTTTTGAAATCTCAAAAAATATAGGTCCCGTATATGTAAGCTCCTGCCAGCGGTCCTCTCCTTTTTTATTACGATTTGATAAGGGGAGGGGAGTCCTTTTACGCGTGCTTATTGATATTTTTGACATTTATGGGTTTACAAAACAGCTTCATTTCTCCGTATAACGTAAAGGTGGCAAATCGAAAAGTTGAAGAAATTTGCAAATCATACCCGAACAAAATAGCACTTGTTCTCCGTATAGTGAGCAGATAAAGCAACTTTGGAAGTTTAAAGCCCTAACGCTCAAAGCTATGTTTCCAAGATTAAAAAGAGAAAGGTTGAAATAGTAAACATAACTGTTGCTATTATCACTCTTAAGAGTGATGTATGTATGTAGGAGGTACCACTTATGGAAAGAGAAGTTCAAATTATAGCACCTAGACCAAAGCCTAAGTTTCTTTTCAATGGTTCAAAAATCCTTCCTACACAAAAACGAGTCGCTGCTTACTGTCGTGTATCGAGTGATAGAGACGAGCAGCTCAACAGCTTCGACAACCAGGTTGATGAATGGAAGAAAAGACTTGAGCAAGATCCAAGTGTTGTTTTGGTGGGTATCTACGCTGACGAAGGTATCTCAGGTACATCTGAAGAAGGAAGATTAGAATTCCAAAGACTTATCAATGATGCCCGTGCGGGAAAGATAGATAAGATTGTTACTAAATCCATATCCAGGTTTGCTAGAAATATTCAAACATCAATTAACATCGCTAGAGAGTTAAAAGCCATCGGTGTTGAAATCTATTTTGATAATGAGCACATATCCACATTAGATCCTTCCAGTGAAGTCATGTTCACTATTAACGCTATTGTGGCTCAAGAGGAAGCTCGCCATATTTCAGAAAACGTTAAATGGACTTTTAATAAAAACAAGAAAGAAGGCATACCTATGGTAAGCAGCAACCTTCTTGGTTATAGAAGGGATCCAGAAAACCCAAAGAACCTCATCATCATTCCTGAAGAAGCTCAAATAGTTAGAGAAATCTTTGAACTATACACCAAGGAGGTTGGCACCAATGAAATAGGCAGAATTCTTGAAAAGAAAGGCTATCTCACTAGAAGAGGCAAGACCAAATGGTACAATTCCTCCATTGAAGGCGTTATCACCAACGAGAAATACTGTGGTGACTTAATCCTTCAAAAGAGTGTGACTGTCGATTTCCTAAGCCATAAAAGAATTAAAAACGATGGCATTGAAGAGAAAGTCTATATTAGAAACAATCATGAACCTATTGTAAGTAGAGAAGTCTGGGATAAAGCTCAGCTCATCTACGCCAAGAATAGAGATAGATTCAGAGGAGAAAACAAAGACAGCAGAAAATATGCATCTAAATATCCTTTAAGCGGTATGCTTGTTTGTCTTAACTGTGGCAACACCTATAAAAGAAGACATTGGACACAAGGCTATGCAGAGCCAAGAATTATGTTTCAATGCAATAACTTCATCAACGGCTATGAATTTAATAAATGTCACTCGCAAGCAATAAGCGAAGATATTCTCCTTAAAGCAACAGCGGAAGTTATTAACCGTGTCTATTTAGAAAAGGGCAAAGCATTGAGCACACTCATGAAAAATATTGAGTCTCAAATCAACGATGAAAGCACCGAAGACCAGGTTAACGAGCTAAAACGAAAACAAGAAACCATAGAAGATGAAATTGACGAGATTATTAAAAAGAAGCAGTTCGCTGACGAGCTTGAAAGAATTCTCTTAGAGAAACAATACAAAGAGCGTATTGTGGAATATCGCGATTTAGAAAACAAGATCAACGGACTTCTCAGCAAAAGCAAAGAAGTTGAACTAGCAAAGCATAGGTTGCTCAATATGGGTAAATCGTTAAATGGAGAAAAACTCACAGGTCAAACGTTAACTAAACCAATTGTCCAAACTTGTATCGAGTCCATCATTGTCATTGACAAGCACAACATTGTGTTCGTTCTTCCCAACAACGAAAAAGCCAACTACGAACTTATAAAAGAAAGAAGAGAAAGCCTTGTACAACACACTCCTGTCTTAGAAGGAAACGTTACTTATCCAAGAAGGTTTAGACCAGAACGCCTGCACTATAAAGTGGTGTTAATGTAAGCAAAAGAAAAGCCCCAGTTCCCAACTGAAGTAGTTGAGTTCTGAGGCTTTATTGGTTTATTTGCGTTTCATCTTTTTATCTTTGATAATGGCACCTTCTCTAAAGAGGCAATCAATAGGAGGCAGAGGCAGACTTTCAAGTTCTTCATTTGTCATTCCTAGCATTGTAAGGAATTCTTCAAATGTCATCTTTTGAATTTGCTTGCCTTCAGATAACGCTATATCAACATATTTTTCTCTGTTACATAGCCAAGGTGTTCCGTCTTCATGGAAGCTAGCGTAAGTAACGAAGATGTCGGCTTCACTTCCTTTAAGGACGTATTCGCCGCCTTCGTTTTTAATGATTTGAACCAGGTTCATCATTTCTTTGAAATGTTTACACTCGTAATTGATGCTAATGGAAATCTTTTTATCTTTACACTTTCCACTACCTTCGGCGGTGACTTGAACATTATCTAAGAATTGAACAAAGGTCTTTTTGTTGCATCTTCTTCTCATGGAGAGCATATCATTGCTTCCATCAGAGTAATCGCCTTTAAGCATAGCTTTTTGTCTTTCGGCCCTTGCTTGCTCTGCTCTCACTCTAGATTCGATTAAGAAGTTTTCAGTTTTATCTTTTGCTCTAGGACATATCTCGATCATCTCTTCTAACTTGAAGTCCAATTTTTCAAGAATGGTTTTAAGCTCAAGCATAGTATTGAAGGCATCCGCTCCAGCATCGTGTTTATTATCGTCACCTTGAATACCAAGTTCTGACAATATGTTTTCTACTGAAACCGTCTTCTTGCTATCGTTATAAGCCTTGTACATTTCTTTAATATCGTAGAATTCAAAGTCGAGACAAGGAAGATTATATCTTTGTAGTTCACAGTTCAACGCATGAACATCACCATCAATTGTATGTCCAAGAATGAAATCTGCATTTTGGATAAGAGCCACTATCTTTTTGTGATAAGCGGGGAAGAAGAGCCTGTTTTTGTACTCTTCTCTCTTCCTGGTAAGAATCTTTTTCAAAGCATACCAGTCCCACTCGTTATCTTTAATATTCGGATTGATAATGATGTTGTCTTTATAAAGAACTTTGAAGTTCTCATCCACCATAACATATCCAAATTCGCAGATTTTTTCTTTGTTATCAAAGCAGTTTGCGAATTCGCAATCAAAGAATAGATATTTCATTGAAGTTCACCAGCCTTTCTTAATTCTCTTCTTAAGAAGACTTTTTCTTCAACTAGAGACACACCCCAGTGGACGATGTTTCCAACACCAAACATGACAATGATCATATCCATACTCATTACTACAGCACCGGTTTTCCATAAGATGAACCAGATTCCATAGTAAACGATATTACAGAATAATGAGTTAATCGCGTTATATTTGGTTTTACCCATTCCCACAAAGATAGCGTCTGGAATTTGAGATAGAGCATAGGCAATATAGAATCCGAGATTCTTCACTACAATCTCAAAGATTCTTTCTGGATTATCTAGTCCTTGAGCGGTTCCAAAGAACCATTGATATGAAGGAATTAACGCAAACCATACAACCATTGAGAAGATGGCGATTGAATAATAGTTAAGTTGTTTAAGCTTATAACCATCTGCACCGGCATCTTTTCTGATGATTTCAGCAAGGCATGTAATTGGAATCAAAAGCCATCCCCAAATAAAGTTATTGCTTACCCAGTAATTACCAGATTCACTAACGGCATTAACTAATCTACAAATCATCAATGCATAAACGATATTGTCGATAAATTGTTGACCACCAGCAAACAAACCAATTCTTCCCCAGTCTTTAAAGTGAGGTAGGTCTTCTTTACTATATTTTCCAGGTCTTAATTGTTTAATGTAGATAAGTAAACCGATTGCTAAGGCACCCATCACACCATTGGCGATAATGTTGCTGACTGCAATACCATCAATTCCCATTCCTGGAATTAAGGCAAAGTCTGCGAGTAACGCTAATAAAATTTTTGCTACCAAGAACGCATACATGTATCTAGACTTATCGATAACAAGGAACACAACGCTTGCATAACTGAAGATGATTCCAATCATGAAGGCGACTGTCTCAAGACTTAGATATCGATATGCTGCTGCAATATCAATTTCGTTTGGATTCATATAATTGATAATGCAGATTCCCCAGAAGAATGTTCCGATTGAGAACAAAGCATATAAACCAATAACAATGATTCCAAGCTTGAAGACAACCTGGTTAAAGTTCTCTTTTTTGTATGCCTTTGATAGCACTGAATACATTGGAACAATTAAGAAGGCACAGATGGTTTCATCAATAAGATCAAACCATTCCATTTGCCCAACAATGTCTAATGCGCCAGGATTAGCATAAGATGTGATGAGCTTAGTCACCACCGTTTGATAAATAGCTGGTACCAATGCCAGTAAGCACAGTGCCAGATACATCTTCCAATCGAACGTTTTAAAATCGTTCCACCATTGTTTTATACGTAATTTCATTGCAAATCACCACTTTCTTTAAGATTTTTAAGTATTTCTTCAACTTCTTTCTTAGAGAGTTTTTCTTTTTCTTTTAGTTGCTTATAGATCGCTTGAACCACAGTTTTGTTCTCTTCGATAATTGCTTTCGCTTTCTCAAAGGCTTCATTTAACAAGCCACATTCATAATCTGCTATGAGCTCTAGCTTCTTGTCAGAAACTGGGAACTCTTCTGAAGATAATCGACCAAGTCTTGCTCTAGGAAGAAGTTTATCGAATACAAATGCCCCAACATTCATAAGCATTTGAATATACTTTCTTGCTTTGCCAACATCATCGCTAGATCCACTGGTGACATCATTACACATGACTTCTTCACCAGCTAATCCGCCAAGCATTGTCACCAGTTTTCGTTTGAGGTTGTTCCTAGTGATTGGCTCGAATTCAACAACTTCTTCATCGATATAGATGTGTCCTTGCACTTGTCCATATCTTTCAATTGATATAGAACCTATTTTACCACTTGTTTTGTATTCAGTGATAAAGTGTCCTATCTCGTGATAACAAGTCATATCATCCGGGCCATCCTTACTTCTCTTTCTGATATCTTGGAACATAACTACTGGAATGTTTCTTTCAAAATCCGCGATAGTTATTGTATCAATACCCTGGGAGGCACAATCAATGATTGTTTCATTCACTAAGGTTTTAATATCAGCACCTGTAAAGTTGGCTGTTTTAACTGCAAGCTGATGAGCGTCTATGTGTGAAAGTCGCTCATTCTTATTCAAGTAGAGTTTGAAGATTTCCTCTCTATCATAGGTGGTAGGCATTTCAACCGTTATTCGTTTATCCATTCTTCCACTTCTAATAAGAGAAGGAGGAAGCATTGGTCTCTCGTTTGTAGTGGCGATTACTAACACACCATCAGAAGAAGAGATACCATCAATCTCTGTTAATAGGATTTTAGTGGTTTTTCTAGAATAATCGGAACGGAAATCCATCGTCATCACCAGCTCGTCAAATTCATCAATAAACACAATCGATGGAGCGTTTTCCCTAGCTTTTTTGAATAATTCCTTAATGGACTTAATCGTTTCAGCTTTGGTTTCGCTTTCGTTGCTTTCAAATTCATAGAATGGGACGTTACTTTCAGAGGCAATTGCTTTCGCCAGCATCGTTTTACCCACTCCTGGAGTTCCAGATAAGATTAGCCCCTTAGGGATATAAGCTCCTATCTTCTCGTATTTTTCATGATTTTTGAGCACTTCGATGATCTTTTTGACTTCCGCCTTCTCTTCGTCATACCCTGCAATGTCTTTTAAATAAATTTTGTCGTTCATAACTTTTCCTTTCTGTGTTGTTTGACCGCTAAGTATTCAATTAAGGAATGTTCATATGATGGGTAACATACAACCCAAGAGCTCTTATGTTTATCCTCGTAAGCTCAAGAACCGATGACGCTTTTTGTTTTAAGTTTTCAAAGAACAGTTTTGCTGGCTTTCTAGACCGAGCATCATCAATATAAGAAAAAGAAATTTTCTTATCAGAAAATGTGACATACATATAAATCACATTTAGGCTGTTTTTGAGAACAACAAAAAAGACCTGCCGGTCTATCGTTTGGCAGGTCAAAGTATTCCAAGCAACACTAGAATCGTGTATAGCTGCCTTCCGGTTAGATCACCGTTGGCGAGTTTTCTACACAATGTCTCCCTTGCCATATCAAGATGGCTAAGAGCAATCGATTCTTGCGTATATTTTGAAAAACGTATTTCTTCTCTTAAATCTTCAAGAAAATTCTTGTAGGAGAAGGCTTTGTAGCTTTTTCGCATATTGATTTACCTCCTCCACGTTCGATAGAAACAAGCGGTAAACTAATGCGTTAAAGCACAAATATTTTAATTTATTGTGTCTCCTGGTTTAAGCATTTTTTCATATAGAGGCAAAAACTCATCTTCATACACTTTTGAACGTTTTCCAACAAGATTACAGAAGTTATTAAATAAATGTTCAAATGTAATACATGCTAGGTAAATGAAATCTAATTCAAACAATTTGAAGCCTTCATCGGTTAACGAGAGTGAATTGATATTTTGGTGAATAAATTGATCTAGATTGTCAATCCATCTAAGAATTGTACTTCCATCAACATGTGCTGCCTTCAGCATTTCGTGGTATCCATATTTTCCTTCTTTGCTAATCGGCTTTATCCAACCATAATCCAAAAAGGCAAGAGCGCTATCATATTGGTTTTTGCTAAGTTCGAATCTTTCCATAACTTTTAGTTTGCGTTCTTTTTGTGTCATATCCATCACTTCTTCTCTAACTTGGCAATGCTTAACAAAGTTATCGTATAGTTCAGGATGTTCAACTAAGATAATGATTTTAGCCGTTTCTTCAACCAACAATCTTAAAACAGCACTACTTTGAACCAAAAAATGCATTTGAATAAGCCTAGAAAAAGCCGAGAAAGATCTAAAAGCTTCTACAATTAAAGAATAAAGTCTTTTCTTTTCTCTAACTTGTAGTTCGTTAATGATGGCTGGGCCATAGTCGCTTATCTTTTGAGCGGCCTTCAAAGTTTGCAAGTAAAGTTCTCTATCTTCCATTGCAAATATCTTAATTCATAAATATTTCTATTTAAAGTAAAGATATGTTCCCGCCTTCAAGGGTAAAGCGGAAATTCGGGATTGAGAGGGAGATAAAAATAAAGAACCTTCCCACTTGATTTTTTCAGAGAGCTGTCTCTTTTCAGTTAAGAAAATTAGCACTAAAAGTATATTCATATACTTTTAATCAGTCATTATTTCTTTAAGGCTAATCCCACAATGGTTTCAACGTGAAACGACCTAGGAAACATATCAACTGGTTGAACTGCTTGTATTTCGTAATCATTAATTAAGTATGCAAGGTCTCTTGCTAGAGTGGCGGGATCACAAGAAATATAGATAATCTTTTTTGGTTTATTTTTTAATAGTGAGAATAAAAATTCTTTGGTTGATCCTTTTCTCGGAGGGTCAAGTATCACAACATCAAATTTATGATTTGTTTCAAATAAATACTTAGTACAATCTTCACAGACAGGTGTCATGTTCTTAATATTGTTTAATTTGATGTTGTCTTTCATGTTATCCACCGCTTCTCTAACAACTTCAACTGAAGTCACATGCTTTGCATATTGACTAGCGATAGCACCGATGCTGCCAACGCCGGCATAGGCATCAAGCACTTCGTCTTCTTTTGAAAGCTGTGCCAATTCAAAAGCTTTAGAATAAAGAACTTCTGTCTGGCTTGGATGAACTTGAAAGAACGACTTAGATGATATATTGAATGTAACA
>CASEYK010000039.1 GCA_949292105.1 uncultured bacterium
CTTTGATAAAAAATTATATCAATTATTACAATTATGAACGTCCGATGTATTGTTTAAAATACAAAACCCCACATCAGTACAAAACTGACATGGGGTATTGAGACTTTTTTGAACTGTCTACTTTTTGTTGACTAGTTCAATGTGCCTCTTTTTATTTTTTCGGTTTCTTTATATGACTAAAAATAGATAATTCGCGATTATAAATACTGACCAATTGAGCGAAATAAACACTACGGAAATTTTGATATCTTTTCATTTGCTCTTGGTTGACACGCTTTGAGAAAAGCGAAACGAAAATTTTTTCTAGTCGGAAAAATGATTCATACAAACTGAGCAGCGTCAAATAGTAAAAATAATTTTTATTTGAATAGATTAAAAGCGGTGTGCTATGAATAATTTCTGAACTGAGTTCATATCGCGAAGCATACTGTGATAAACCAGCTAGTTTTTCAACACCATCGCGAAAATTTAGACGATACTCTTCTTCGTGTTCGATGACTTCTGGAATATGATAAATCCACCCATATTCGATCATTTTTTTCATATCTTTACTTTTAAGATTATGTTTCTTCATCTCTGCCTTTATCTCATCGAAAATCGCATCTGTTGCCTCTTTTGTTTCTAAACCATTTTTAAAAGCAAAAGCATATTCCATATGTCGAAGATATTTTTCAAGCAGTTTATCGCCATATTTATCGAGCAATATCAATGTACATTCACACTCATGAAGTGTTCGCCATGAAGAAAACGCCTCTGTTTCATAACCATTAGCGAGTAAATCTAAAACACAATTGGATATATTTGATGATTTGAGCAATAAGTCAGTAATTAAAGTCGATTTAGGATCGTTTTTTTGATATGAATTTAAAATATTTAAAATAAAGTTAATGTAAACTTTTATTGATGACATCGGCGGTAGATACTTATTTCCTAACTTGGTATTAGAAACGCGAAACGCTGTTAGAGATAAATATTTATCCGCCACCATTGTGGCGACTGAATCAATGAATTGTTTATTGTGATTTATTTTATCGATTTCATCGGCATTTTTGGTATTTGTGATATAGTGATATTCTCCTAAAGAATATAAAACAAGTTCGATTGGATTAACGGCGGTTAAGCGCGTCAAAAGATTTGTTTCACTAATTGTTTCAACAGTCGAAGAGGCTTCTTTATATATCTGATAAACAATATCGCGATTAATTTTTTCTTCGACTTTTAAAAGATTAAGCAAATGATCAAATTGAATTCTATCTAAGGTAATAACGCGCATAAATCCTCCTCTTTGATACTAATGTAAAAATAAGCAAAAGAAAACTAATTCTTTATTTCTCTATAAGCTCCATCAACGATGCTCAACAAAAATGTCCGAATCGGTAAAGTTGACAATGTCGCCACATAGTCTCTATAAGTTTTTAATTGCAATTCATATTCCTCGTCAGAAATATTTTTTAGTTTGAAATCGATGATATCGATGTGATCGCTATGTATAACAAGACAATCGATTACACCATGTAAATTAGTTGCCTCATCATAAAATTCATATTCGCGAATAATGTGATTATTGCTCACACCCTTAAAAAGAGGACAATTCAAGATATTATCAATGTATTTTCGATACTGTTTGTCATCGATAAAACTTGTATCTTTTGTATCAAAATCAACACTTTCAATCAAAAAATGCATCAATGTTCCAAAATCGAGCAAAGAGACATCGATATCGCTATCGGCGCGTTTAGAAATTCGATGTTTTTCAATCGGCACATGTTCAGTTTCAATTTCACATATTTCGATGTCATAACCTTGCGGTTCAAGATAAGATAAATCAAGTTTATCGTTAACAATCGTTTTAGTCACCCCACATCTCTGTGCGAGATTCAACACATTAATAAAACTGATAAGAGATGAGGCGTTTTTAATATCGTCAATAGGTTTAGTAAGGCTCGAAACAGGGCAAGTAATAATAATCTTTTCTCTAGCCCTAGTAAGAGCGACATAAAATAAGCGAAGTTTTTCCTCAAAGTCTTCAGCGATATCCTTTTGCCTCAGCAAGTGAATGAACAAAGATTCATCGCCACCATTTGAGTCGATAACAGGAAGACAAACACCATAATCCGAACTAATTAAAAAGGAGGAATGGTTGCTGTTTCGATTAAAACTATATGACATTCCCAAAAAATAGCAAAAAGGATATTCGAGACCTTTTGATTTATGAATGTTGATGAGTGTCACTGCATCATCTGTTTGAGGAGTAAGAGAAAAAGGAATGTCGAGATCAAACTTATCGAGCATATTGAAGTATTCAACAAAGTCATCTAGTGAATATTCTAGCTTTGACATCGACTCTGCGAATGTTAAAAATTTATCACACACTCGCGAATGAAAAAGATAATCGCCAATCGTAATAATAGCCTGATAAATATCAAATGTTGAATAAATACTTTTAATGATATCAACCAAAGACGAAGAATTGATAGTCGAAGCGATTTCGCCAATCTTTTTATATAGTTCAGATGTCTTATATAAGCCGTCATTTGATGCGAACAAATGGTAAATTTCATCATCTTTCATTTGGATTAAAAAAGAACGTGCAACACTGATAAATGCATGTTTAAATTCAACATTTTCTTCGTGTTTTGCATATAAATTGATTAATTTGACAAGATTTTTGACAACTTTTGTTATATCGAGAGACTTGATAGCTGCGTCGTTAATAATTCGTAAGGGAATATTTCTTTCACCGAAAACACGAGAAATTTCATCATACTTTGTAGAGCGATCCAAAATGATGGCAAAATCTTTAAAACTTGCCTTGCGCATGGAACCGCTATCTTTGTCAAAGACAAGCATTTCGCGATTAATTTTACTGATTATATCGTCAGCAACAAGATTGGATTCCACTTCAATTTTATTAACCTTCTTTTCATCATTATAAATAAATATTTCTAGATCATAATTTTCTCGGCTATCAAAATTAGAATCATATTTTGTTTGGCCATATTTAAAATGATGTCCATTATCGTAATCAATGATATTATTTTGCTTTGTCATGAGTTTCGAAAACATATCATTAATTAGATTGACAATTTGACTTCTCGAGCGGAAGGATGTATTTAAATCTATTTCAATTCCACCATTCTTCTTTTTATATTCTTCATATTTATCATTAAAAATTTCGCAATTGGCGTTTCGAAAGCGATAAATTGATTGCTTTACATCGCCAACCATATAAACATTATTTTTTCCCAATTTTTGTATGACACTTTCTTGAATATCATTCGTATCTTGATACTCGTCAATCAAAATATAATCAAACATATTTTTCACTTCATTCCGCACTTCTTCAATGCCTAGAAGTGATGTACACAAAAGAGCAATATCTGAAAAGCTATAACTCTTATGTTCAAAGCGAAATTTATCCATCTGTTGCTCGACTTCAACCGCAATCTTCACGATTGTTTCAACATATTTTTGATTGGCTAATTGTCTATCTTGAATAATCTGCAAAGTTCCGTAAGAAAGAATGTTTTTTGTGCTATTGGAATATTTTTTTCGAATTAAATCGCGCTCTTTGGAACCTTCCTCGCTATATCCTTTGCTCGGCTTGTTTGGAAGGCTATGTGATGATAGAAAATCATATAATTCTTGATAATCTCTAAGGGATAAAATGCCGTCAAAATAATCGCACAAAGCATTTGCGTCATCAATGTTTTCTAACTCCTCGCTTTGTGCTCGTAAAGTTTTAACTAGATCGATGCACTTTTGATAGGCTTCTTTTAGACATGAACTGATGAAATCGTTTGTGAAGTAATAAGTGGTAAGATTTTGCAAAAATTGATATTTATTTTCTTTTTTGCACGCTAAATCGATTGCATTTTGGACAATGTCTTTAACATTATTAGTATTTTTGATACAAAATGCATGAATAAGGTCGATAACTCCTTGATCTTTTTCTTTGTACAAGCGTTCAAAAGTTTTATCGATCAATTTGCGATATTCAACAGTAAAAATGGATTTTTCAATAATATCGATATTTTTATCAATTTGTAAGCGATAACCATATTTTTTAACAACCCAAAATGCAAACGCATCAAAAGTTTCAATATGTGACTCATCAATTAGAGACAACTGTTCTTTCAAAGAGTCAATATGTGATATCTTATCGCGGATTCTTTGTTTCATTTCAGCAGCGGCCGCTTTGGTAAATGTCATTACCAAAAAACGATTGATAGGCGTGCCCTTTTCAACGAGCCGAACAATCCGTTCAGTAAGGACGGCGGTTTTTCCTGATCCTGCTCCAGCTGAAACAAGAATATTTGTGCCATCTTTTGTAATGGCGTCTAGCTGCTCGCTAGACCACTTCATTGTTTGAGCCACTATCTACTTCACCGCCTTTCTTCTCTTTATAAATATATTGCTTGTATTTGACAAAACAAATGTCGCCATAAGGGCAAAATTGACAAGATGTCGAATTAGTGTCACGCTTAGGATTAATAGCAAAATCATTTTTTCGTATTTTTTGTGCTGCTGACAAATAAATAGAAAGAGCTTGCTCGATATATTCATCGACTTGTTGAAAACTTAATAGATTGGATTCATTTCTCGCGGTCGATGACAAAACGAATGTTTTGTTTGCTTTTACTCCACTGATAAAACTTGGTTTCCCATCAGCAATGGTAGAGTCGAAACTAAAAACATTGTTATATATATCGTTAGTTTTACCAACCAATTTAAAATCGCTCGCAATTAAATCATTTGGTCCAACTGATATTTTGAGCGAAGACGGTAATACACACTGAATGTACATTCCCCCAACTGAATATGAACATAGATCTTTATCATATCTAGCTAAAAGAGCATATGTCGGTAATTGCAGTCCTTCGCCATATTCTAACTGAGAAAAAGAGACGGCCGGGCTATTCGTTTTGTAATCGATGAGAACCAAGAAAGAATTATCAACAATAACAGCCTTATCAATTTTACCGGTTAAAATAGTTTTATTGTCGAGTTCAGCTCGTACATTTTTTTCATAGAAAAATTGAGGATTAGTCATAAATTGCTTTTGATGCAATAAAATGGCGTCAATAGCGAGACGAATATATTTTTTTATTCGGCCATTGACTAAAATTTGTTTTTCATCATCCCATGGCTGATTGGAAAGATAATTATTAAAAGATAATTCAAAATCAAAATTAGGTCGCTGAGCATCCTCTAACATCTGATGAATAAATGTGCCAAGTTCAAGAGCAAAATTGTCATCTCCCTCCTCACTTAAATGCAGTATCTTATCGAGGTAATAAGCAAACTGACACTGCAGAAATTTATTGATAGAAGAGTACGATAGATATATTTTGTCATCTGACTTATAAAAATCAACGAGAGTATATTCATTACGATACGAGCGATATGGCAAATCAATCGCTTTCGAAAGAGAAATATTTTCAGCGCTTTCAATACCATAAAGATGTTTTAAATCTTTAGCGAGAGAAAGGATGATATTAGCGTAAGGTTTAGAATAAAATTTTCGAATCGGCTCAGGTTGAACGAGTTTAATATCATAGTCTAAAGCAATGTTAGTAGGATAATATTCTCCATCGGCACTTTTCTTTGCGTAACTAAGCATTATATGCGAAGGAGAATAAAGTAAATCTACTGTCGCTTCATATTCAGTACGGTTTTGCTCCGAAATGCTAATAAGTGAGAGCTGGAGTTTTTCTTCATCGGTAAGGATAGAATTGTTTTTAAATGTTTTAGGAAATGAATTCAGTCTTGCTCCAAGAATAAAAATATAATCGTCTGGACAATATGTTGGTCCATTGATTAAACTGATACCATTTTTATAGCTAGGCGAAGTAATACTCATCGCACCTAACTCTTTTTGCAAAGCTACTATCTTGGTTGTTTTACCAATTTGTAATTGATCAATCTTATTCGCGGCCAAGACAACTTCATCGAGCCAAGGCTGATTGACAAATTCGTTTTTAATCTCATCAACGCACGCTTGCAAATCATCACAATTTCGATATAATTTCAAAAATTCAGCGCAAATTGGCATATAAAGCAATGATTTTGTAACTAAATTGTTAATTTTTAAATTGAAATAATTTTGATATTTTTCAAGAAGATATAAATAATCATCGCTGGATACATACAAATAAATATGTTCAGACTTAATTCCTTTTTTAATGAGCGAGCAAATTTCATTTAAAATATATAAAACTTCATTCTCGATATTATCAAAAGTTAAAAGTGATAAATCCTTTTTCTCTTTATAAGAAAAATAATTAACTTTCACACCATCGATTCGATTTAAAATTTTATTCAAAAGAAAATCGGAATTAGTATAGCCATAAATATCTATGCGTTTATTTTTAAAAAGTTGCGCGCTATATGCATTATTAAAATGATAAAAATGGGAATCGATATATTTTTTTAAATCCGAAAGAAAAATAAGTTTATGACTTGTTGTGCCAAAACCATTTTCATCAAGAAATGGAAAAAAAGACAATGCTTCTTTTGCATAATCGTAGGTTATATTAAATTTATCCATCAGCGCATAGGCATAAACCGAATCATAACTAGCATAAAAAAGATCAACCAATGACTTTTTATCAAAAATCTTTATCTTAGCAAATGAATTTGCCTTTCGATATTTTTTTAATAAAAAAGGATGAGCAGAATGTGGAGCTATAATGATTATTTCTTCGTTAATCATCAAAGAAAATTATAATGTTTATCGATTCAAAAAACAAACAAGTTAAGCGCGATTAAATACGCTTAAACGCTTGGGTAGCTTTAACAGCGTTTTTCCATCCGCGATATAATTTATTAATCTCTGTTTTTGTAAGTGTCGGAGTATATCGCTCTTTGATACAGTGAATAGCAGACACTTCGTGCAAATCTTTGAAAAAACCGCTGCTTAAACCAGCAAGATATGCTGCACCAAGTGCCGTCAGTTGTAAACAAGAAGGAACATAAATATTGGCAGGAAGAATATCAGCTTGAAACTGCATTAAATACTTATTTACAGTTGCGCCACCATCAACTTTTAAACTATTAAAAGATGAATCAATATGGCACTCTTTACGCATGATGTCATAGACATCTTTACACTGATATGCAATACCTTCTAGACAAGCTCGAACAAAATGATGCTTATTCGTACTTCTTGTCAGTCCAAAAACAGCACCTCGTGCTTCGTCATCCCAATATGGTGTGCCAAGACCAACAAAAGCTGGCACGACATAAACGCCGTGCGAACTATGGCATTTATAGGCTTCTTCTTCGCTTTGCGCCGCACTACTGATTAATTTCATTTCATCTCGGCACCACTGAACAATTGCTCCACCAATAAAGACCGAACCTTCTAGAGCATAAGTAATTTTATCTTTGATTTGCCAGGCAATTGTTGTCAATAATCCGTTTTTGGAATAAACGGGCTCATCTCCCGTATTCATCAACATAAAGCAACCTGTTCCATATGTATTTTTACATTCGCCTTTGTTAAAACAAGTTTGGCCGAATAATGCCGCTTGCTGATCACCAGCGACACCATGGATATGGACTTCGCCAGGAAAAAAAGAAGCGACGCCATAATCGTATGACGATGGTTTGACCTTTGGGAGCATAATCATTGGAATATTAAACAAACGGCACAGATCCGTATCCCATTCATGCGTATTAATATTAAAAAGCATTGTTCGTGAAGCATTGGTAATATCGCTCATGTGGAGAGCACCTTTACTCATTTTATACAAAAGCCAACTATCAATTGTTCCAAACATTAATTCGCCCTTTTCAGCTCGTTTTTGCCCATTTGGAATATGGTCGAGAATAAAACGAATCTTAGATGCTGAAAAATACGGATTTATCAATAAACCTGTTTTTTGATGAATCAGTTTTTTATCTTTTTCAAATTTATCGCATATACTGCTCGATTGACGTGATTGCCAAACAATAGCGTTATAAACAGGGAGACCACTTTTTTTATCCCAAACGACTGTCGTCTCGCGCTGATTAGTAATACCAATGCTATCGATATCATCCATTGTAACGTTCGCTTTAACTAGCACTTCATTAATGACATCGATGACACTAACCCAAAGCGAAAGAGCGTCTTGTTCTACCCATCCAGAACGAGGAAAAAGACAAAACACTTCGCGCTGAGCCATAAAAACATCTTGTCCTTGATGGTTAAATAAAATAGCACGCGTTGATGTTGTTCCCTGATCAATTGATAAAATAAACTGTTTTTTCATTAATTTCGATCTTTCGTTTTGAATAATTTCTCAATTTCTTCAATTTCCTTCTTCACATTGAGACTAAGCACTTCTGCGCGCCCACGTCTCACAACCACATCGTCTTCAATTCTTACACCGATACCATATTCTTTAAAATAAAGGCCTGGCTCAACGGTGATAACATTATTAACTTCAAGCGGCAAATCGCGATCAGAAATGTCGTGCGTGTCAATTCCAAGATGATGAGAAACGCTGTGGTAATAATACTTGCGAATATCGTCTCCAGGTTTCATCAAACCTAATCGTGTACATTCATTCGCTAAAAATTCAGAAGCGAATTCTTGCAAATCTTTCAAAGTTAAACCTTCGTGGATATATTCGATTACTGCTTTATTACAGTTTAAAACAGCTTCATAAATCTTTTTTTGAAGCGGTGTAAAAACGCCATCAACTGGATAAGTGCGAGAAATATCAGCACAATAATTTTTATAACGATATCCTAAATCGAAAAGAACTAAATCGCCTTCTTTAACACGGTCAGTTTGTTGTGGATAATGAAGAATTGTAGCGTTTTCGCCACTGGCGGCGATAGTTGAAAAAGCTAATCCATCGCGGCTGATGCTTCGCCCATACATTTCAAAGCGATCGGATAATTGATATTCGAAAAGTCCTGGCTTCATGTACGCGATTAAGTCAAAAAGCCCGCGATTTGTATTTTCAATCGCTTTTTTAATACATTCGATTTCGTATTCCGATTTGACCATGCGCAGCTTGCACATCAATGGCTTCAAATTTATAAATTGTAAATGCGGATAAGTCTTTTCTAACCCTGTTTTGACCTCTTTTGTCGAATGCCTTGGGTAGACTTTGATTTCGTCGGATAAATCGATATAAACAGTAGAAATATGTCCGTATTGATTGCCTTCTTTTCGAAGTGACATATCAAGAATTGTTTCAAAATTATTTGTGCTAAGCACTGTCTCGATATGCGAAATATTTTTGGCCTCTTCAAAAGTGAGGCGTTTTCCTGTCCACTTTTCTTTCACTTCGTTATATTCATCAACAAATAAATAAGTTTTATTTTCTCCGATGCCTTTAATCAAGATTAAAACAGAATTTTCTTGTTCAATATTGGTAAGATAATAAAAACTTGTGTTCGGACAAAATGGATAATTATCATCTTCGCTGCGAATTTTGCTAATACCCGCAAAAACGATGGCGATTGAATTTTCATCCATCAAATCAAATAGTTTCAATCTCCTTACTTCCAATTCTTCCATATTTATTTCTCCTCGATGATATATTTATTAACTATTTCATCAATTTCTTTGCTATCGATATCTTCAGCTTTTCCTTCATCAATAAGACCGACAGCAGAGACATCGATAGGCATTTTTCCTAAAAGCGTAAAACCGAGTTCTTTTTGCAAGTCATCAATATGTGAGTGACCATACAAATAGATTGGCTTGTGACAATGAGGACATTCGACATAAGACATATTTTCGATAACGCCCAGTAAATGGATGTTCATCATTTGTGCCATTTTAAGAGCTTTACTAACAATTAAAGAAACTAAATCTTGTGGCGAAGTAACGATGATTAATTCATCGGGTGGTAGCATTTGAAACACAGTTAAAGCCACATCAGCGGTTCCTGGTGGCATATCGATAAGTAAATAATCCAAATCGCCCCAATAGACATCTTCATAAAATTGTTTAACAAGTCCGCCGAGTAAAGGACCGCGCCAAACGATTGGATCGTCAGCTTTATCCAAAAGCAAATTTGATGACATAACTTTAATTCCGCTTTTGGTTTCAATCGGATAAATAAATTGGCCGTCGCCAAAAGCTTGTTGAGTAATACCAAAGGATTTTGGGATACTAGGACCTGTCACGTCGGCATCCAAAATACCAACCTTGTATCCTTTTTTGCTGAGCGAAGAGGCGAGCAAAGAAGTAACAAAAGATTTGCCAACTCCACCCTTGCCAGAAAGGATACCAATTACTTTTTTTACAGAAGATGCACTATTAAATTTCGCTTTTTCAATTTTGTGATCGCATTGATCAGCGCTAGCACATCCTTCGCATTGATGATTACATTCACTCATTTTTCTTTCACCTTCTTTATTTCTATTATATTTCTTCTAATTGACACATTTCTATTGTCTCAATCACAACTTTTAAATAAGTTCTCAATAGGCGAGATGCTCCTAATTTAGCACCTCCAAAATATCTTACGACCACAACAGCGACATTCATTAAATCTTTTTTATATAAAAGTTCTAAAATTGGTCGCCCAGCCACACCTTTAGGTTCACCATCGTCGCTTGACTTTGTTCCATCGCTAGTCCGATATGCATAGCAATAATGCTTAGCTTTTTTATAATCTTTTTTTATTTGTTCGAGAAGTGATTTGAATTCTTCTTTCGAAGAAAGAGGAACGGCTACAGCAATGAATTTAGAAGACAAAACTTCAATGGTATGTTCACATCGGTTTGCAATAGTCTTCATAAATAACTAGACGCCAAAGTAATTGGAAACAATTGCGCCGTATTCTTCAAAATAGAATAGTTCATCAGTTGAATGGATTTGCGCATATGTCTTTAATTGGTCTTTGGGGAACAAAGGTTTAAAATCGAGAACTGGATATAGTTTAGACAAATAGTAGATTGAAGCAATACGCGAATTACCATATCCAGAATTAGCCGCCATATCAACGCCATCCTTCGCGCCCATAAGCGTGAAGCTTTGAGTAATCTCATCTTTAGTGAAACTTAAATCGGTTAAACCATTAACAAGAGAAATAACACCCTTCAAACCATCGTGTTCATAAACATTAAGGCGAGAATATGTATCGGCATCAATGTGATTAATATCGCTTGGCACAAGTCCATCAACAGGTAAATAATCCATTCCACTCAAAGCGAGTTGTTTATATTCGGCTTCCATCATATCGGTTAAGATATTGCCCATGAGATCGCTGACGAAATATGCGCGTTGGTTAGTATTATCGCCCAAGGCATCGTACGATCTTTCGATGCCGAGCAAGAGCGAATCAACGACTGAAGTAACCGATGTAAAAACATTCGGATAAAAGGTTTGTGTATCAAAATTGCTAATTTCGTTAAATAAAGCATTCAGTGCTTCGCCTTCGCTATTACTATTAAATCCTTCCGCATGGAATAGATTAGTCAATAAACTTAATTTTTCATTTTCATCAACACCACTGATAAAGTCATCAACATGGAGTGAATGCAAAACATTGTACATAAAGACGCCTTTTGCCTCGATATTATCGACTTTACCGCTATAAATTAGACTTGAAGAAAGATAATTGATGATAGGCTTGAAACTTAAAGAGTCAGCGGCAGTAAAATGGTTAATATCAAACGAACTATAGTGGTCAAATACGCCTTGGTCATTTGTAACCACAAATGAATCGAGCATAATTTTAATATTGCTTATCTCGCCTACTCCGTTTTCATAATATTGAGTTTGTGACAAATAATAATTATTGTAATCAACATCGTTGTACATCGAGTTTGATGTCAGCCCAAGACTATTAAAACCATTCTTGACGAATCGGTCGACACAATCGCTTACAATGTCGACTTGATTGAGATCGATGAGAAATTGAGACAATTCATCTGGAGAAAGAGTTGAGAAAGAAATATTATCCATGTTCTTCGCTAGCATAGAAGAATTATCGGCGAGAGTATTTCTAATATCGAGGAAGAAAGTAAACAAACTGTCTAACTCTTCTGCCCAAGAAAAATGGCGGCCAATTAAAGTTGGTGAAGTGCTAGTTGTTTGAGTAGAAATATCAATTTGTGTCATTGCTTTCACTTTGCTGATCAATTTTTGATCTGAGGTTGAGTAAATTGTGTCTTTAGGTGAAGAAGCATCATAAAGCAAACTATCAAGCTGCGAATTCTTGACCAAGGCCATCACAAACTGTTCGAAAACAGTTCCGTGCGCTGGATTATCTAAATATTCATTCATGCGGTGATACGTATAAGAATTATAAAGATCGACTGTCAGCGATTTCATATAACCGATTGTCGTTTCATCAAGGACAGAAAAATCATCGAATGTGCCGTTAAAATCATCGCCTAACACACCTAATAAATTATTGAAATCATCAATCGTCGTCCCAAAATTTAATATTTCTGATTCAGGATATTTAGCGGTGAAAGTTGGGCTTGAAGGATTATCGAGATAATAATTAAAGAACGGGGTAGCATCTGCGAAATTCACATATTCATTGTTCAATGAACTATTAATATTTTTAGAAACCGCTTCGACAATGTTAGGAACGCAATCGTAGAGAGTGCTAGTATTGTTCAAAGAACTCAATAATCGGACTGCCATTTCACCAGTTATTTGATCGAGTTCAATTGTTTCAAAGCGGATAGAATTTAATTCTTGAGCTACTTTTAAGAAATCACATATGTAACCAATTTCTCCATATGTACCAGCAGAAATTAAATTATTTTCATCATCATATACATCAAAGTCATCAAACTCGCCAGCCTGCTCAACAAAACTAAGCGATAAATCGCTATCATCGTCATAATCCATATAATATTTGATAACAAAAATTGTTTTGGATTGAGCATCGGAATAATATCCGTTTGATATACGGCTTTGATCTTTTGGAGAAGTTGAACTGAAGAAAATAGCTTTCATATCATCTGTTTGATAGATTTTTGCTAATAAGTGCTGGAAGAAAGTTAAATCCTTACCAGTTTTTTCCATTCCGCGATGTGTTAAATTGCTTTCATTTGTCATCTTGAGCATATCTTTGATGAGCGGAATGTTTAAATCCTTAAGTTCAAACGAACTAAACATACTTTCATTTTCAGGATCAGATAAATAGTCTTGAACAGTATTCACTAAATATGTGATTAGTTTGAAATCGTGATCAGTGTAACGCCTTGAATAATCGGCCGAAATACCTACTTCTTCATTGTAGAAGTAATGATAGTATTCATTAACATAAGAGAAATCAATTTGTTTAGTCGAACCGGATGTTTCTTCTGCTATTCTTTCATCAACTAAAGTAAAAAGATGGTGCAATAAATTTGGATCTAAATCGTAAAAGACATCCGATAAATTGATCAACTTTAATGACGATTCTAGTGCTTCGGTATTAATTGCATCGACATCGATATTTGTAAAATCGATACCATTGACGTCGATACCTGGATATTGTGTACTGCCATCGCCAAGGATAGTGCGCAAAATATTGGTTGTTATTTCGTTTTGCGAAGTCAAATAGTCGCTAGAAGCGTTGACACTTAAATAGGTTTGAACGATATAATCAGCTTTTTCATTAACATTTGTATAAAGCGAGGCATTGTATGCATCCTTTGGATTATTCGTTTTATCGAACAAGTATGGAGAGAGCCCGTCATTTAACAAAATTTCAAGATATAAATCTTGATAAACAGTATGAGAAGCAGTATAAATTATCGATTGAGTAGCACTATCGATGGTATATGATAATCCAGCGGTGTGGAAAAGAGGGCTATTAGATAATTCGTCAAGAAGGTAATTGAAACCATCGTAATCGAGATTATCAAGATTGTTAAAATTGGGAATGGCCGACTTTTGCTCATTTAAATAGTTATTCGCTTCTTGCAAAAGGGAGACGATTAAATCGATATCTTGGCTCGTATAACGAGCTTGAAAGTTCATTTGATCAAGTGAATGAGATGGAGAGAGATATGGATAGAATATATTTGCGTCATCGAGCGAAAGACTATGCAAATTAGGTAATTTGCCATCGAGGCTTTCAAAAGAAATATCAAGTCCGTTCGGCACGATATCAAAAAGAATATTTGAATTGTTCAAATTGGTTAAAACATATTGAATGGCTAATATGTTGTTTTGATTAGCAAAATCAACTTGAGCAAAATCAAAAGTCAATTGACCATTTTCATCGACGAGTTGAGGATAAGGTTGACCAGTGGCAGAATTACGAGCGCCCACGAAAGAACGCACAACCTCAAGCATTGAAGAAATTTCATTCTTTTGAGCATCATAATCATAACCGACACCATCAGAAGAAAAATAAATAGAAACGAGATAATCTACTTTTTCACTGGCTGATGAATATGCACCATCGATTAATCCTAATTTAATATCCTTAGGAGAATTGCTGTTATAAATAAATGAAGAGAGTTGATCGACACCAATAATCGAATGCATTGTACTTTGGAAAACAGTTAAATCCATTTCCTCATTAGGTCCGGCACGATGATAAACATAAGAATCATTGAGAGAATCAAGAGCGATTTCAATTTGATCAATAATTGTGTCATCAAAGAGATTAAAATCAAAACCAGATGTAAAAATACCTTCATACTCTGGCGAATTTATCGTATCGTATAAACCATATATTTTTTCTAATAAATCAATTTCGTAAGAGCGGTTGTCTTGACCACAACCAATCAAATATTCAGTATTGGCAAGCGATAAATCAACAAAAGAGGAAAGAGAGCCAGATGATGCGACCTCATCGCTGACAACTTCAAAGAGATTGTAAATACACATGCGAAGCGTTTCGGCATTATTAATTGCATGGAGAGATTTAAAAATAGAGGAAGAAGGTGATGATAAGACATTATCGAAATTTATATCTTTCATCGTGTAGATGACATAGACAATGCGTCCAATCTCATCTCGGATAAAGTATTCTTGATAATCGCTTTCAAATTGTGGATTATCCCAATAAGAACTATATGTAGAATCGACATAAGAAGATGTATCAAAATTGTATTCGTAGTCTAGTGAATGCCATTCTTCATAAGAACTAACTGCAGCAAAATCGCTTTCAGCGAGAGTATAGGTTGGACTAGAACCACTATCAGATTCTGGATCTTTTAATAAATCATAGCCAGCATCACTAAAACCTGTCTTCAACTTATCAAACAAGAATTTAGATAAGAGATATTCGCCATCGCGAGTTTTAAAAATCCCTGAGTCAGAGAGGGCATGAAGCATATCGTTAAGAGAGACGACATCTTTTACTTGAGAAATATCGAAATTGGATAAATTGAGTTGCATTTTATCAATGCTGAGTAAAACAATAGATAAAACATCGGCTTCTTTATCCCAATCAGTTACATTATCGAAAGAAACGCCGTTATCAATGTCAATAAGGCCACTTTCTTCAAGTTGAGCGTTGAAGAAATCAGCGAGAGAAAGGCGGAAAATTGTTGAATCAGCAGCGGTTTTAATGAAAGTAGACACATGATATTTTGTTTCTAACTGACCAACATTCTGATTCAAATCGAAATCGGGATTATCGACAATTTCTAAAATGCCGATTTGCGAGCAGACCCGAACAACTTCAGCAAAATAGCCAATCTCGCCATCATAAATAGGATTGCCATTTTTGTCGCGGAAGAAATCTCCACTGCTTGTTCGTGAATTATTCCATTTAAGATCCATTTGTTCCAACTGTTCGCGCTTAAAAGTTAATCCGTTAGCGTTGGTTTGAACAAAGACATTTTCTAAAACATCAAAGAAATTGGCGTTATCAGCAGTTGGGTTGATAACTTGGCAATCGTAGACAACATCGAGGACATTAGCGATGGACTCGCTATTTTCGCCAAGGCGAGCAACCATTTCGGCGCCAGAAAGGCTTTGATTATTCATGATGTCCATAATAACGACGATGTCATCATAAGAACCTAAGAATTTAGCTAATTCATAACCAGTATTTTCACATTCAAAATCAAATGTTGAAGGATTGAGACCAACATTTTCAAAATATTGGCGCATCGTATCTTCAAACATCAAATCTTCAAAAATAGGGAAGATAACGCTCGTCAAAATTACTGATTCATCGACTTTTGGCAAAGCTGTTGCGAGTGTATCAATTAATTCAGAATCTACATCAGCGATAGTTCCACCTTCAGGAATAAATGACTTGTCACCATTAATGTAGTTCAATACATCGGGATTTGACGATAAAATTTCTAAGCAATCAAAGATGTGATGGAATTCTAACTTGAAGTTTTTGACTTTTTTACCTTCGTAGAGCGAGTTAATCGCTTTATCAAATTTTGCTTCATCAAAATTGATTTTTTCAGCTGACACCAAAGAATCTTTAATTAAATTGCACAAAGGCATAAACATGGTGTCGATTAGTTTCAAATCAAAAAGATTGTATCGACGGCCAGGGATAAGATTGTTCGATTTATCATAGACAACGGTATAACCGTTAGCGTCAACATTTTTTAGATTGCCGTTCGTATCGACGCTACCGAGCAAAATATTGCGGTAAGGATTAATATTATCGAGAACAATGCTCAATAAATCGTATTGATTATCGTCGAGATTGTTTTCTCCCTTCTTGGTTGCATAAGTTTTGATATACGATGTCGCATCAACGGGATTAGTATCGCTTGAAGAAGTATTCTCACTCATTTTGATGAGACAGGGAATAAATCGATCATCGATGAGATTCATGCGATAAATGGAATCATAAACAACAGAGAGTTCAAAACCCCACTGGATATCGTTTAACTCATCCCAGCTATTAGGCAAATAATCGCGCATCGTAGCGAAATTATCGTTTTCAAGAATGGTATAAATTAAAGTCGGTAAAAGGCGAGAAAGAAGAGTTGAATCATCGATAGAAAGAAGGATGCGCTGAAAATATTGATAATTATCTGTGCTAAAAATATCCTCGACTAAATCGCCGACATAGATGACATTTCTTACTTCGCCAGTTTCGGGGTCAAAAAAGTTGTCCAAAATGCCAGAATTAACCACATCTAAAACCATAGTATGTAGCGTATCAATCTCCTCGTTGTCCCACTCGAAATCAGACAAGTCTAGAAGGCTCGAATCAATGACATTATCAAGTGTGCCACTGTTAACGGCTATCGTTGTCGCGATCGGTAGTAACAACATTATGAGATTTGAATTTTGAAGTGAAGCAAACAAAGAATTAATAACATCCTCACTCAAGAAATAGGTATAATCGACGGCAACATTTGTTCCGCCATTTTGGTCAAAGAAGAGGCCATTCATGATGGTGAGAGCCGCATCGCCTAAATTGGATATTTCATTGATGATTGAAATGGAAACATTATCAACCGTCGATGTTATAATATCGTTCATAATTTGAGCATCAATTGTCAAACCATCATCATTGACTGTCCAATTAAAGAAGGCTTGGGCGAAAACAGAATTATTGTAGACATCGAGGAATGTTCCAATTTCAGATGTGACAAGTTCGTTATTGTTTTCTTTATCAGAATTTTGATAGATATTGTTAGCGACATTAACAAGGGAAGAAAGAGGTGCTAAAAACAAAGTCCCAACAACAATAAATTGAATGCAGCGGATACCCATGGACAAAAATTTAAGACGGGTTTTACGGCGAGCAATCTTAGGTACCAAGCGTTTAAAAATCAAATGCCATAAGATGAGTCCGAACAAGGCGCCAAGCGTACAGATTAGCAGCATTTGAATAAAGAAGACGATGAGCATCATAACGCTGGAAGTAAAAGCCATGATAGCAGCGGACGATCCTTCAACATGATAAAGGGTAAAAAGACCACGAATGCAATCTTCAAGAGTCTGATAAAGAGAACTAATCGCGACATTATAAGACTGTGATGTAGATGGATTGGTTAGAATAATAGTCTTATATGGCAAGAAGGAAGATAAATCTATTCCCCCAATTACATCGACAATCGGTTTAAGAGTGCATAGTGCAATTGTGATTAAGGTAGCCACATATAAAAAGCCGAAAGTCGCACGAAAAATACCTCTTTTATAACCGACAAAAGCCGCAATGACAAAAGCAAAAATAATAAGGATAAAAAATGAGGTGAGACCAATGTCGATGTATTTTGATATTTCTTCAGTTGCCATTAATGTAAACATAGGATAACTATATATTCCAAATAATACGTTTTTAGTGTAATATTTTAACTATATAAAAGGCAAGTTAAATGTTATTTAAATTTCATAAATGTAGACAATGTCAAAATGAATATGATATCACCTTGGATGAGTGTCCTAGATGCCGCTATCATAATGAAGAGTTTGACGATGCAATCAAACAAAAAAACCTTTTTTGGTTACCTTATTCACGCCAAATTGCCCTCTTTTTAATCGGGGCTTTAGGCTTCCAAATCATCGGTTTTATCGTTTCAATTTTTATCAGCATTTACGCTACAAGCCATTTTGAAATCAACAGTGAAGAGTATTTAGCATTTATCGAATCGACAAAAATAAATGCTATTTTGCAATTAGCTAGTTATCTTCTTCTCTTCATTGTTCTTGTTCTTACTATTGTTCCTTTTTTAAAGAAATTATATAACCAATTTGCTTCAGTTAAAGCATTGATCAAAGGCATTTCATATGGTTTATTAGGGCTAGGACTAAGTTCAATCTATGGCCTAATTTTATCGCAATTTTATCAAACCGACGGCAACGCTAATCAGTCGAGTATCGAAACAATCGTTAACGCTTTTCCTCTCACAAGTTTATTATTATTCGGTTTCATTGGTCCTTTTTGCGAAGAATTAACATATCGCTCTGGTTTATTTAATTTTGCTCTACGGATAAATAAAGCGGTTGCTTATGCTATCACAATCGTTATTTTTGCCCTTATCCACTTCGATTTTCAATCTTTCAGCGATACCGATTTGCTAATAAACGAATTGCTTAATCTTCCATCGTACGCCATAGGAGCATCCGTTTTATGCTATGCATACGATAAAGATGGTTTGGGATCTTCAACTTATGCTCACATTACCAATAATGTCTTTTCAATCGCTGTCATTATTATTCAAGGATTAATTTAGTTATGAGTGTCGAACAAACAGAAAAAAAATCTTTCCATCTCACTTGTCTTTCCGGCTTTGTTTTAAAAATTATTGCCATCGTGACGATGACATTTGACCACATCGGTTATTTAATCAGCGCTTTTATTTCTCAATATCCTGGCGATGCAGCGTCTTATGTCAGCGACGCGCTTCGTTTAGTTGGCCGAATTGCATTACCTCTTTTTTGTCTTTTAATTGTCGAAGGCGTCATGCATACGCATTCCATGAAAAAATATGTTTTAAGACTAGCATCTATTGCTTTCATTATTCTCATCGCTCAAATTGTTATGGAATTTGGTATGCACTATTCGCTATACCAAGGCAATATCTTTATTGATTTAACATTAGGCGCCTTAATGATTTACGCTCTTAAACAAAAAAATAGATGGATAAAATTATTAGCGATTCTTCCACTGCTATACGGAATAATTTCGTTTGTTTTATTTGGATATGAATGTTCGACAGATAACGCGGTCATGGTTTGGTGGTTACCATATTTTTTGCGCCCTCAATATTTCTTTCTCAGTTTTTTGTTTATGCTCGGTTTTTACTTTTCTTATGCCATCATCAACTCATATTACCGAAGTCGACAACAAGAGGTTGGGATTGACTTAGAATTTATTCAAACAACTAGTCAATATCGCTTAGCTGTCAATGTGACGATGGTTGCTTTCTTAGCAGTAATTACAATTGGGTTATATTTGCTATGCGCTTATGTTATTCCTTCGGAATATGTGTTTTTTGATAACGCTTATCAATCATACGCATTAATTGCCGGAGCATTTATTTTGCTTTACAGCGGGAAGCGAGGTTATAATGCTAAATGGTTTGAATATGGCTGTTATTTATATTATCCGCTGCATCTAGTTGTGCTATACGCCATCTTCTACCTCATTACTTTGTAAAGGAGAATAATTACGATGATTAAACACATTGAATCAAAAAGCGAATTTGAAAAAGTTCTCGCTGAAAATCCACTTGTTCTAGTTGATTTTTTTGCTACTTGGTGCGGGCCATGCCGCATGTTAGGACCGGTGTTAGAAGAAATACAAGAAGAAAAAGCTGTCGAAGCTTTAATCGTCAAAGTCGATGTTGACAATCCGCAAAATAAAGATGTTGCAAGACAATTTGGAATTCGTTCCATTCCAACGCTTATTCTATTTAAAAACGGTGAAGCAGTTCGAACTTCTCTAGGATTTATCCCAAAAGAAGAAGTTATTAACTTTATCAATAAATAGTTTGAAATTAAACCGCTGGAATAATATAATTAAACCCGCGACAAGTGCAGGTGTAGTTCAGTGGTAGAACATCAGCCTTCCAAGCTGATTATGCGAGTTCGATTCTCGTCACCTGCTCCAGATGTAAATTATCCCGGAAACGGGATTTTTTATTGTTTTTAACTGGTTGGTTTTATTCTATAATCGTTTTATGAATTACGAAATTATTTTAGCGACATCAAACAAGCACAAACTCCAAGAAGTAAGACAAATCCTTTCGCAATACAAAATTGTTGTCTATGGATTAAGCGACTTAAATTTGGATGTTGAAGAGGTAGAAGAAAACGGCAAAACCTACGAAGAAAATGCGCTTATTAAAGCGAAAGCAGTTCAAAAAGCCACTTCAATGCCAATTATTAGCGATGATTCTGGTTTAGAAATATTCGCTCTCAACAATGAGCCTGGACTATATTCTAATCGCTACTCAATCGAATGCGGTTCGCATCAAAAAGCGATTGCTGAGCTACTCAAACGGCTCGATGGGAAAAAGGATACAAGCGCACAATTCGTCTGCTGCGTTTGCTTGCTCAATGTCGAGGCTAAGCCACTCTTTTTTGTTGGAAAAGCGCAAGGGAAAATTGTTGAACCATCTACTTATGAGGGTGGATTTGGCTATGATCCATGTTTTTGGAGCGATGAACTTCATAAAACATTTGCCCAGGCTTCGCAAGAAGAAAAAAACGCTTATTCCCACCGGGCAAAAGCGCTGAAAAAATTAGTTACATATTTGCTGTTAAATAACAAAATCGAAAAGAAAAATGCTGATTAATTTTTTGTTTTGGATTTTTGTAATAAAACAAGCCGCGAAATACCAAAAGCGAGACCGATAGCAAAGAAAACTCCAGCAACAATTATAAATACATACCATAAATCAAAATTCTGCTTTATGGCGTGGTAGATACCAACGGCCGCCAAGCAAATGGCCAAACCGAACGAGACGAGGTAAATTGGTAAAATTATTTTTAAGAAGTGATTAATTTTAGTGCGGTCTTTAAAAATAGCATCGCTAATTAGGACTTTTTTACCTTTTTCACTGCTATCGAGCGTGCTATATCGAATTCGATAAATATTTTTGGCTTCTCTCTTCTCTGAGCGAGCAAAAACAGGAAGACCTTTTTGGTCGAAATTAATTAATGTGTACCGATAGCCTTCGGCGGAAATATACTCGTTTTTAATCTCGGATTCGATGTGCGATATATTGGTGCTGACTTTTTCGATGAATTGTTCAACCTTTGTTCGATCGCTAACCTTTTCGCACAAATACTCTAATTCCTCAATAATCTCTTGTTTAAAATCCACTATTTCTTTTGTTCTTTGGAAATAAATCATGATGCATTCAGCATCATAAAATCTTTTTTTCAAAGTGAGACGCTTAAATAATCGGCGATGATATTCATCGAGTATGCGGTTGATGGTGATAATATAAGAAAACAACTTATCGTATTGTTCGCTTTTATGATAATATTTGGCTTTTTCGTTTCTAAAAAGAATCATCGCATTAGTAATTTGGGAAACGCGAATGCTTGAAAGATAGAGCAAGGCAATTATTCTTCCGATACGAGCGTCAAGATTATTTGGTTCAACTTCTAAAATATCAGCGTACTGTTGATAGGCAGAAGAAAATTCAGAAAAGCGTTTGAGCGTTGAATCAGCGCGCACAACCAAACGAGTGACGAAATTATTGTAATCATCCACCGCAGCGCGAGGATCGAGGGCATGCAAACAATTCGGACAATAAAAAATTTTCGCTTCCGGATTGACTTCAATAACCCGGTCGCGATTGTCATTAACTTTGCAATATGGACAATATCCCTTCTTCAAGCCCATAACTAAAGTATAGTTATAAAAAGTGCAAAAACAATAAATAATTGCGCTACTAGATATAAAAGCATAATGTAGAAATCGCGCCTCTTGAAGTCTTTAACAAAAGATGTCCAAATGAGTAAACCGTCGCTTGCGAAAAAGAGCAAATAACCAATAAAAAAGCAAAGCGATGAAGCGATATTTAACTCGCTATTGAACATCGCTGAGAAGCCAAAAATGATATTAGCCACCAGCATCGAAACATAAATATAACCGAGTAGGTCTAAATATTTGTAGTTTTTAGGTAAAAACAAATAGCATAGGACAAAACTTGCTAAAAAGCCGAGCGCCGCTAAGATATAAATATAAAAATTTTGCTGGAAAAATATTCGATTTAAAGCGATGAATTGATAGAGATAAAATATATGCCCGACAAGGAAAAATATTGTTCCTGCTCCAAACCAGCGCAAGTCTTTTTTCTTGAGCAAAAAGATATCACCAATTAACCCACATAGCGTACCGATATAAACTGGCCATAACTTATAATCAATGACAATCACAAGAATAGTTAAAATGGCTAAACAAAATGGTTTTGTAATCTTTCTTAATTTCTCTTTTTCTGTAAAACAAAAAATAAGATGAACGATTGAAGAGAGAAAAAAGAAGAAGAGAAGAATGATTTCAATCACACTTTAAGTATAACAATGTTAAACTAATACTGTTATGAAATTTCTCTTTTCTTTAAATGATCAGAAAAAATTTATCAAACTGTTTGATGTAAAAGAAATCAATATGTCAGTCGCAGATATTTATCTCGAAACTTTTAATCAAGGCTATTTTATTGACAAACAAGAACTGTCACAAATGATGAATGAAGTCGATGGTGATGAGGCAAAAGCTATCTATCAAATTTTGATGGATCACTATCAGATTAATATCGATGACGAGGAAAATAGACAAATTGGAGAAAAATACTTTTTGTCGCACATAAAACACTGTCAAAATGATGATTTTGCTTCAAATCCTTATTATTTATCGGTAAAACCGAACGAAATTAGCGAGGGGAAATATCGCTTATGCTATCTCTCTTATCGACCATTTCAGCTTTTTTCTCTCGATGAGATTAAGGTTGACGACAAATATTTTGAAGAATATTCACCAGTTGGTTTTTTTGATGAACCTTATACATATTTAGCCCTTTTGGAAAACGATACAATTTGGATGAGCATAACTCCAAATGAAATCAATTCAATGAAAGATGCCACTGAAACAGTGACGGGTCGGGTTTTGGTATTGGGATTAGGATTAGGCTATTTTCCTTACCAAATTATACAAAAAGAAAATGTTAAACAAGCGGTCGTTGTCGAGAACAATCCCGCTATTATCAAATTATTTAAGAAGGCGCTATGGCCTTTTTTCAATCATCGACAAAAGATGGATATTGTCTTAAAAGATGCTTTTGTATATTTAAAAGAAGAGGCAGGTAAAAATCGTTTCGACCATGTTTTTGTCGATATTTATCACAACGCCGAAGAAGCGCTGTGGATCTATATTCGATGTTTATCCTACGAACCACTATTTAATAAATGCCATTTCCACTACTGGCTCGAACCTAGTATTCTCGCTTTAGCTAGGCGATGCTTATTGACATTATTTTATGAGCAATATAACCACATCAACATTAAATATAATAAAGCGGAAAACGATACTGACCGATTGATTAACTGTATGTACCAACTTCTAAAAGATAAAACTTATTATACTTTTGATGAGATACATAAAGCTCTCACGGATGAAAAAATAAAAGATTTGCTTAAGCAAATCTCTCAAAATATATTCAAACAATAATTTTACTTATTCTTTAGTCTTATCTTTGTTTAGAAGATTTTTTGGCGCCACAATCATCTTTTTGACAGTGTGATGTTTTCCAACAGCAATTACTTCAATTTGAACGCCTTGGAAATCGACTTTATCGCCGACTTTAGCAAAATTGTCATCGAGCAGCTCAATAATAAATCCACCAATTGTGACATATTCAGTTTCAATAGCGTCGAAATCGAGATCGAATTGATTGCAAAAATCTTCGAGATTCATTCCACCGTCAACAACAAATGTGCCATCACTTCTTTCGGATAAAGGTTCATCAGGAACATCTGTTTCATCCCAAATTTCACCGACTAATTCTTCAAGAATATCCTCGCGTGTGATAATTCCTTCTGTTCCGCCATATTCGTCGAGCACGACACCGATATGTTTTTTATTCTCTTTAAAGTATTTTAAAATGTCGTTGATTTCGGTTGTGCGTGGGAAAAATGGAATGTTAACGATAATAGATGAGATATCTTCACTTTTGCCTTCTAATTTAAGCCTAATTAAATCACGGCTACGAACATATCCGATAATATTGTCAATATTATCTTCATAGACCGGAATACGCGAATAAGAGAATGTGCGGTTATCGCTTAAAATCGAAGAAAGAGTACGAGTTTTATCGACAGCAAAAATTTTAGCGCGCGGTGTTAAGATTTCATATGTTTCAGTCGAAGCGAAATCAATAGTTCCGCGAATCAATTCAGCTTTTTCTTCATCAACGACACCAAACTCTTCTGCCTCATCAATCATTTCATGAAGTTCATCGTCTTGAATTACGATATCTTTAACACCTTTAGTGATTGGATATGTGACAACGGCTCCAAAACCACCAACCAAGAAAGTGATAGGAATGGTAATGTAATAGCAAATGGTAATGGCTAAAGAATACCAGTCGGCAATTTTATAATTGAATATTTTGCCTAAGGATTTAGCGATAATTTCTCCAAAAATAATTTTGACCACTAAACTGACCATCGCAAAGACAAAACCGATTGTTTCTTGAGTATTAGGATCGCCAATTTTAAATATTTCAGCAGCAACTGCAATACCTAACAAGGTTGCAATAGTATCAAGAGCGGCGTTGACTGTATCGTTGAAAAGAAGAATTGTCGAGATAGTTTTATCGTAATTTTTAGCGAGTTTGTAAGCGCGCTTTTTCGATTTAGAACGAGGATTATCGTTCATGATTCTTTCTAAACGCGTCAAAGAAGCACTGCCATAAGCCATATCAGCAGACGAGAAGAAAATACTTAAAAGTATCGAAAGGATAAGAAGAATTGTATAGACAGCTATCATACCGCTTTAGCCTCCTTCTCATCTTTTTTCTCTATTGATTTTGGAGTTTGTTCCTCGACAAGCACATCTAAAATATCTTCCATCGTTACCATGCCGATGACTTTACCACTCTCATTTTTCACGATAGCAAGATGAACTTTTTCTTTGTTGATTGCCTCGAATATTTCATCCACTTTCATTTTTTCATTGACGAAGAGAGGTTGAGAAATAACAGAGCGGATATCTAAATGTGGGTCTTCAGCATATTCTTTAAAGTAAGAATTAACGCTTAAAACACCTACGATATTATCTTTTCGATTGTGATAGATAGGGAAGCGTGAATAAGGGCTATTCAAAATAATATTATTAACTTTTTTGCTCGTTAAATCTTTTATATTAATCGAAACGATTTTGTCGAGCGGAGTTAAAACTTGTGATGCTTCAATTGTATCGAAATAAAAAGCACGCTTAAGCATAACCATTTCATTTGGTTCAAAGAGCTGTTCTTCAGAATTAGTAACATTTTCAGTCGAAACAGCTTCATCAGCTTTTTCGATGAAATCTTCACGCGTCAACATATTTTCATCTTTAATTTTGAAAATTTTATGAACGCCTTTCAAAATGAGACGGAAAATTAAAATAATGGGATAGAGAACTATCGACAAAATAAAATCTGGCCAAGCGAGGATATAAACCATCTTGTTTGGAATTGCTTTAGACAATATTTTAGGGCAAGTATCGGAAACGATATAGACAAGAAACGCCATAACAACCGTTGAAATCAAAGCTTCATAGTTGGCTAAATTTGTTCCTTGTAGCAAATTGTAAAATAAAACAGCCGAAATGAATGACATCAAAGTTTGCACGATATTATTACCGACTAAAACCGAAACGAGCGTATCTTCAAATTTTTCTGTCAATCGAACAATAATTTTAGGCGTAATTTTGCCTTGATCAGCCAAAACTTTAAAATGATATTTATTGCAATTAGAAAAGGCATTTTCAGACGCACTGAAAAGGCCACTAATTAAGAGCATAACAGCAATGATAATCCAGCATATCCAATCAGGGATGCCAAAGACAGTAGCAGTTTGAGTTAAGATACTACTCAGCGGGTCAATAGATGGGTCTGACAATAATTCGGTTGGATACATAGCAGTAATATTAAATACTAAATTCTTGCAATAATCAAATATATTTCTAGTATTAAATGCTATTTAATATTTTTTATCGAATCGATTACTTCACCATCGAGAGAAATGATTGAAAGACAGTTGTGATCAAGAGAAATATAAGTTGGCTTTTGGTTTTGCTTTGGAATAGCGGCTGAGCCAGGATTGATAAAATAAACATCATCCACGACTTCTATTTTATGTATGTGAGTATGTCCATAGAAAACAAGAGAATGAGGAGGAAATAGGTGAGCATTCATATCGAGATGGTGACCGTGAACGAAATAACAATTGAGCCCGTTTAAGGTTAAATGTCTTTTCGTCTTAAACTTAAATGGCAAAACCATTAAGTCGACTTCGGCATCGCAGTTACCGCGGATAGCGATAATTTTATTGGCAAATGGTTTCAATCGCTCGATTACTCGTTTGGGATTATACGAGGACGGTAAATCGTTTCTAGGACCATGATACAAAACATCGCCAAGATGAATTAAATAATCATAATGTTGTTCAACGAATATATTGAGCAAGCGATCAACGCTGTTAAAATCGCCGTGTGTATCTGAACAAATAAGAAATTTCATAGCATGTTTATTTTATTTTAAAAAATAAAGAAAGACAAGTTAGATATCGATATGGAGCGTTGTAGTGTTAATTCTTAAAGTAAATTCCGTTTTATACCAAAAAGTTGATTTTACTCTGATAAGTTATAATTAAATCTCCTGTAGGTAATAACAAAGGAGGTTTTATTTTTATGTCACACCTAACAGAAGAAAATAGAAAGACAA
>CASEYK010000040.1 GCA_949292105.1 uncultured bacterium
TGTCTTTCTATTTTCTTCTGTTAGGTGTGACATAAAAATAAAACCTCCTTTGTTATTACCTACAGGAGATTTAATTATAACTTATCAGAGTAAAATCAACTTTTTGGTATAAAACGGAATTTACTTTAAGAATTAACAAAATAACGCAAAAACGATGTTTTTGTTTCACTTTATCAATGCGCGATAGTAAAATACTAATTGAACATGGCTTTTACTATATGTAAAACAAACAGTATGCATGTTGATGGGAGGTATATCAATGTTTTCACTTCTTAGCCTCAAATTCGATACTCAAACCATTATTGGCATTGTTTTTATTTGCGTTGGTGCGGTAATATTTCTTGGCATTTTAATTTTTGTTTTGTATAAATTCGTTTTTGCTCGTCAAAAAATCAAAAAGCAAGTAAAAGAACTAGAAAGGCTTTATTGCTTTTTAGATGGAAAATTAAGAGGGCACGATTCACAGTATATTCATCGCCTTGAGATTATATCTCAAACCAATCTTTTATATGTTGATTTATACACTAAATTTTCTAAGCGTTTCAAAGATGTCCTCGAAATTGATGACAAATACGCCGAATCAATGATTAAGCAACTTAATTCTCTCATCGATAACAATCAATATAAAAATCTCAAAAATGTGATATTGGATGCTAAAAAAGCCGTTCAAATTTTTGAAACTGCTGTTAACGAACTAGACGCTCAACTCGTTGAAGTGATTAAGCCAGAAGAAGAATCGCGCGCTAAGATTGTTCATCTAAAAGAGGAATATCGCGCTGTTAAACAAACATATGTCACCTCTTCAACTGATTTAGAGTTAGTGGCGTCTTCTTTTAACACCATTTTCAATAAGTTGGAAAAAATGTTTAAAGATTTTGAGGATTATATTGACGCCGCAGAATATGAAGAGGCAAATAAAATTATTCCTTTAATTGAAAAAGTGATTAATGCTTTAAAAAATGTTTTAGGCAATTTACCAAATTATTGTGTCCTCGTCCAACAAGTCATCCCCGATAAAATCAAAGCTCTCACCGAAGAATTTGAAGAATTTGAAAGACAAGGTTTACCTCTTTATCACCTCTCATTTAAGCATCATCTCGATGATTGGAATTTTAAACTTCATCAATTGAGCGAACAACTTGTTGAACTTCAAACAGAAAATGTTCAAAGGGAATATGACATTATCATCCGTGAAATTGATGATATTTCAAATCAGCTCCATCAAGAAGTGGAGGATAAAAAATATTTTTTGCAAACGCACGAGGCGGTTTATCGCGATGTTTTAGCAATTGAGAAAAACTTCTTGAAACTTATCTCGCTTTTACCAGAAGTTGAAAGCATTTATATTGTGAGCGATGAAAAAAGAGCAGAAATTGAAAATTTAAAAGAAACGATTAATAAACTCGGATCGATTAAACGCATTCTTGACACCTTTGTTCATTCTTCAACCAAACAACCTTTTTCTCTTTTGAGAAAAAAATTAGATGAATTAAAGCAAGAATACGATTTAGCATTTGAAGGCGTCAACAAATTCAAAGCATATATCGATTCATTAAAAACTTCATCTGAAGAAGCTTATTCGCTCGTGTTTGGCTATTATTATCGCTGCAAGCAAATCGAATATTTGCTCCGCTCTTTATGTATTCCAAACTTATATGACAAATATGCTGACCAAATTGATTTGTGCTATAACCTTTTGAGCGAAATTGATGAAACGCTAAAGGTTAAACCTATTGATGTCGCGACGGTCAATGAAAAAGTTGAACAATTAAGAAATAGCGCTAATCAGTTCTTCGACGAGGTCGAAAATATGTGTCGCGAAGCTCAACTCGCTGAATCATCGATTGTTTACGCCAACCGCGATCGACACCATCAAGTTGATGTTCATAAACAATTGCTACAACTAGAAAAAGAATTTTATAACTGCGATTTTGAACAAGTGTATCATTCCGCCAATGCCATTTACCGCCGAAATCATGTCGAGGAATCAAGTGGTGGAGAGCAATAATTCCAAGAACACTATTTATTTTGATTACGCATCATCTTCACCGACCAACCCTGAAATCCTTCAGGCATATAATGACAAGGTGAAAAATAGTTTTGCTAACCCTTCTAGTCCTCATCGACTTGCTTTCGAGGCAACTCATCAACTCGATGAAATTAAAAGAGAAACTGTTCACATACTTAATTGCCCTCAGCACAAACTTATTTTGACGAGTGGTGCGACTGAAGCGAATAACTTAGCGATTAAAGGAGTGGCTTTTCACTATCAAAACCGTGGCAAACACCTCATTACCGCTGTCAATGAGCATCCATCAGTGCTTGAAACTTTTAGACAGCTTGAGCACAGTTTTGGCTTTGAAGTGACTTATTTGCCGATTAATGAAAAAGGCGTCATAAATCTTGATGATTTAATTGCTGCAATCAAACCTTCAACAATCCTTGTTTCGCTTATGGCGGTCAACAATGAAACGGGAGCAATCAATCCAATCGAAGCGATTGCCAAAGAAGTGAAAAAACATCCGAAAATAATTTTTCATGTCGATGCTGTTCAAGCGTTTGGCAAAGTCAACCTCTTGTATCAAAACATTGATATGTTTACTATTACCGCCCATAAACTCGGTGGATTAAAAGGATGTGCTGGTTTGTTTTTAAAAAAACAAATTAAATTATTTCCTCTTTTGAGCGGTGGTGGTCAAGAAGAAGGTATGAGAAGTGGAACTAACGATTTAGCGGCTGCTTATGCTTTTATGCAAACATTAAAAATAGCGAGTCAAAACAAGAATGAAAATGCTAAAAAAGTTAATCGCATCATCTTTGATTATCTATCTAAACATTCGGATGAATTCATGATTAATTCAACAATGTGTGAAGCAAATCCTTATATTCTTAATTTTTCTTTAAAAAAGAAAAAAGCTAGCGTTGTTGTTGAAGCTCTCTCGCTTCGAGGTTTCATGGTTTCAACAAAATCTTCTTGTCACAGCCAAACGAGCGAAGAATCATATGTTATTTATGCTCAAACTAATGATCATCATCGCGCTCAAAATTCAATTAGGCTCAGCTTTTCAAACGATAATAAAGAAGAAGAAGCACAAGCCTTTATTCAATCGCTTGATGAAATAATAAAGGAAATTAAACAATGATTAGTTACGAAATGATTATGGTTCGCTTCGGCGAACTATCGACCAAAGGTAAAAATAAAAAAGATTTTATTCAAGTTCTTTTTAAAAACATTAAAAATGCTTTAAAACACGACTTTCCACAGGCGGTTGTTGAAAAGCGTTTTGATCATATTTATGTCCACCTCAACGGTGAAAGTGCTGACGCTATCAGTGAAAGACTGCTCGACATTTCTGGAATTCATTCGCTATCGTTTGTCCATCGCCTTTCATCTGACATCAATACAATAGTCGAAGATAGTTTATCTTTGATTAGAAATGAAACGGGATCAACTTTTAAAGTTCGATGCAAAAGAGCAGATAAATCATTCCCTTTTGTTTCTGATCAAATAGTGAGAAAAGTTGCAAGCCATATTTTAAAAAATACTAATTTGACTGTCGATGTTCACCAGCCTGATATTCTTTTAAATATCGAAGTGAGAATGGAAGCTACTTATATTTATGTCAAAACAATCCCGGCTTTAGGTGGTTATCCTTTAGGCGTTGGAGGAAAAGCGATGCTGATGCTTTCTGGCGGTATTGATTCGCCAGTTGCTGCCTATTTGCTCATGAGGCGCGGTGTTAGCGTTGAGTGCATCCACTTTGCCTCACCTCCATATACGCAAATCGGTGTCATTTATAAACTTGTTGATTTATTGAAAGCTTTAAATCGATATCAGCCAGCGATTAGACTTCATATTATTCCTTTTACTAAACTGCAAGAAGCAATTTATCAGCATGTCGATGAGAGTTACGCCATCACGATAATGCGTCGCATGATGTATCGACTAGCTGAAAAACTGGCTAAACGCAGGAAATGTTTGGCGATTGCAAATGGTGAATCGGTCGGACAAGTTGCTTCTCAAACACTAGCGTCAATGAAAGTAATTAACGCTGTAACAAATTATCCTATTATTCGTCCGCTTGCGGTTGTCGATAAATTAGATATTATAAAAACAGCGGTCAAGATTAATACTTATGACATTTCTATTAGACCATTTGAAGATTGTTGCACAATCTTTACTCCTAAAAATCCTAAAACGATGCCAAAGGAAGAAGAAGTTATTAAATTCGAACAAACTTTTGATTACGAGCCACTAATTGATGAAGCATTAAGAAAAATTGAAGTTAAAATAATTAGTTCAGACGAAGAAAATTGAGAAAGGAAAATATTCATGAAAAAAGCTTTTACCATTATTTCCCTAGTTGCATCTTTGGCCATTGTTGCTGTTTTAGCTATTGTTTTTCTACCACCCTTATTAAATACATCTACTAGTTCTTATCCAACACTAAAAGCTCCAACTAATCTCTC
>CASEYK010000041.1 GCA_949292105.1 uncultured bacterium
TGTCTTTCTATTTTCTTCTGTTAGGTGTGACATAAAAATAAAACCTCCTTTGTTATTACCTACAGGAGATTTAATTATAACTTATCAGAGTAAAATCAACTTTTTGGTATAAAACGGAATTTACTTTAAGAATTAACAAAAAAATATTTTTTTCAAATATGCTATTCAATTTTATGTTTTATTTGTTTACAATGAATGTAGAAATAGTTGTTTCTGTTCCCTTCTTTGGCCCCAGCATTTTATGCTGGGGTTTCTTTTTTTCGCTTGTAGTTTAATTTTTTTAAAGAAGAGGGGAAAAGATTTTTAGGATTAAACGGTAGAATTTTCGAAATGGGTTTACTTTGTTCACAACTTCTAATGTTTGCTGTTTCGAGACTAAAAAAGTTTGCTCAAAATCATTTTTGATATCTTTCAAACAATCGGTTTTATAGAGAAATGTTCCGTTCTCCATGTGCAAAAATAATGAACGATAATCCAAGTTTACTGTTCCGACAGTTCCCATAATATCATCAACTAAAAAGACTTTTTCATGAACGAAACCGGGTTGATATTCATAGATTTCTACTCCAGATTCAACTAGAGGTTTATAAAAACTTCGAGTTACTTCAAAAACTGTCTTTTTATCTGGAATACCAGGTGTTAATATTTTAACCTTCACACCACTTTTGGCGGCAAGGCAAATTGCTTCTTGCATCGTTGAATTTAAAACAAGATATGGGGTGGAAATATAAATGTATCTAGTTGCTTTTAAAATCAGATTCAAATAGACATTATATGATGCGTTTTCATAAGTATACGGAAGCGAACCATATGGCTGAACAAATCCGTTTGCTTTTACATTTTTTTTCTGTTGTGAAATGTATTTTGATGGCAAATAGTCAGAAAACTTGAGCGTTTCCTTATCTTTTTTTCTTAACAACCAAGTAGATAGAAATAAAGATGTAAGAGAAAAAACCGCATCACCTTCAAGCATTATACAGTTGTCCTTCCACTTGCCAAAACGCACTATCTCATTGATATATTCATCGGCGATATTAATTCCACCAGTAAAGCCAACATAACCATCGATGACAAGTATTTTTCGATGGTCACGATTGTTCATTCTAATGTCGAGTAGAGGTCTGATTTTGTTAAAAGCAAGACATTTAATACCCATAGCTTCAAGCTTTTTATCATAATTAGAAGGCAGAGTTGCCAAACAACCAAAATCATCATAAATTACGCGTACATCAACGCCGTTTTGCGCCTTTTCCTTTAAAATTGCAAGGATTTCATTCCACATTTTTCCAGGGCTAATTATAAAATATTCAAGAAAAATATAATGTTTTGCCGAGCGCAGTTTTTCGAGCATAACAGGGAAGGCATCCTCTCCCCACGCAAAGTAAGTTGTTGAGGTATCTTGATAAATATTACAATTGGAAAAGCGCTTAATATAACGAGCGATGTTATAACAAACACCATCGGTCGTTTGATCAATCTTATGAATGGCTCCATCAGCTTCGGCAGAATTCATCGATTCTTTCATTGACTTATCAATCGGAGCGATTTTTCTCAATTCGCGTTTTGTAAATTTTTTATTCGCGAACAAAAGATAAAATAAAACGCCGAAAAGAGGGCTAACGATGACAAAAAACATCCATGCTATCTTATAGCTACTATTCATTTTGCTGTTGAAGATGGCAAAAGCAACAGGAATAGCCATTAATTCAAAAAATAACTGGATAGTCCAAAAATAAGTATCCAGATAGGCAAAGATTAAAACCAACAATGCCAGTTGTAATAGAATTAAAAGAATCGCAAGAAATGTTGGCGAAAATAAACGATGAAGAAATTTCTTCATTTATTAACCTTCTTTCCTAACTGAATATTGCTGTTTTTAATTTCATATGTATCTTTTGTTGGCTCTTTGATATTACAAGGTAGAGGTATGTCGAAAGTAGCGCCTCGAAGTTCGTCTGCTTGATGCAAAAGATCGTTGAGCATACTTTTCTTTTTAGTCAACATAAATAGGAAGGAGAACAAAAGAAAAAGTCCAATCGAAAAAATAATAGCTGTTAGAGCAGCAAGAATGCTCTTCGCTGTTATTTCATTAACAACGAATAAGGGAATAAGCATCAATAAACTAATCGCAAGTAAAATAATAGCAGTAAGTGGAAAATGACGATTGATTTTATTGTACTGTTTTTCCAAAGAGACAATTCGTTTGTAGTTTGGCATTTTAGTATCTCTTTGGAAGGATAATGTATATTCGTTCCCTGAAGGGTTGCTTGTGCCCACTGCTTTCCAAGCGAAATGAGACATTACCTCAACAACTTTAGTTTTTTGTTCAGCATTAACTTTTATGGATTTAGTTTCATTTGCCATTTGCGAGTTTCTCCACTTCTTCAATAATATTTCTCTTTCGATTTTCTTCATTCTTAATATATGCATTTATGCTTTTCATGCGGATGATAGAACAAATAGTTGCACTGAGCAAACATAAAATGCCAGGCAACAAAAATGTCCAAATAAAAACGGTCATGACAAGATCTCTTTGAACAAAAAAGCAAATTGTAAAAATAATAAACAACACAAGCGCGATAGAGGCTGTTAAAAATATTGGCCAAGCCGGAAATAAAGTCTTTTTATAATATGACTTTTCGAGTTCAACAATTTTTTGATAATTAGGAATGGAATTGTCTCTTTCAAAAGTAAGTGTAGCACTGGAAGAATCAATCTTTTTATCTTTTAAAACCCAAAAAAAGATTTTAAATTCAGTTATTGTCAATTCAATTTTATTAAGTGGAATAATAATTGTTTTCGTTTCCATACTAACTATTTTACGGTTAAATACGATAAAAAGATATATCTTAAATAAAAGAAAAAGAACTTCTTATTCAAATTAAGAAGTTCAACCGATGTCTAAGTTTTGGTGGCCCAAGGCAGAATCGAACTGCCGACACAAGGATTTTCAGTCCTTTGCTCTGCCAACTGAGCTATCGGGCCTTATATAAAAAATTGGCGGACCAGACGGGAATCGAACCCGCGATCTTCTCCGTGACAGGGAGAC
>CASEYK010000042.1 GCA_949292105.1 uncultured bacterium
CTCGAAAATGCATAGTAAATGCTCATGATCGCCACGCGTGATGGCGGTATGTAGTTCGGACTCAAGTTCTTTCAAAACTTATTCCTCGGAAGATATCTTCATTCATAAAGACAATTATAAATGAAAAAATGAGACAAAAAATAAAAAAACAGCAACATTCCATACTAATCAAAGTTGCTGTTTGTTGTCTCGCCACAACGAAGATAACATTACTCTCAAACTTAGAGATAGCAATAGCTACGCAAAAAGAAGTCTAAGAGGTATCGAAGATAACATTACTCTCAAACACAGCCTGATGATAGTCTTTTGGCATATCGGTCTAAGAGGTATCGAAGATAACATCGCATTCAATCTTCATATAATAAAAACCTACCCAGTACGAGTAGGAATTAGTTGACCAAATGGTCGGTCTGTTAGACTCTTTTAGGATAAACCTTATTTGAACTTCGTAACGTTATCTTCGATTTTATGTTACAAAATAATTATAAACGCCAGATGGTATTTTTAAAAGCATTTTATATTTTTCAATCATTAGATTCGAAATTTGCAAAAAGTATGTGTTTAAAAAAGCTTCCATACATCTAAGGTTTTTAGTCAAAACTGATGGGATTCGCTATCTGTAAAAGTTATTTAAATCAAGAATTCAGCAGAAACAAATAATTATTTTCTACTTCTTCGACAAGCTGAGTGACCATATGAATAAAATCTGTATAGTCATTTGTTGTGTGAGCTTTGTCCAAAGCGTCATAATATTCAACCCTATTTTTGTTTTTAATAACGATGGGCGGATATCCACATCTCATCAATTCGAAATTTAATAAGATTCTCGCTGTTCGGCCATTGCCATCAATAAATGGATGGATTTTAACAAATTCGCCATGAAGATAGCAAGCTCTTACAACTGGATGTAAATTTTCCCATTTTTTGTAGTTTACTATTAATTTTTGCATCTCAAGAGGAACAATTAAAAAAGATGGCGGAACATGTTTTGCGCCACTTATGAATACATTCCTCTCCCTATATTTCCCGGCATTATTTGAATCTACATTTTTTAAAATTAAATAGTGAATCGACTTTATGGTGGATTCAGTTAACTGTGAACCGTTAGAAACGAGTCCTTCAACGAATTCAATCGCTTCTTTATGATTAATGGTTTCTAAGTGATCTTTTAACGGTTTTCCATCAATTGTAATACCGTTTTCTAACACTACCTTTGTTTCAGATAATGTTAAAGTATTACCTTCAATAGCATTTGAATTATATGTCCATTCCACCACTAATTTTTCTTTTAGCTGTTTTATGACCTCGCTATTAAAAGGCCTAAATGATTCGATTAAATCTTTCTTTTGATCGATTATTCGAAAATCGAGCGTATCGAAAAATAATTCAAATTTATCTTTGAATCGCTCATCACTTGGTTTATTGGCGTCAATTGGTATCAACCAAGTTTTGCCGACCTTTACTGCTCCTTCAATTCTGTTGAGAGAACATAAAAGCCTTATTCGTCTTTCACTGATATTCCATTTTTTTGAAAAGTATGAAGTGTTTTTGTATTCCATTTTATGATTAGTACCATTGTTCCTATACCGGAATAATGCTATTATATAAAAATATTTTTGTCAACAATGTTATTTCTATATCGGAATATTATATTTAAGCACAACTGTAAACATAATATTTTTTTAATTAATGTCTACAATATATCAAAAGTATATCAAAATATTTTATCAATAAATCTTGTCTGCAGCGAAATAAAAAACTCCTTTAATTTCACCATAGCTTAGCAAGATTAATAGGAGAATTTCTAAGATGAACTTTCCCCATTTCTTTTGACCATGGGTTTTTAACTCTTACTTTATTTAATACTACAACATTTGATTTTCCAATAATTTATTTTTGTACATAACTGGACTCATATGGAATTTGTTAACAATTCTTTCTTCATTATAA
>CASEYK010000043.1 GCA_949292105.1 uncultured bacterium
TATAATGAAGAAAGAATTGTTAACAAATTCCATATGAGTCCAGTTATGTACAAAAATAAATTATTGGAAAATCAAATGTTGTAGTATTAAATAAAGTAAGAGTTAAAAACCCATGGTCAAAAGAAATGGGGAAAGTTCAACTTCTATGTGTTTGGTATCTGTGGTATCAAACATTTTTTATTTTCAATGCAACATTTTTGTTTGAGTTGCTTCTGCATACAATATTTGATTGAGGTTTTATATTTAATAATATATTTTGTATGGTAAAATAGTCGTGAGGTGATAATGATGTTTTTAAAAATTATGACTTTATTTACGCTTATTGTTGCTGGCACATTTTCTTCCACTCCGGTTAAAAACACTGTTCAAAATGCGATTGAAAATGAGGGTGCGAAAGAAATTTTAGAGGCTGCTGATTACAATTACACAAGAACAACAATGATGTTTTTGAATGCTGATGCTTTTGCTGAGGTATCTGAATTCAATTATTTTGAATTTACACAGTCACGTATCACCTTGTGGACTGAAAACGCTCTTTACATGCATAACGCTTCGGCATCAGAAGGAGTCAATTCTGGCTATTTGAATGAAAATGGCAGAATGAAACATTACCATTTGAGCAACGGTCACGAGTCAATTGGTGGAACAAAAGATGATGTAATAATCGATCGCGATGATGGGGCATATAATATTCATGATTTTGATGGATTTGGAACCCTTCATAAAATTAAGAAACTTTCTCTTAACGAAAGTTTAAGTTCAAGATTTACTCTGGTTGATGGAATTGAAAACCGATACCAGATGGTTTTTGATAACACAAGAAAAGATGAAGACAAACTCATTGAATTATTTATGTATTTCATTGCACCTGTGTATACTAATCCTACTATCAATGATGACGAATATCTCCATTTTGACCGCGTCGAAATTTCTTTTTCATCAAGCAAAGATGAAGTTAATTATTATTTATATGTTGAAGATGCTGATTGTTCCAAACTCGACAGTACTAATCAAAGCACAGGTTTGTTTGCTTCAGCTGTTGTAAATAATATTGAAACAACAACCATCGCTTCTGTTAGCGATTATTTAAACCTATAAATTAGCATAAATAGATGAAAACAACCGTAAATCGTTGCAAAAATGGCATATTTTTAGCAATTTTAGCAGCTGTTTTTTTACTCTTTAAGTTCGCCGATATCTAAACTCATTCTTGGTGATTTGCCGCCGACTTTATTGGCGGGTTTTCTATATATTGGCGCAGGCATTTGTATGCTTTTTATCTATCTCATAAGAAAAATTAAGCACCAGAGGAGCGAGCAAAAACTTACTAAAAAAGATATGCCGTATGTTATTGGTATGGTTTTGCTAGATATCGCTGCGCCAATCTTATTGCTCTATGGTCTTGAATTAACAAGTGCAGCGAGCGTTTCACTGTTAAATAATTTTGAAATAGTAATGACGGCGATTATCGCTTTTACTTTTTTTAAAGAAAAAATATCGTCACGCTTATGGATTGGTATTATTTTTATTACATTAGCGTGCCTCATCCTTTCTTTTGATCCTAATGAGCCATTAAAATTTTTGCTTGGGTCCCTTTTAGTTTTGCTAGCAGCGGCCTGCTGGGGGTTAGAGAATAATTGCACACGCAAATTGTCTTCTCATGATCCAATGCAAATTGTAATGATTAAAGGATTTTTTTCTGGAGCCGGATCTCTTATTATCGGTTTTTCAATCGGTGAAAGCATTACAACAGTTTGGCCATGTTTTGCTGCGCTTGGGTTAGGTGCTGTTTCGTATGGATTATCTATTTTCTTTTATATTTTTGCGCAGCGATATATAGGGGCTGCTAAAACGAGTGCTTACTATGCTATTTCGCCTTTTATCGCTTTTTATTTTTCATCAATTCCCTACTTATCAGTACATCATTGCTTTAGGTACAATGCTTATTGGCACATATTTAGCTAGCAGTGATAAACCCCTTTTTATTTAAAATTTCATTTAGCGAGATTAAATATTTTGTTTTTTTGTTTAGCAACATAAAATATAGTTAGTTATAAAATTTAATAATTTTACCGAGGTTATAAACATGGATGAAAAAAGATTTGCTTTATTAATCGATGCCGACAACATTGGCGCTAAATATATTAAAACGATTATGGAAGAGGCAGCGAATGAAGGCGTTATTACTTACAAGAGAATATATGGAGATTGGACGAAACCGAATTTAGAACAGTGGAAAAACATACTTCTTGATTATTCAATAAATCCAATTCAGCAATATGCTTATACAACAGGAAAAAATGCAACTGATTCAGCAATGATTATCGATGCGATGGATATTCTTTATGCTGGTCGCGTTGAAGGATTCATCCTCGTCTCATCTGATAGCGATTTTACAAGACTTGCCGCCCGTTTAAAGGAAGCTGGGATGATTGTGATTGGAATGGGCAAAAAACAAACGCCAAAAGCATTTGTCGCCGCTTGTGTTAAGTTCAAATATCTCGATGTTCTTGCCTCTTCGTATGAGAATGTTGGAAATGAGAAAAAGCCGAAGCGAAAAACTAAAAAAACACAAGCTGAAGATGAAATAAAATCATCGCAAACACCTTTAGAAGAAATTATTAACTCGATTCAAAAAATCATCGAGGAAAATTCTGATGAAGAAGGTTGGATATTGATCAGTCTTGTTGGTGCCATTCTTTCAAAAAGATATTCGGATTTCGATGTAAGAAATTATGGCTGTAAAAAATTGATAGAATTTTTGGAACAAAACGATTTTGAAATTCGTAGAGAAAAAGATCTCAATAATGTTAAAAATCCCGCTGGGTATGTGGCTTATGTTAGAGCCAAAAGGTAAAAATATGGATACTCAAAAGAAGTTGGTTCCTGGGCCTTTGCTTGACCAAAAAGGTTGTCTCAATGAATACGGATATGCTTTTTCGCTTGTTAAAGATTATCGCCGCAACGACATAAGGGGACACAAGACGCGTATAAAAGAATGGGATTATTATTATGTTGGCGATGATGCATATGGTGTAGCTTTGACTGTAGCAGACAATTCTTACATGTCGCTGGCTAGCGTTTCTATTCTTGATTTTAAAAATCGTCGTTATTGGACGAAATCGTACATGGGTGCTTTCACATTTGGTAGCCTTGCTCTGCCTTCGTCTAGCATGGATGGAGATGTTGTTTTTAAAGGCAATAAATTTAGCATGAAATTTATCAATAAAAAAGGTCATAGACATCTAATATGTTCAATGAATAATGTTGCGACTAAAAATAATTTTCAGTGCGATATTGAATTGGAAACAACTTCGCCAAATTCAATCGTTATAGTGACTCCATTTAAAAATAAACGTCATTTTTATTACAACCAAAAAATTAATCTATTAAAAGTTCGAGGCGCTTTTTCTTTTGGGCCAATCAAGCATCAATTTACTTCACAATCATATGGTGTATTGGATTGGGGAAGAGGAGTATGGCCATATTCTAATACTTGGTATTGGGCTTCAATGAGCGGAGAATATCAAAAACACCGCATAGGTTTTAATCTGGGGTATGGTTTTGGACTCAATGATTTAGCGACCGAGAATGTTTTGTTCGTCGATGATAAAGTATATAAACTTAACGATGTTAATTTTCTTATTCCGCAAACTGAAAAAGGAAAAGATAATTTTATGTCAGAATGGAAAATTGTTTCTAAATCAGGCGACATTGATTTAATATTTCAGCCTATTTTGAATCGACATGATGCGATGAACGCTTTAGTTTTATCTTCGAACCAGAATCAAGTATTTGGATATTTTAGTGGAACGATAGTTGCAAATGGAAAAAAATATTCATTTGAGAATATGCTCGGTTTTGCTGAAAAAGTAAAGAATCGTTGGTAGTTATTTATAATTTTTTGACATTGTCTAAAAAACTTGTGAGAAATATTAATATTTAATAAATATTTTTTTTCAAATGTGTTAAGATACAAAACTGAAAAGGAAAATTGTATGCCTAATTGTCGAGAATGCGGTTCAAGAATAAGCAAATTCGATCGAGACATTTGCCCTGTGTGTGGATGTCGTTTTCCTCTTGAAGGCACTAACTCGGAGACGGCTGATATCACTTCACAAATCGATATTCATTCTCCCGAATTTAAACAGTATAAGCCCCATAAAAGAATGAGCGCGTTTTTGCTAAGTTTGTTTTTAGGGTGGAGTGGAGCCCCTCTATTTTATCTTGGCTATCTCAAGACAGCGCTTATATGGCTATTTTCAAATCTTATTTTAATTGCTGGAATTGGTTCAATTTTTGCCTTTGTGCTTCATTTCGATGTATATGTTTCTTTTTTTGCCATCGCTTTTGTTATTGTGTTTGTTTTAAACGCCCTTTTTGGTCTTTTGTTTCTCTTTAAAAACGACTTAAAAGATGCGAAAGGAGAATTTGTTAAATAATGCCGAGATATTTTGGTGAAATCATCGGCACAAAAGCAATTTTGTCTGAAAACGATATTCATCATCTGACACATGTTCTCCGTTTTAAGGTCGATCAAGAATTTGAAGTAGTCTTTAATGGAGATATTTTTCGTTCAAAAATTGTTTCGATCCATCCATTTTGTACTGAGGTAATTGAAAAAATTGAGGCGGACAGTGAATTTAATCAAAAAGTAACATTATTTTTTTGTTTGGCTAAAAAAGATAAAATTGAATTTGTCGTGCAAAAAGCTAGCGAATTAGGAGCTACCAATCTCGTTTTAGTTAGTTCGGCAAGAAGTGTGGTCAAACTTACCCAAACTGATTTTGAACGAAAAAAACAACGCTATATGAGTATCGCTAAGGAAGCGAGCGAACAATGCAAGAGAACATCAATTTTGAGCATTGATGGTTTGTTTGAACTTAAAAAGATACCATTAGATTTTCTTTGTGACAAAAACTTTGTCGCTTATGAAGAAAATAGTGGAAGTACTCTTCATTTTTTTAATGCACTAAAAGAAATACATTTTGGTGAAAGTGTTTCAATCTTTGTAGGGCCAGAAGGTGGCTTTGAAAAAGAAGAAATTCGATTTTTAGAGAAAAACGGATTTCAAGCTGTTTCACTTGGGAAAAGAATTCTTAGGTGCGAAACAGCAGCCGTTTATGGGCTAAGTGTGATAGGATTATTTTTGGATAGATTATGATTGGCGTTTATACACTTTTAAATAAAAAAGCAAAAAAGAGGCCTTCTTTTGAAAAAACAGAAGAGTTTAAATTTTTTATTGATCATCGCTATATTTTAGAAAAATATCCTAAATTTTCTTTTCTTTATGACTCCGATGATAATGAATTTAATATTATGCGGGCTAATATTGTCTTGCGAGGCTTGCTCAACAAAGAAATTATCGAAGACGAAATAGATAATATCAATTCTCATATGCAATCAGGAGTAAAAGTTGATCATGCTAAATTTGTTTCTACTCTCCGCGAGGTGACAATTGATTTGCCATACTTAGTTGATGACAAAATTAGAATTTACATTCCGTTTTTTCCAAGGCCATTAAATTATACATATTTGAAAGAACCTGAGAAATTGCTTGAATATCCATACAATGAACTTAAAAGTTCCTTTTTAGAAACAATTATCGATCCATTCGATACATATGGAACAAATTTATACAATTCTTTATTTACTCGATTAGTCAATATCGGTACCAATGGCAAAGAAGTTGCATTTTTTCACTACGATATGAACACGATTTATATCGTCAATTCGCAAGGAAGGTTAGATAATAAAATAGTTTTATTTGACAAACATATAAAACATCCGTCTTACTCACACATGCTCGAAAGGTTAACACCTGTTGTCAAAGCCTATTTTTCTAATTGTCGTGCAAAATTTATAACTGAGTTATATGCGAATGAATTTATTTCACATAAACTATGGGTTATGCTGCGAGGGCAAAATGTAAGCAATGAATGTTAAATTTTATTGGCTTGGTTGCAAGGTCAATCATTATGAATGTAGTGCTTTAAAAAGTTTATTTCTTTCTTTGGGATATAAAGAAGCCAAATCGGATGAACAGTCAGATGTTTGTGTCGTTAATACTTGTAGTGTTACTGCAACTGCGGATCAAAAATCGCGGCAACTAATTAGACGCGTCAGAAAAGAAAGCCCCCATTCAATTTTGGTGGTTATGGGATGTTTTTCACAAAATCATTCTCAACAAGTTGCTGATTGGCTTGGCGCCGACATTATCATTGGGACTTCAAATCGAAGCAAAATTATTGATTATATTAATTGTTTCAAGCAAAACCATAAACAAATCATTAGTGTAAATCCATCGACAAGATTTTTTTGTTATGAAGAATTAGGAACAACATCTTGTAGCGAAAATGTACGAGCATATTTAAAAATTCAAGATGGTTGTGATAATTTTTGCTCTTATTGTCTTATCCCGTTTGTAAGAGGTAAATCTAGATCGAGAAGTTTAAATGCGATAGTGGACGAAGCTCAATTTTTAATTAATTGTGGATATAAAGAACTGGTAATAACTGGTATTGATGTCGGCTCTTATCGCGACGGAGAATATTCTTTTTCTGATTTAATTGAAAAATTGTTGGATATTCCTAATTTGTTCCGCTTAAGAATATCATCGATTGAAGCGAGTCAAATCGATGATAAATTTCTTTTTCTGCTCCAAACAAGAAAAAACCTTGCTCATCATCTTCATTTGTCGCTTCAGAGTGGCTCTGATAGCGTTTTAAAGCGAATGAATAGACATTATACTTGTAAAGAATTTTATCGCGTTATTGAGAACATTAGGAATGTTGCCCCAGATTGTGCCATAACAACTGATATCATCGTCGGATATCCACAAGAAAGTGATGAAGAATTTGAAGAAACATATCATTTTATCCAAAGATGTCAATTCAGCAGGTTGCATGTTTTTCCGTTTTCTGCTCGCGAAGGAACAAAAGCCGCTCGAGAAATCGGTCAAGTAGATGCAAAACTTAAAAAGGAAAGAGTTAATAGACTTATTAGTCTTTCTGACGAATTATGGAAACAATACACATCCCTTTTTGATGGAAAGCCAGTTGAAGTTTTAGTTGAATCGTACGACAAAAAATCCAGAACATATTTTGGACATACTTCGAATTATTTAGAAGTGAATCTTAAATCCTCGTCTAATATTATTGGTCAAGTTATAAATTCTACATTCAAAAAAGTGTGATGTAATCAGCATAAATTGAAAAAAACTATAATTTGTCAAAAAAAAATTGATATTATTTGTCAATGTTAATATAATTAAACAAGCTTAAGGAGGGCATTGAAATGGCTGTACCACAGAGGAGAATATCAAAAACCCGCAAAAGATTGAGAAGAACTCATTTCAAGTTAAATGTTACCGGTTTAGTTACTTGTTCAAATTGCGGTGCAATGATTAAAGCTCACCATGTTTGTCCAAAATGCGGTTTCTACGCTGGAAAACAAGTCTTGGATAAAAATGGAAAATTGATGAGTGAGCAAAAAATTAAAAAAGAAGCTGCATCAGGCAAAAAATCTTCAAAAAAAGTGGCTGAAAAGAAAGCTAGCGAATAATTAGACAAGTTATCTTGTCTTTTTATTTGCTTTGCCTTTTGTTAAAATAACAAATAAGGAGTTACATATGAAATACAACAAATTAATTGATCACACCTTGCTCAAGCAAGATGCTACCCCAGAACAAATAATTCAACTTTGTGAAGAAGCTAAACAATTCGACTTTATGTCTGTTTGCGTAAATCCCGCCTATGTTCCTTTGGCTAAAGAATCGCTCGAAGGCAGCGATGTTAAAGTGTGTACTGTTGTCGGTTTTCCTCTCGGCATGAATCTAACAAGAACCAAATTGGAAGAAACCGAATTATGTTTAAAACTTGGCGCAGATGAAATCGATATGGTCATCAATGTTGGAATGTTAAAAGCACATCACGACGATTATGTTTATAACGAAATCAAAATGTTAAAAGAAGCGTGTGGCAATCATATTTTAAAAGTAATTTTAGAAACTTGTCTTCTCGACGATGATGAAATTGTAAGAGCGTGTGCTCTCTCGAAAGCTGCTGGCGCCGACTTTGTAAAGACTTCAACTGGTTTTGCAACAGGTGGTGCAACTATTCACGCCGTCAAATTAATGCGAGAAAGCGTCGGACAAGAAATGGGCGTGAAAGCGTCAGGTGGAGTTAGAACACATCAAGACTTGCTCGATATGGTAGAAGCTGGCGCTACTAGAATCGGAACATCCAACGGCACAAAAATTATCTAATTAGACAATATGGATGATTTTGACATAATGCGCTCTTTGCGCTTTCCTAAATCAAATCAAAAATTAGGTATTAATCTTTGTATTTTGTGGATACTGCTCTGCATCTTGAGCATGATATGCCAATTTGTTGATGTCAGGGAATTTGTTTTGCCTGTATTTTTCAACACTTTGTTTTATATCTTTTTTATCGTGCTTTGTATGCGCGGTTTTTTGTCGAACTCAAATTCGATGATTGAAATATCAGCAAGCGTTCTTTTTATTTGGTCTGGCATTAATGGCTTTTTTGCCGTTTCATCAACATTCAATGTCGATATTCATTGGACCTTTACGCTTTATTCAATCTTTGGATTTATCACAAACTCGATTCTTTCCATCGCGTTTTTTCTTTTTGTGTTTGCTTGGATTTACCGCTACAATGAGCGTTTGAAAAATCTTTATAAATGTTTTCTTTTAGCAACATTCCCTCTTTCAATCATTACATCAGTTTTTTACTTTTTATACATGTATCTCTATATTGGTGATAGCAGTACTTATTGGCTCATAGCCACTCAATTTCCGACTATATGCTCGGCTATTGTTATTCCATATTGTTTTTATTACATTGATAGGTGATTTATGGACATAAAAAACAATAGCGATAAAAAATATAGAATTTTATATTTTTGCGGATTAGCAACAACTGTTATTGGCTTTATTCTAATTTTTGTAACATTTTGCATTGTTTTTTACCAAGTTTATTCATTTGGTTCACCTTTCGGAGCAAAAACAATTGTTGTGTTTTTTTCCGGCTCATTTTTAATTTTAATCGGTACAATCTTAATGCGTTTGTCGACATCGCGGAGCGGGTATTCTCTTTTTAATCGAAATACAAAAAGAACAATAAACGATCGTTTAGAAACAATAAACAAAAATGTCGTTACTCCAATATCTGGAATTGATGCTAATGGAAAAGAATATATCGTATGTCCTAATTGTCGTGCTAAAAATGACCCATCTAATCGTTTTTGTAATAAATGCGGCACACACTTCAATACTAACATTTGCCCGAAATGTGGAAATGTAAATGATGAAAATGCTAATTTTTGTTCAAAATGTGGACACCGATTGTCAGACAAATGATTAAATTATTGAAAATAATTCTCTAAATGTTATAATTGAACAAGTTTGGTACGAGCTAAGGAGGTGAGAATATGCCAAAAACAATCGTTAGAGAAAACGAAACTCTTGATGACGCACTAAGACGCTTCAAACGCCAAGTCAATAAGGCAGGCACTATCCAAGAAGCTCGCCGTAGAGAGTATTATCTCAAACCTGGGCTAAAGCGAAAATTAAAAAGCGAAAATGCCCGTCGTAAAAATCGCAAATAAAGTTCTTGAAAAAGAACTTTTATTTTTTTTATTGCCATTTTCTTGACAATATTTCGCAAAAGGTAGTAAAGTATAAGGGCATAAATCGCGGGGTAGAGCAGTCTGGTAGCTCGTCGGGCCCATAACCCGGAAGTCAGAGGTTCAAATCCTCTCCCCGCAACCAGACGAAACTTCATGACCGCAAGGTCTTTTTTTTTATTCTGCGGCTGGCTTTCACCTCTGACTTCCTGGGTACCGGCAGTCTATCCATCATATCTTTTGCTGATATAGTCGAGTTCAAAATAAAATTTTGGCCAGTAAAATTCTAATCTTTCTCTAGATCTAGGCCTTTTAATCTTCTTACCGATATAGCGAGCGTGTGGTCTTAACATAATTGGACCAATGTGAAGCGCAGTAATCCATTTCCATTCTCTTCTCATACAATGTTTCATAATTTGTTGTCTCGAAACAACAACGCCGAATTCAGCGTCACCATGATAAATATAATCTGCTTCGATGCTATTGTCGTTGGAACCTTTGAATAATGTTCGCTTAACGATTTCAAGAACGAAATCTTTATTCTTGTTCAATTCATCGTTTGCGGATTCTATCCTTTCGTTTAGTAAATACCTTAATTTTTCATAAGGCATTCTATTTTTGCCACTCCCATCAAGAGTGCCGTCCCCGTATTGATAGAGCAAAATTGTCTGAATCGTTCTTTTTGAAATCCCTTTTTCTAAAAGAAACTTGCAAAAATTTTTTACATATTCTTGGTGCACGATTTCGCTGCTTCCGCTTTTCATCGAAACATATTTTGTCTCATCCTTGTATTTAATAACAAAATCCGGTTTTATATATCCTTCAATTGGTTCACAAAATATTGTTTGTTCCTGATCGACATGTCCAAAAATTTCTTTGATAATGTATCTGCCGTTATTGCTTAAATCTTTAATTTTTTTATTGTTAAAGAGAAGGATCATTTCTTCTTCTTTATAAATCCCAATGTTTTTGTGCATAGAAAACCCCATTTATATAATAGGGAAAAAATTTTTATTGTAGCACAAATTCGATTGTTGCTGGTTGGTGGTCAGAAAAGGCAAACATCTCAGTCTCACCATCGTCCATCTCAATATTAGAAATGCTATTGACCTTGATGTTTTGACTGACAATGAATCCATCGATTGTACAAACATATGTATATCCTGGTTTATAGATATCATCGCAGCCTCGACAGGTTGGAACATTATCCGCGGCGTAAACTGAAAATGTATCGCTTATCACACTCGTTTTGTCTTCGCCATAAATATAATTTATCCAGTCTGGTTTTAATTGCTGAATTTCATCCTTAAAAGGGATATTGTCCAAATCATACTGAGGGTATAGTGGATTGTTAATCAATAAATCATGATTAAAATCACCGCCACAAATAACATAATTGCCAAGATTATATTGTTCTGTCATAAAATCATTTAATTGTTGCAATTGTTTGTTTCTAACTAGACCACCTTCGTCATAAGCTGACATATGGCTATTAATCACAATTAGTTTTTTATTGTTGTCCGTCGGAAAAATTTGATAAGTAAAGCAACGGTCTAAATCAAAAAACTTGTTTGGGAATGAGGTATCAATTACATATGATTCGCGAAAAGATTCTTCAATCTTATATTTGCTTAATGTTTTTAATCCAGAAGCCGATTTACCATGGGGATTAAGAATCGGATAGAACAAGTATGCGGAGTGAAAATTAATAGCATAAGTGGATGAAAAAGACACAAAAGTATTGTCAATATATGTTTCTTGATTAACATGATAAGAACGATCTGAATCGATATCAACTTCCTGAAACGCATAAAAATCGCTATTGAGTTCTTTCAAAACATTGATTGCCCCTTCAGTATTTTTGATAACTTCTTGTTTATCTTTGGCGCGCGACTGGGTACCAACAACTTTTTTACCTTCTGGAGTATAGCCTTCATCCATGAAAAAAGTAAAATCGCTCGAATATGCTCCAAAACCAAAATTAAAAGTCGTAAACGATAAATTTTTGTTTGTTTCGACAATTTTGCTTTGATTGTTTTTAATTTCAAGTTGTAGATGATCATCAATGCGATAATACTGAGCAACAACATAAATAACATATGATCCGACTGTTAAGATTAAAGCGCCAATAATTGACAAAAATATGGTCAAAGTAATCATTAACCCTTTTTTCCATTTTTTATTTTTGCTGTTTTCCATCTTTTTACCCTTTCATCATACTAATTTGTCGAAGAATGAGACTTTTTTACCCTATCATCATTATATTATGATAAAATCAAAAAGAAGGAGAAATCTTTAGTAAATATATGAAAATTACAGTTGTCACCGATGTGTTAGGCGAGGCGAATAATGGCACAACTCTTGCCGCTCTTAACTTAATTAATTCTTTAAAAGCGAAAGGACACGAAGTAAAAGTAGTATGTCCAGATCGTTTAAGAATTGGGCAAGAAGGTTATTATGTCGTGCCGCCGATGAACTTTGGCATATTTAATTCATATGTAAAAAAGAATGGTGTTGTTATTGCCAAAAAAAGTTCTTCAATTATCGAACAAGCATGCAAAGATGCTGATATCGTACATAGTATTCTTCCTTTTTCAATCGGCATTTCAACAGCTAAATATTGTAACGAACATCATATTCCTATTACTTCAGGTTTCCATGCTCAAGCTGAAAATATTACTTCCCACATATTTTCGATGAATGTTAATTTTATTAATCATTATGTTTATAGAACTTTGTGGAAAAAATATTATAAATATGTTGACGCTATTCATTTTCCAACACAATTCATTTGTGATGTAGCAAAAAGCAACGGCATGATTGGCCCAAAACCTTATGTTATTTCTAATGGAGTGCAGTCAAACCTCTTCCATCTTGATAACACAGTAAAAAAGCCTGCTTATCTCGAAGATAAATTTGTTGTTCTTATGTCAGGCAGGCTTAGCAAAGAAAAAAATCAAATCCTTTTATTTAAAGCAATTCAAAAATCGAAATATAAAGATACAATTCAAGTTATTTTAGCTGGTGATGGGCCACGAAAAAAAGCTCTTATCAAATATGGATTTAAACATTTAGTTAATCCTCCTATTATTCGTTCTTTTCCTCACGAATCGCTTAGCCAAGCTCTTCATTATTCAGATTTATATGTTCATACTTCCATCATTGAAATTGAAGCGATATCTTGTTTGGAAGCTCTTGCTTGTGGATTAGTTCCTGTTATTGCTAATTCTTCGCGCAGCGCAACATCTAAATTTTCGCTTAGACCAGAAAGTTCTTACAACTATAAGTCAGCTAAAGATTTAGCAAAAAAAATTGATTGGTGGATTGAACACCCTGAAGAAAGAAAAAAGGCTAGTGTTGAATATGCAGAATACGCTAAGCAATTCGATTTCCAAATGTGTATGGATAAGATGGAACAAATGTTGATCGAAGTTAAAAATAATTACAATCCAGAAAAACCATGGCTAAAAAAGAAGAAAAAAAAATAATTTATTATTCCGATCCTTTAACTGACGACTTTGCTGAAAACGGAATAAAAACTAAAACTATAAAGGAAAATTATCGGTATATCCGCCGCAATCCTTTTACTTTTTTTATTTCGCTTGTTTTGCGCTATTTGATAGCTGTTCCTATTTTAACAATCGTTGCCTTTTTCACCTTTGGCGTTAAAGTAAAAAATAAAAAAGCCCTTAAAAGCGTTAAAAGGAATGGATATTTTCTATATGCAAATCATACGCAAAATCTAGATCCGTGTTTTCACGCTGTCATGGTCAATCCAAGCAAATATACATGTATCATTGCCTCAGCCAATGCCTTTTCAATAAATCCTTTTATCAGTTGGCTTGTTAGAAATTTAGGCACCATTCCAGTTCCTCAAACAAAAAAAATGTACGCCAACTATCTAAAAGCTATCAATTATCATGTTCGAAAAAAGCATAATGTCTTAATATATCCCGAAAAACATATTTGGCCATACTGCAATTTTATTCGTCCATTTACATCCGACACTTTCCGTTATCCTGTAATGAATAATACTCCAGTTATAACGGCCACAACGTGTTATAAAAAAGTTAAGTGTTTTAAACGTCCTCGCATTTATATCTACTTAGATGGTCCTTTCTATCCCCGCCAAGACATTCCTATGAAAGACGCTACAAATCTTCTTCGCGATGAAGCGTATAACGCTATGAAATTAAGAGCAAGTGTCGAGTGGAATTATGAATATTATAAATATGTAAAGAAAGATGATGCGAACTTACCTTCTTCTAACAGCGAAGAAATTAGTTAATTAATGCGAATAAAGAGCATTTGACTTGTTAAGAAAATAAAATTATTTTAATATGATTTTTGGAGGATTAATTTATGAATTTAAAAGGTTCACAAACTGAAAAAAACCTAATGACCGCGTTTGCCGGTGAATCGCAAGCGAGAAATAAATACACATTCTACGCTTCAAAAGCCAAAAAAGAAGGTTTTGAACAAATTGCTGCTCTTTTTCTTGAAACTGCTGATAACGAAAAAGAACACGCCAAACTTTGGTTCAAATATCTTCACGATGGAGATGTCCCATCAACTGATGTCAATTTAGCTGATGCCGCAAGTGGAGAGAACTATGAATGGACAGATATGTACGCCAATTTCGCTAGAGTGGCTAAAGAAGAAGGCTTCGCTGAAATTGCTGCTAAATTTGAATTAGTGGCAAAAATTGAAGCCGAGCACGAAAAACGCTATCTTGCGCTTTTGGAAAAAGTGAAAAGTGATCGCGTCTTTATTTCATCCGAAGTTGTTATTTGGAAATGTCGCAACTGCGGACACATCCACGTCGGAAAAGAAGCTCCTCTTGTTTGCCCGACCTGCAATCATCCTCAAGCATATTTTGAGAGATTAGCCGTCAATTATTAAGGCAATTCATTAAAAGCCGCTCGCCATAGAAAACGAGTGGCTTTTTTTATTTATAACAATATGAATAAAAAAGTATAAATAACTTGCTTTTTTCTTTTTATTCAATAATAATATAAAAGCACGTGGACCAGTGGTGTAGCGGTTAACATGTCTCCCTGTCACGGAGAAGATCGCGGGTTCGATTCCCGTCTGGTCCGCCAATTTTTTATATAAGGCCCGATAGCTCAGTTGGCAGAGCAAAGGACTGAAAATCCTTGTGTCGGCAGTTCGATTCTGCCTTGGGCCACCAA
>CASEYK010000044.1 GCA_949292105.1 uncultured bacterium
AAGTGGTTTATCTCTTAAAGTTGTCATTAATTCATTCATTGTTTTTTGTCCAACTGGACCTTTAAATTCAACGGAATAAACAACATCTTCATGATGCCCGAAGCGATCGCCTAGCATCTCATAGACATCCGCTAAATCGAGACCTTGTAGTTTATAATATAAAGCCATTTCCGAATAGAGCAAAATAGCTTGAAGACCATCTTTATCTCTTGCAAATGGAGCGATTAAACAACCATAAGATTCCTCATATCCAAAAACAAAAGTTGGACCGTGATGTTTTTCATAGTAATCGATTCGGTTTCCAATATATTTAAAACCGGTGAGGAACGCTTCAGTAGCAACCCCGTACGATGCTGCCACTTTCTCACCGAGAGGTGAAGTAACGATTGTATTATACATAACGCCTTTTTCTGGCAGCGTTTTTCTCTCACTTCTAACCATTAAAATATAATTTAAAAGCATGGCGGCTGATTGATTACCATTTAACAAATGGTATTCATTGTCCTTGCCCAAATAAGCAAGTCCAACGCGGTCGCCGTCAGGATCAGTCATAACAATTAAATCAGCATGGCATTTTTTGGCTTCTTTAATCGGTTCGATAAAGGAGCGAGGATCTTCAGGATTAGGAGAGAGGGTTCCAGAAAAATCAGGATCTGGCTCACACTGGCTTAATACTGGCACAACATTGTAGCCAAAATCATTAAAAATGCGCATAGCGTTGACATATGAAGTACCGTGGTTTGGAGTAAAAACAATGCAGAAATCTTTTTTATCAAGTTGAGGATTTAAAGAGATTGATTCAACTAATCTCACATATTCATCATCCACCGTTTTATCCAAAACAATATTCTCACCAGGATTAGGTACGCTCGTGTAAACAACATCTAATTCGTTAGGCAGTTCGTTGATGATGTCGACTAATCGTTTAATTTTGGATGGAATGAGTTGACATCCAGTTTCGTCGTAAACTTTATATCCGTTATATTCTTTAGGATTATGGCTAGCCGTAATCATGATGCCACCCACCGCTTTCAAATATCGCACAGCGAAAGAAAGTTCTGGTGTTGGCCTTAAACTATCGAAAACATATGTTTTAATACCAAAGTTGTTGAGCGTTTTGGCACACATAATAGTAAATTCGCGCGATTGATGACGGTTGTCGTGAGAAATGACAACCCCTTGCTCAGCGGCATATGGAAATTTTTCTAATAAATAAATGGCAAAACCAACTGTCGCTCTTCGAATAGTAAATTCATTCAATCGATTCGTTCCAGGGCCCAAGACTCCTCGCATACCAGCGGTTCCAAATTCAACATTTTTATAAAAAGCATCAGCTATTTCATCCTTGCTCATCGCTTTGAGCTGCGCTTTGATGACATTATTCACTTTTGGCGAATTCAGCCATCGCTTATAATTTTCCTCAATATTCATAATATACCTCTTTTCCTCGCTTTCATTGTTTCATAATTCTCATATAAAAATCAAATATTACGAAGAATATTTAAATATTCTTCTGGCATTTCTGCCCGAAAACATTTGCCCTTTAAATATTTTAAACGACCTTTTGGATGAACAAATTCAAGACTTTTGGCGTGTAAGAACTGATTCGTGAAGTGAAATTGCTCTTCAAAACTTTTATTGACCATAAAATCGCCATATCGAGTATCGCCAACAATTGGATATCCCATATAAGAAGTATGAACGCGAATTTGATGCGTTCGTCCGCTTAATAATGTCAACTCTAATAATGTGTATCCTTGGTATTTTTTTAAAACATGATACAAAGTTTTGGCGGGCTTACTTTTTTCACTGTTGAAATCGACTCTCACCATCCCGGTCCTCTCATTTTTGATTAAGGGAGCATCGATTGTTCCGTCTTTATCAACTTCACCAACCACTAATGCTTCATATTTTTTCACAAGAGCTGTTTTATCTTGCATCAGTTCAAAAAGGCACTGCAATGTTTCCATATTTTTGCCAAAAATAATCACGCCTGAAGTATTTAAATCGAGACGATGGGCCAAAGAAGGAATAAAACCGACTTGCTGAGTTGGATTATACTGCCCGCTCGCATAAAAATATTCTAACGCTAAACGGTCTAATCCTTTTCGACCGCTTTGTAAATCAGTTTGCGAAGCAACACCTCGGGGTTTATTGACAATTAAAATATTTTCATCTTCGAAAACAATCCATGGTTTAATAACTAAACTCTTAATGAGCGTATCGCTTTTGCCATAGGCATCAAAAGCTTCATCTTTGACATAAATTTCAACAATATCAGATGTCCTTAAAATATAATCTTTATTTTCTTTTTTACCGTTTACTTTAATATCTTTTTTACGAAGAATTTTATAGATAAAAGACAGCGGAGCGTTAATGAGAACTTTGCGAAAATACTTCTCGAGAGATT
>CASEYK010000045.1 GCA_949292105.1 uncultured bacterium
ACGGATGGATTAAAGACGAACTGTTCATCGATTTCAATTTGAAGAAGTGTAATGATGTTTTATCTTTGATAAAAGATTACATCAATTATTACAACTATGAGCGTCCGATGTATTGCCTAAAATATAAAACCCCACATCAGTTTAAATCTGACATGGGGTATTGAGACTCTTTTGAACTGTCTACTTTTTGTTGACTAGTTCAAACGCATCTTAATTTATTTTCCTTCAGTGAAATAATCTATTTAACCAAACTGCGGTAAGCGCGTGCCGACATCCTGACGCGCATTTTTTTACCATCGACAATAATGGTATGTGTTTGAAGATTGCAATTCCATGTTCGGCGGGTTGCTCTCAAACTGTGCGAGCGATTATTTCCAGATAAAGGACCCTTTCCTGTGACAGGACAAACTCTTGACATCGCATTTTCCTCCTTTGGCTGCAAGTGTGATAATATCACATATCATAGATTTCTTGCAATTAAAATTTAACATTTGGATAGTTTATTTCAAATTCTTCCTTGCTCATCCGATTTTTACAGTATTTAAGCATGGCGGGAAAGACAACATTATCTTTATCGAATGTAATGAATCTTTTGTGATTAAACCGAGTGTAAAAACAAATCATTTTTTTCTTTTTGGATAATTCTTCATCGATGTAAATAATATCGGAAAAAGAATAGACGAGTCGTTTTTTAAATCGAACAACTGTTAAATCCTTTTTGCTTAGTACATAGTAACAAGATTTAAGAGTAATGATGTAAAAGATAATTGATGATACAAACCAAACCGCGATGATTGTTGGTTGGCGGTAATCCCATGGCCAATCGAGAAAAATAAGAATGCAGACAAGAAAAATCATTAGTGCGCAAAAAAGCGAAGCAAAGATGAAAGTTAAGGTTGTTTTCCAAGCAGCAATTTTTAATTTCATTTTATAGATGGTCGACGCCTGTCAATTCGATAAATTTGGGTAATTGTTCGCACCAAGCGCAAAAAATTCTCCATTCTTCAAGTTTGTGATATCGCCTTTGTAAATACATGGTTTTCAATTGTTGATAATTGGTCGTCATTGTCGCGCCTAAGCAAAATCCGCACGGAAGAGAGGCAACAATCTCTCGCCATTTTTTGACGCGATTAGGATCTGATTCATCCATCGCTTTGTATTCATCGACTAATCTTTCAATGATTTGAATGACTTCGCGATTTGTATCGTCGACACATTGGCTGTTTACATCAAATTTGAGCAAACAATGCATTGTTGACTGAGAAGAAACGAAATCAAACCAGTGGTAGCGTTGTGCTTGTTTCCAAAAATAAAGAGGAGCAGTTAAATCCATTTGCACAATAATACCTTTGAGAAAATTATCGTGTCCTTCGCCATTTCGAGCCCCACCAAGTTTCATCGCTCTTTTTTCATCTTTTTCAGTCACGGGATCGCGGTCAAAAACAGTGCGCATTGGGTTGCCGCTAGCTTTAATTGATTTTTCAATCCCGTAAACCTCTGCATTAATTATTGAAAATTTCATTTTCATAAGCCTCCATTAAATTATTTATAAGCGCTAAGCGAGTTAATAATCCGACTCCGCCTGGCACTGGTGTTTGCAACTGAACATTTAGACCTGGTTTTGCGTCTCCGTATAGGTGTGAATCGACGCGATTGATTCCAACATCGATAATAATTGCATCTTTTCGATAATTAAAGCGTTCGTCTAGAAAGAATTTGCGTCCGACCGCGACAACAACGATATCAGCATGCTCGATGTAAAACTTCATATCTTCAGCGGAAGTTTTTGAATGAACAATTGTCACATTAGCATTTTGCTTTAGAAGCAATTTAGCCATCGGCTTTCCGACAATATTACTACGGCCGATAATTAAAGCGTTTTTGCCTTGAATTTGAACTCCTGTCTCGATGAGGTAATTGATTATCCCTTTTGGAGTACATGGTTCTAGTGAAGAGAGCGGGTGAAAACCATCGATATCTTTTTCTGGTTTAATACTAAATTTAATGACTTCTTCATCTATACCTTTCGGTAGTGGCATTTGAACAATTAATCCATGATATTTGGGGTCGTTATTGATTTTATCAATTTGTTTTAAAAGTTCAGCTTGTGTAGTCTGCGGATTCAATTTAATTAATTCGCATTTAATGCCGAGTTCTTCGGCATCTTTCATTTTGCCACGAATATAGGCATTGGATGCTTCATCATCATTGACTTGGATAATAGCGAAACAAGGTGGCACTTTTAATCCGCCAATTTTGTTTTTCAATTTTGTTTTTTGCTCTTTGACATATTCCTTAATCGTCATAATTAATACCTTATCTCTGGAATTCTTCCTTGATATTGTCTAATTTTAATCCCAGCAAGTTGGAGCATTTTAAGGCTTGCTTGCGTTGGAATTGTATCGCAATATTTATTATCGCAGTAGACGATTTCTTTGATTCCCGTTTGAATGATTGCTTTTGTGCACTCGTTGCATGGGAAAAGAGTGACATAAAGAGTGCAGCCTTGTAGAGCTGTGCCGTCTCGCGTATTGAGGATAGCGTTAAATTCGGCGTGGCAGACATAGAGATATTTAGAATCTAACCCTTCGCCTTTTGCCCAAGAAATTTTATCTTCATCTACTCCGCGCGGCATGCCGTTATAGCCGATTGAGACTACTTTGTGGTCACGGTCAACGATACACGCACCAACTTTTGTGTTTGGATCTTTACTTCTTAGCGCGGAAAGAAAGGCAATGCCCATAAAATATTCATCCCAGTCAATGTTTGATTTAATCATATTATTTCCTCTTTTTTTATTTCATAATTCTACAATGCTACGCCATGACATACAAACAATTTATGTGTAATGATGTATGAAGAACTAGACAGTGTCAAATATTTAAGAAACCGCTTGAATAATTAGTTTGTTTTATGGTTGGTTTTTGATAATATATCTTATAGATAAGGAGATAACATATGGTCAAAGAGGTCATTGCGATTGTTTTAGCCGGTGGTAAGGGAACAAGGCTTGAATCACTGACAAAAAAAATTGCTAAACCTGCTGTTAGTTTTGCCGCGAAATATCGTATCATTGATTTTCCTTTGAGCAATTGTGCCAATAGTGGTATAAACACCGTTGGTGTTTTAACTCAATATGAATCAACCATACTAGATAGTTATATTGGGAACGGCGAAAAATGGGGGCTTAATGGTGTCCACTCACTGATGACAACCCTCGCTCCACGACAAACCGAAGAAGGAGCAAACTGGTATAAAGGAACAGCAGATGCTTTAGCACAAAATATTGAATGGATTGATAGTCAGGAACCAGAAAATGTTTTGATTTTATCTGGCGATCACATCTATAAAACGACTTATAACGATATGATTAATCTGCACACCGAATCAAATGCTGATGTGACTATTTCCGTTATTGAGGTTGATCCATCTGAAGCGTCGAGATTCGGCATCATGGCAGTTGATGAAAAAGATGAAATTGTCGAATTTCAAGAAAAACCAAAAGTCCCAAAAAGCAATCTCGCTTCGATGGGAATCTATGTTTTCAAATGGAAAGTGCTGCGCAAACTTCTCAAAGATGATATGAAAAATGAAGACAGCGATCACGACTTTGGTAAAAATATCATTCCGATGATGCTCAAAAAACAGATGAAACTACAAGCCTATCGCTTTAAAGGCTATTGGCGGGATGTAGGAACGCTTGCTTCCCTTCATCAAGCTAATATGGATATCGTGAGCGATGATGGACAATTAAGGCTTTATGATAATGACATCCATACGAGGATATACACAGAGGATACTTATAGTGTTCCACAGTATATCGGAAAAAGAGGTTCTGTCAAAAATTCGATTGTCAATCAAGGTGGAATTATTTTAGGCAAGGTTGATTCATGCGTTGTTTCAAATGAAGCACTGATCAACACTGACGCTGAGTGCACGCGCTGCGTCATAATGTCTGGTGCGGTTATCGGCAAAAGAGCAAAAGTTAAAAACGCCATTATTGCCCCTAATGCTGTTGTAATGGATGATGCTCAAATCAACCTTGAAGGCGATAAAATAATTTTAATTAGCAGTTCGAAAGCGGTGAAAGAATTATGATGAAAGATGTACTCGGTATTTGTGATTTGCACAATTCTCCAGAACTGGGAAGATTGACTGATAAAAGGCCTCTTGGCGCCGTGACTTTTCTTGGTCGCTATGGGCTAATGGATTTTACCCTTTCTAATTTTTCCAATTCCGGCATCGACCAAGTTGCTATTTTGGTCAAAGATTATCTCCACGCTATTTTAAGTCATGTCCAAAGCGGACAGGTTTGGAATAATAATACTAAAACTGGATTTCAGCGCATTGTCTTCAATGAACAAGGCAAGACAAATCCGCTTTTTAACACTGATATTTCTAATTTAATCAACAATCGGCCACAACTCGAATCGATTGATTCAAATTATGTTGTTGTTGCTCCAGCCCATTTTTTGGCTTCGATTGATTTTCGCCCAATCATTGAGCAACATATTAAAGAAAAAGCACGAATCACATGTGTTTATACAAAAACTGAGAGTGCTAAATCAGAGTTTGAAAACTGTGTTTCGCTAAAATTTAATGCGAAAAGTAACATTATTAAAAACACTTCCATAAATACTGGAACTTCGCAAATCGCGGATATTTCTCTCGATACTTTTGTTTTTTCAAAGGAAGCGTTTATCGAAATTATTTTGTTACAAAAAAGCGTTTCGCGCATGTACTCAATTTCTGATATGGTGTCCTATGTAATCAACAATAAAGTGATGAAAGTCAATGCTTATCGTTTCAATGGTGCTGTTTTTCCAATGCTTTGCCTTGAAGATTATGTCCGCCATTCTCTCGATCTTTTGCAGTTCGAAAATCGCAATAAATTATTTTTAGATAATTGGCCGATATATACGACGACCCATAATACCCCGCCATCTTTTTACGGAAAAAATGCGGTTGTGAAAAATAGTTTTATTGCTAACGGCTCAATCATCAAAGGCCATGTTGAAAATTCAATTATTTCTCGCGATGTCGTCATCGAAGAAGGTGCTTATATTAAAAATTCAATTATTTTCACTCGCAGCATTATCGGCGAAGATGTTCGTTTAGAATATGTTGTTTGCGATAAAAACGCCAAAATTAATCAGGTGAAAAAACTTTCAGGTAGCGATGCAAGCGATCCATTAGTCATCGCTCAAGGAGTCAGCGTGTAGTATGAAAATTGCCATGGTATCAAGCGAAGCCAATCCATTTATTAAAACTGGTGGACTTGGCGATGTTGTTTATTCTTTAGCAAAAGAACTGACGATTTTAGGTGAAGAAGTTTCTGTTATTTTGCCTTTTTACAAATCAATCAAAAACAAGATTAATGTCCCAATTTCTAAAACTGCTTCATTCCATGTCAGAATGTCATGGCGAACAGAAGAAGCTATCATCTATCACACATATGTGAATGGAATAAGTTATTTTCTCATCGACAATGAGCATTATTTTGGACGCAATGTCATTTATGGTGAATATGATGATGGTGAACGCTTTGCGTTTTTTACGCTAGCGGCTCGAAAAATGTTTGAAGTGATTAAATTAAAACCTGATATTATTCATATCCACGATTGGCAGCCAGGTATGTTACCTGTTTTGGTTAAAGAGGACACTGATTCGAATAATTATTTAAAAGATGTCAAATTCGTTTTAACGATTCATAATCCCGCTTTCCAAGGCTTGTACAGCAAAGTCGTTCTCGGTGATTTCTACGGCCTTCCCGATACTCTTTTTGACAACGGCAAGGTGAGATTTAAAGAGCAGGTTTCGACACTTAAATCGGCGATTATCTATTCAGATAAAATTACAACTGTATCACCGACGCATCGAGAAGAACTGCTCACTCCAGAAGGTGGAATGGGGCTTGAACAAGTTTTGCGCTTAAGAGAATGGGATTTTATCGGCATTCTCAATGGCGTCGATTATTTAGAATTTAATCCCAAAGAGGATGAATATATCGTTGCTCCATACGATATCAACGATTTTAGAAAACAAAAACTTGAAAACCGCAAAAACCTTTTAAACAGTATGCATCTCGATGATACTGGTAAACCATTATTTGGCATTGTCTCGCGTTTGACTTGGCAAAAGGGTATGGATTTATTTTTCGCGATGGCATACGAACTTGCTAATCGCGAATGCAATATTGCCATTTTAGGTTCTGGAGAATATTTTGTTGAGCAAAGATGCGAAGAATTAAGAGCTAAATATCCGAAAACTGTTGGTATTTATATCGGTTACAATGATGAACTAGCGCATAAAATTTATGCTGCTTGCGATTTCTTCCTTATGCCTTCGCTTTTTGAGCCATGTGGCATCGGACAAATGATTGCTCAGCGTTATGGAGCGCTCCCGATTGTAAGAAGAACTGGCGGTCTAAAAGATTCAGTTATTAATTATGACGGGACAAATGAAGATCGCGCTGACGGCTTTGGCTTTGATGCATATGATACTTATGAGGCTGTCAGGACTGCTGTGTATGCTTATGATACTTGGTGGAATTTACCAGTTCGCAAAAAGTTAATGGAAAACGCCATGAAAGTCGATCATTCTTGGCAGCGCAGCGCGACTGAGTACGAAAAAGTTTATCAAACTTTACTTCTAAATAAATAGAATTGTGGTATCATTTTTTGGGAATAGAATAAATTATGAGCTACGATTTTAAAAAAATAGAGACAAAATGGAAACAAGTTTGGGAACAGAAACATTCTTTCTTTTGCGATGTTTATGATTTTTCTAAACCGAAATATTATGTTTTAGACATGTTTCCATATCCGAGTGCCCAGGGGCTCCATGTCGGCCATCCTGAAGGGTACACAGCAAGCGATGTTATCGCTCGTATGAAAAGGATGCAAGGTTTTAATGTTTTACATCCAATCGGTTGGGATGCTTTTGGTCTACCAGCCGAGCAATATGCCATTAAAACGAATCAGCACCCGAGCGGATTTACACAAAAAAACATTGATAATTTCCGCCATCAAATTAAAAACATCGGCTTTTCTTATGATTGGGACAAAGAAATAAGCACAGCTGATCCCAAATATTACAAGTGGACTCAGTGGATTTTTCTTCAACTTTATCATCACAACTTGGCGTATGTCGATTATCGACCTGTCAATTTCTGTCCAGCACTTGGAACTGTTTTAGCTAATGAAGAAGTCATTGATGGAAAGAGTGAAGTTGGTGGTTTTCCTGTCGTTCGTAAACCGATGAGGCAGTGGCTTTTAAAAATTACTGCTTATGCTGACCGTTTGCTCGAAGATTTGAACACTCTTGATTGGCCTATTTCGACAATTGAAATGCAAAAAAATTGGATTGGCCGAAGTGAAGGAGCAATTATTGAATTTTTGGTCGCTAATACATCATTGTCTTTTGAAGTGTTTACCACTCGAGTCGATACGCTGTTTGGATGTTCTTATTGTTGTTTAGCGCCTGAACACCCTCTTGTTTTACAAATTACTGATCAATCTCATCTCAAAGATGTCAAAAAATACATTGAAGTCTGTTCGCATAAATCCGATTTAGAGCGAACAGAATTAAATAAAGATAAAACTGGTGTTTTCACCGGCGCTTATGCCATAAACCCAATCAACAACGAAAAAGTCCCAATTTACATCGCTGATTATGTGCTAGCTTCTTATGGAAGCGGTGCTGTGATGGCAGTTCCAGCTCATGATGAACGTGATTACGCTTTCGCGTTGAAATATCATTTGCCTATCAAACAAGTTCTTGAGGGCGATATTTCAAAACAAGCGATGGTGGAAGATGCGCCACACATCAACTCTTCATATGCCGACGGACTTCGTATTAAAGAAGCTAAAGAAGTTATTTTGAATAAATTGATAGAAATGGGTAAAGGTCGTAAACAAGTCAATTTCAAATTACGTGATTGGTTATTCTCTCGCCAAAGATATTGGGGAGAGCCAATTCCAATGGTAATTATGGATGATGGAACTCTTTATCCGCTTCCCGAATCTGATTTGCCCTTAACTCTACCACCGCTTGATGAATATAAACCATCTGGAACAGGTGAGTCACCTTTAGCGCACGCAAAGGAATGGCTAGATGTAACTATTGAAGGCAAGCGTGGGCGAAGAGAAACTAATACCATGCCGCAGTGGGCTGGTTCGTGTTGGTATTATATTCGCTATATTGATCCTCATAACGATCAAATGTTGGGTGATCCAAAATTATTAAAACACTGGCTCCCTGTCGATTTATATATCGGTGGCAGCGAACATGCTGTTTTGCATTTGCTCTATGCGCGTTTCTGGCATAAATTTTTATACGATTTAGGCGTGATAAGTTGCAAAGAACCATTTCAAAAACTATTCCACCAAGGAATGATTCTTGGTTCTAACGGCGAAAAGATGTCTAAATCAAAAGGCAATGTCGTCAATCCTGATGATGTCATTGAACGATATGGAGCAGACACGCTCCGCCTCTATGAAATGTTTATGGGACCGCTTGAGGCGAGTTTGCCTTGGTCGGAAAGCGGGCTAGAAGGAGCAAAAAGATACTTAGATCGTGTTTATCGCTTATTTACTGAACCTGAACTACGTTCAAAACTGAGCGATATCAATTCTCATGAACTCGACTACGCTTATCATTTCACTGTTAAGAAAGTGACGAGTGATTATGAGAACCTTCAATTCAATACAGCAATCTCTCAACTGATGATTCTCACAAATGAATTTTATAAAGCTTCTTCAATTTATCGCCCATACGCCGAAGGATTTATTAAGATGCTTGACTGCGTTGCACCTTTTATTGGCGAAGAGTTATGGGCATTACTAGGTCATGATGATGTTATCGTCTATGAACAGTGGCCATCATTTGATGAAAATATGTTAGTTTTAGACACTGTCAAAATTGCTATTTCAGTCAACGGTAAGTTGCGCGATACCATTGAAGTTAAGATTGATGAAGATGATGAAAAAGTGAAAGAAATTGCCTTGTCGAGCACTAATGTGCAAAGGCATCTTGAAGGGAAAACTATTCGCAAAATTATTGTTGTTAAAAATCGTATTGTCAATATTGTGATTTAATAAGTTGCTTAAGACAAGCATGGCACCTTTAATAGGGCCACAGCAGGAGGAATTATGAACTTATGTGTCGATGTGGGTAACACCACCATTGGATTTGGAGTTTTTGAAGAGAACAAACTCCTTATCAAATTTAACATTCAAACTAACCGGTTCAAAACCGAGACGGAATTTTCCATCGGCATCGCCGAACTTTTTAAACAAAATCATCTACCGATTGGAAATATTGATAAAATCATTTATTCGAGCGTTGTGCCACAAGTTAATCACGAATTGAAACAAGCATTAACTAGTGTTTTTAATTGTCACATTTTAACGATTGGTAGTGGAATGAAAACTGGAATAATGATGAAAATTGATAATCCAAATGAACTCGGAAATGATTTAGTAGCTGATTTAGTAGCTGGCAAAACACTTTATTCTTATCCACTTTTAATTGTTGATTTAGGAACTGCTTCGAAAATACTATTAATTGATAAAGATGGATATTTTTCTAGCGCTTTAATCATGCCTGGACTTTCAGTCTGTGCGAAAGCTTTAACGGATTCTGCTGTCTTGTTACCGAGCGTTGGCCTCGATCAAACTCCTAAATTTTTAGCAAAAAATACAGTGGAAGCAATGAATAATGGACTCCTGTATGGGCACGCTGAAATGATTAATGGATTAGTAAAACGTTTTGAAAAAGAACTTGGATACGAATGTAAAGTGGTCCTTTCTGGTGGCAACGCTAAATATGTGAAAAATTTATTGCCTGCTGAGTATTTATATGATGAACACTTAGTCTTAAAGGGGCTTAATATCTTACTTGAAAAGAATTGGAGCATTTCGTTATGAGAAATAATAAGGTTGCAAAAATTACGCTTTATGCGATGATTATTGCCATCATCGCTCTGATGACTTTCGTTCCTCAAGTAGGTTATATCACAATCGGCAGTTCTATTTCGATTACAACCATCCATATCGTTGTCATCATAGCGGCTTGGGCGTTTGGAATTGGTGAAGGCGTTGTTGCGGGTTTATTTTTTGGCATTTTTTCTATGATTAGGGCGATGGTCGCTCCTAGTTCACCAGCTGATATTGATTTTATTAATCCTTTTATTAGCGTCTTACCGCGCTTGCTTTTTGGTTTTATTGCTGGCGGATCTTTTTATTTTATTCGCTTTATAAAAAAACCATCTGATCGGTTTATCGTGGCAACTGTTGTCACCCCAATTCTTACCTTTATTCATTCTGTTTTAACATTGAGTATTTATTATGTGGTTACCATTGTTATTTTGCATAAATATTCAATGGGATATATTGCTCTTATCGGTGGCATTTTTACAATTAATGGACTTCTTGAAATCGCTGGTTCTTTAATCATTGTGCCACCCATTGTTTACGCCATCGCAAAAGCTTTGCCAAAACTTTCAAAAGTGAGATTAAATAATATGGAAACTTTTCAAAACTTAACTTATTATGACGATATTACAACTGATTTTAGACAGAAATTAGTTTCAAATTTAAAGAAATTCGTCAAGATTAACTCAGTTTATGATGAGACGAGTATCGATGAAAATAATCCTTTTGGAAAGGGTGTTTCTTCTTCACTGCAGTTTATCGAAAAATTGGCGAGAAAAGATGGTTTTATCGTCAATAATTATGATAATAAAATCGTTGAAATTTTATATGGTGAGCAAGAAAAAAATATTACGATTCTTGCCCACGCTGATGTGGTTCCAACAGGTAACGGTTGGGAGCATAATCCTTTTAAAGTAAAACAAAAAGACGGTGTTTTAACTGGACGAGGTGTTTCCGATGATAAAGGCCCTCTGCTCGCTTCGTACTACGCCCTTCTAGCGTTAAAAAAGAAAGGGTTAATTGGAAACTATCAAGTTCGCTTGTTGGTCGGTGGTAATGAAGAATCTGGATCGCTCGGCGTTTATCATTATTTCGAAGAATTAAAAAAGAAAGAACCGACATATGGATTTACTCCTGATTCTGATTTTCCACTTATTTTTGCTGAAAAAGGTATTATAACTTTTTCTATATTAAAAGAGGTTAAATTTAATGGGGTGATTTCTTTAAGTGGTGGCGAAGCCGCCAATTCAGTCATTGACCGCTTTCATCTCGTCCTTGATTCAATCGATGAACTCTGTTCAATTCTTAATTCTCAAGGAGTCGAATATGAAAAAGTGAACAATAATGAAGTTATTATTCATGGTGTGGCGGCTCATGGATCAATGCCTGAAAAAGGTGTGAACGCTGCTCTGATTGGACTTAAAGCTTTATCCCAAATTGCTCCCGATAAAAAACTTTCGGCTTTAATTGATAAGATTGATGATGTGTATGGTCGAGGCATTGAATGTGATAATACATCGCCTGAGATGGGACAAAATTCTTTAAATGTCGGCATTGTTGAATATAAAGACGGACTATTAAAAGTTGTTGTTAATTTTCGATATGTAAACACAACTGATGAACAAACTGTTTTGACCGCTATTCGTCAATCTTTCAAGGGTTATGAAATAAACATATTGAATAAGAACTCGCTTCTTTGGTATCCTCTCGATTCAAAATTGGTCACAACATTGCTTAAGGTTTACCAAGATGAAACAGGGGATAAAGAGAGTAAACCTCTTGCTATTGGGGGTGGAACATACGCAAAAGAAGCAAAAAATATTGTGGCTTTTGGTGCTCAATTTCCAAACTATGATACATATATGCATTCAAATCAAGAAAGAATGAAACTTGAACATTTATTCAAGTCGATGAGTATATACGCCAAAGCGATAGTAGAATTAGGTAATTTAATCGATGAGAACGAAGTTTAAAGCATGGGCTGAGCCTTATATCAACGACCATCCTGAAGTCATATTAAATGAACAGCAAATTCAACATCTCAATGATTTTGTATTAGAAATCGGCGCAGGCAAAGGCCAATTTCTCATTGATATGGCGACCAAATTTCCTCATCTAGTGTTTGTCGGAGTAGAAAAAAATATTACCTGTAGCGGGATAAGCGCAAAAAAGATAGTGGAATCAAAACTAGAGAATGTTTTTCTCATTCCTTATGATGTTGAAAAATATTTTGATCTTATTCCATCTAAGAGCGTCAAAGCTATTTTTCTTAATTTCTCTGATCCGTGGCCGAAAAAAAGGCATCATAAGAGGCGATTGACTGATGATAGATTCTTAGAATTTTACAAGCGCATATTAAAAGTAGATGGTATGATTTACCAAAAAACTGACAATGTTGATTTATTCAATTATTCAGTCGAGAAGTTTAGCGAATCTCAAGATTTTGAAATTGTTGAAAAAACTGATAATTACATCGACATCGATGACTTTGATTGTCCTAGCGAATATGAGCAAAATTTTCGAAATCAAAATATCCCAATCCATCGATTATGTGTGAGATATTGTGGCAAATAATTTTTAAAATAATATAATTATTTGTAGTTAATGAGAGGCAGTTTATGGAAAAGTTAGAAATTGAATTGAAAAAAGAAGGTAAAATATCTAGACTTACAAATCGAACATTTCGTTTTGATGAAAGATTAAAAGAAGGATTTTTTTCTGCGAACTATTTTATTAAAAGTCAAAAAATTGTTGCTTTAAATGCTCCTAACCACATTGTGACGATGCAGTGGTTTCAAAGGACAGAAGAAGCGATGCTTTGTGGTGTCGATGAAGCTATTGCCCTTATTCACACTTTTGCTCATAATCCTCAGGATTTAGAAATTGTCGCATTAAACGATGGCGATTTAATCAAGGCGAATGAACCTGTTTTAAAAGTTAAAGGCCGCTACGAGGATTTTGGCTTTTTAGAGAGCGTTATCGACGGTATCTTAGCTCGCCGAACTAGCGTCGCTACCAATGTTTATCAAGTTAAAAAAGTAGCAGGCAAAACTCCTGTGTTTTCAATGGCAGATCGACAAGATGATTATTTTACACAAATCGGTGATGGTTACGCGACTTATGTCGCTGGTATCGACCGAGTATCGACTGATGCTCAAGGTTTATGGTGGGGAGGAAAAGGCATGGGAACCATGCCTCATGCTCTTATTCAAATCGCTGGCGGTGATGTTTGCAAAGCGGCTGATATGTATTTGAAAACTTTTCCAAACGAGAAAGTGACAGCATTAGTTGACTATCATAATGATGTCGTGCGCGATTCTCTTATTCTTGCTCGCCATTTAAAGCATCGTTTAAATGCAGTTCGCGTCGATACATCAAAGGCACTTATCGATCACTATTTCGACGATAAGGATACGAGCGGATTTGATCCTCACGGCGTATGTAAAGAATTGATTTACGCTTTGCGTAAAGCTTTAGATAAAGAAAATTTTAAAGAAGTTAAAATTGTTGTTTCTTCTTCTTTTAGCAAAGAAAAGATTGAGGCGTGGCAAAAAGAAGGAGTCCCCGTTGATATGTATGGAGTTGGAACATTTTTTGTCAATAATATGACATGTGGATTTACTGGCGATTTGGTTGAACTCGATGGACGAGACGAGGCAAAAGAAGGGCGTATCAACACGCCGAGTTCAAGACTAAAAAAAGTTCCTTATCCAATCTATTAGACTTAAAAGATAGAAAAATAATATAATATACTCAAAATTATAATGGTGGATATATGAAAAACATTATTGAAGATTTACGCTTTCGCGGTTTAATTAAAGATTATTCAAACGAAGAGAGAGTAGAACAACTCCTTTCAACTCCACAAACCATTTATGTTGGTTTTGATCCGAGTGCTTCTTCTTTGCATATCGGTAATTTTGTCATGATTTCTCTTTTGATGCGCTTTCAGCAAGCTGGACATCGCGTTATTGCTTTAGTCGGTGGCGCAACTGGAATGATTGGCGATCCATCTGGCAAAAGCTCAGAGCGCAATTTACAAACTATGGATGCATTAAAGGAAAACACCGCACGCATTCGTTCTCAATTAGAAAAATTTATTGATTTAAGCGATCCCAAAAAAGGTATCTTACTCAATAATTATGATTGGCTCTCAAAACTTAGCGTTCTCGATTTTTTGCGCGATTATGGAAAATATTTTTCCATCAACTATTTGCTCGCTAAAGATATAATAGCCTCAAGGCTTGAATCAGGAATTTCTTTTACGGAATTTTCATACAACATCCTTCAAGCTATTGATTTTTTAAAGCTTTATGATGATTATGGCTGCCATCTTCAACTTGGGGGGAGCGATCAATGGGGTAACTTAACAAGCGGTTTAGAGTTGATTCGCAAGACGAGAGGAGTGGATGCTGCGGCTGAAATTATGACCGCTCATCTTATTACTCGTTCTGACGGCAAAAAGTTTGGCAAAAGCGAAGATGGAGCTTTGTTTTTAGACCCAAACCTCACCTCACCATATCAGCTTTATCAATACTTTATCAATGTTACGGATAACGACGTTATCCGATATGTTAAAGTCTTCACTTTTATGAGCCATGAAGAAATTAATGATTTAGAAAAAGAACATTTCGCTCATTTAGGTGAACGTATCGGTCAAAAGAGGTTAGCATTTGAAATTGTTAAAATTGTTCATGGCGAAGATAAAGCCATTGAAGCCAAAAAAATGTCAGAAGTGCTTTTTAGCGGGGCGTTTTCTTCGCTTAGTGCTTCACAGTTAGAAGAAGTTTTTAAAGGATATATTCACGATATTGATACTCCGATGATTATCGAAGATTTGCTCATTAAAATCGGTGCCGCTTCAAGCAAACGCGAGGCGAGAGAATTTTGCCAAAATAATTCGATTTCAATCAACGGCGAAAAAGAAAACAATCCGGCTAAATTAATCGATAAGAATAGCGCTCTCCACAATAAGTTCAGCGTTGTTAGGCGTGGAAAAAAGAATTATTATTTAGTCCGCCATCAGTATTAAATTCGATATTAAATAAGCAAAGAAATAACCCATGCAATTGAAGTGAACCCCAAAATGGACACACTTCAAAAAAGCCAAAAAACAGGAATCGTTAATGGTTCCTGTTTTTTAGTCTCGTTGAATTGTAAAAGGCAATCCATTCTTCTACCAATTGAATGTAATGTTCCAAAGATGTGATATTATTATTGTACAAAGTCTCCTTTTTAAG
>CASEYK010000046.1 GCA_949292105.1 uncultured bacterium
ATATTCAAACTATCAAAACATCTTGAAAAAGTATCTAGAAAACGAGCATTATCTCGACTATACCGAACCTTACGATTCAACCATTTGGGAAATGATTCAATCGCTTATGGATGCCGTTCGGTATGGATTAGATGAAGAATATGCTTCATTTGCTGAATTAATTAACTCATATTTGTCTAATTAAAGAAAAATAAAAAAACATTGGTTGTCAAAAAAATCAATGTTTTTCTTATTAATAAATCAATTTTGTTGTTTTTTATTAAATTCTTCGAAGATATCTCCATCGTAGAGTTCAGAATCATCCTCGTCCTCTTCATCATCGATTTCGACAACATTTTTTTCTTCAACATAGCGCGGATAATCTTTATTGATTCTCTCGTAGCGGTTGTCAGAAGAATAATAATAAAATTCAATAGCGAGATTAATAGCCAAATCGCCGATTTGAGTGGAAATAATATTAGCGACATCGTCTTGAACAACTGATACCTTTTTGGGAGCATTGACGATAACTAATACATTCCACGAAGTTTGATCCACACCTTTGTGATAGACGATATTATCCGTTGAAATAAAATTGATTTCATCTTCGCTAACTTCATATATTTTGGCGAGATTGGCAGTCATTTCTTTTGAAAGAGTACCAACTAGATATGAATCAAGACCATAAATTGTAATTGTAATCATTGTTTTCTCCTTTAATTGATAGAAACACTTGAATTATATGCAAAAAGCGGGATAAATACACTAAAAATCATAAGGATCAAAATTAACTAAAATATTAATCTGGGTTTTATTGGATAAAGTTTTAAGTAAACTAGATAAAACTTCATGCACCTCTTTTTGATCTCGATATTTAATCAAAATTGATCTTTTATATTTTTTTCCATCATACGGAATATAGGGCGTGATTGGACCTAATATAATGGCTTTATCACCTAATGACTTATTCAAAATATCTGTGACTGTATAAATGGTTTCGATACACAAGTCTTCGTTTTTTGCGCTGATGCTCAAAGAGACAAGATACGAATAAGGCGGGAAAAATTGCAGTTTGCGCATCGCCATTTCTTTTTTATAAAACAAGTCGTAATCTTGCCGAGCTGCAAATGTAATGGCATAGTTGCTCGGATTATAAGTTTGAATAATGGCTTGACCACCTAATTTTTCTCGGCCACTGCGGCCGACGGCTTGAGTGATGAGTTGAAATGTCCTCTCACTGCTTCGATAAGATGGTGAAGACAAACCAGCATCAGCAGATACGACACCGACGAGAGTGACATCTTTGAAATTGTGCCCTTTCGCAATCATCTGTGTCCCGACGAGAATATCGGCTTCTTTATTAGCAAATTTTTCTAAAGTTTTACCAATCATTGTTCTCGCTTTGGCGGTATCGCTATCGAGCCTTAAAACGCGGGCTGAAGGATAGAGTCGATGCAGTTCATCGACAATGCGCTCAGTGCCATAGCCGGTTTTCATCAAATATTTAGATCCACATTCCGGACAGGTGTCACGCATTACTTCCATATAATCGCAGTGATGGCATTTCAATAAATTTTCTTCTCGGTGGTAAGTAAGGGGGACTCCGCATGTTGGACAACGAAAAATATGACCGCAGTTGCGACAAGAAACCGACGAGGAAAAGCCGCGCCGATTAATAAGCAAAATAGCCTGCTCATCGTTAGCGAGCACTTTCTCTAGAGCGCGCCTAAGGGTGAGAGAAAAAAGATATGATTCGCGGTCGATATTCTCAAAATTCGACAAATCGACAATAGTCGTCGAAGGGAGAGGGAGTTCATTGATGCGTTTATCAAGTCTAAGGAGATGATAAACTCCTTTTTGTGCTCTAGCTTTTGATTCTAGACACGGCGTCGCACTCCCTAACAATACTTTCGCGTTGTGCTGTTTAGCCCTCATAATCGCCACATCTCGTGCATGATAAAAAGGTGGGGTATCTTGTTTATAGGATTCGACATGTTCTTCGTCTAAAATAATGACTCCAATATTATCGAGGGGAGCAAAAATCGCGCTGCGTACGCCTACAACAATTTTAGCTTCACCACGAGCAATGCGCCGGTATTCATCATATTTTTGAGCGGGTGTTAATTCGCTATGAAGAATCGCAACTTGACTTGAAAAACGCTTTAAAAAATATTCGCTCATCATCGGCGTAAGAGCAATTTCAGGAACGAGCATCAAAACCGTTTTTCCCACTTTTAAATATGATTCACAAATCGTGAGATAAACTTCGGTTTTGCCACTTCCAGTCACACCTTGAAGCAAAAAAATGTTATCGCTTGAATAAATAAATTCATCGATTACTTTTCGCTGATCTTCATTCAAGTCAACTTTAACATCAATATCATAGTTTCTAACTTTCAGGCGTCTTTTTTCTTTTTGCAGCACTTTGATTGCGCCCATATCAATCAATTTCTCAACGACTGATTTAGATTTTATTTCCGATTTTAAGATTTCTTGACAGTTTTTGATGTAATTGTATATTTCGAGTTGTTTAGGAGTGAGTTGACTTGTATCGACTTCTGGTTGAGCAATTAAATACTTCTCATAAGCAATTTTAGGGGCTGAAAGGGATGATTTTTTTATATTGAGCGATGGAGGAAGCATCGTTTGTAATACTTTTATCTTGTTGGACAAGTAATAATTTGAAATCTCATCCGCCAAAGATAAAAGGTCGTCTTTAAGAAGAGCTTCACAATCTAAAACATCATCAATAAAATGCAGTTTAAATCCGTACAATTCCTCGAGTTCTTCAATTGTTTTATCCGTCTGTTGGCAAGATAAAACATAGCCGACAATTTGTCGGTTATTGAATGTGATAAGAACGCGAAAACCTTTGTCGACAGTTTTCTCTTTATCATACAGGTAAGTAAATGGTCGATTTAAAGAGCGGGAATCATACTCAGTGAGAATTTCTAATATTTTCATCTTCGCTCCTTTCCTCGTTGATTTTATTGTTTAAGATGTTTTGTCATCTCTTTGCGAATGATTTGACAAATTTCGTTAGCCGCTCTTAAAACGCGGTCATTCAAAACATTGTATTTGTACTGCGAAGCGTATTTGAGTTCGCTTTGACCTTTTTTCAGCCTTTCCATGATTACTTCTTCGCTCTCGCTTTTTCTTCTTCTAATACGCTTTTCGAGAGCTTCTAAAGAAGGCGGAAGGAGAAAAATAGGAACTACGCCATCATCATGAACAGCATTTAAAACTTGAGATGCACCATTGACTTCAATCTCTAAAAAAACATTTTTGCCTTCGTTACGCATTTGTTCGACTTTATCTTTAGGTGTTCCATATCGATAGCCAACAAACTCTGCCCACTCAAGAAAATTACCTTCATCGATATTTTTTTGAAATGTTTCATCGTCGACAAAGTAATAATCTTTGCCATCTTTTTCTTTCGCACGAGGAGGTCTAGTCGTCATTGAAATGGAATAAAAAAGATGGAGAGAATGATCACGCATGATATGTTTTCGGAGCGTTCCTTTACCAACTCCGGATGGTCCGCTCAATATAATCAACAAGCCTTTACTCATAATTAAGTCTATTATAAAAGTTAGAAAAATATTGTAAAAGAAAAATATATAAAAAATGCATTAGTTCAGCGCTTTTGTTACAATATTGGCATGAGTTTAACACCTGAGATAATCGATAAGGTATCTAACATACTCGATAAGAAGCTGACAGGCTCGCGTATTAACAATGCAACTGTAGTTTCTTCAAGTTCTTTTCTTCTATCTTTTTCAAAGAGCGGACGAGATAAACTTTTTGTCGATTTAAATCCAGTTTCTCCTTATATTGGCATCTTTGTTGGAGATAATCCTTGTTCAACACTCACTGGTGCTTTAAATGAAACATTGCGCAAATATGTAAGAGGCGGATTCGTTAAATCTGTTGAACAAATTAATGAAGACCGTATCCTACAAATAACATATTCTTTGACTGATGATTTATTCAACACAAACACTTGGTATTTGCTTTTAGAATTAATACCGACACGGACTAATTTAATTATTCTAGATTCGAGCCGTCATATTATTTTTGCGACCAATTATAAATCATTATTTTCTTCTCACCCCATCGTAAAAGGGCAGATATACGAACTGCCGCACAAAACATTTAATCGCGATAAGAAGACTGATGCTAATATATCTGATTATCAAAATCAAATTGAAGAAAGAATTTGCTCGGCTTTGGAAAAGAGAAAATGTGAGCAGTTCAAACCTTTGATATCCAAAATTAAATCACGAATTAAAAGTCTGACTAAAAAAGAACAAATTTTACAAAACGATTTAAAAAACGCAACAAATTGTGCATATTTAAAGGATTTTGCGGACGAACTGTTGACTTTTCACGATGACATAGAACAATTGCAAACTCTTATTTCAGCCCACGAAAACATTTATGATTCATCCTTATCGGTTTTTGAAAATGCTTCTAAATTATATCAAAAATATAAAAAGGAAAAAGCGAAGATCAATCACGATAAAACTCAGCTAGAAGTTCTTTCTAACGAGATGGAACAACTTTGTACTATTTTAAATAACATTCCGATTTACACAGAAGAAGATTTAACTATCCTTTCACAAGAAATAGGTTTTAATGATAAATTGAAAGCAACAAACAAAAAAGGAAAAAGTAAAGAGAAGAAACCACTCTTTTCATATATTGATTTCAATGGAGTTAAAATTGCTTTCGGCAAGTCAAAGGAGCAGAACAATTATTTAACCTTCAAATATTCAAATCCTGAATACACTATTTTTCATATTAAAGGCTATTCAGGTGCACATGTTGTCGCGTGCTCACAAAAGATTAATGACGATATAATTCTTTTTGCTTGTGAAGTTGCTCTTATATTATCGAACAAGCAAGAGGGGGAAGTAATGTTTGAAAAATGTAAATATGTCAAAAAAGGTGATGCCATTGGACAAATTCAATTCAAAACATATCATACGATTTATTTAAAATCGATTCGCTCAGAAACCAAAGAAAAATTGATTCTTAATCAGATGGTTCAACGATTTTAATGCGGTTGACAAAGAAGTCAACGAAATTATTATCAACAGTATAAACAACAGATTGTTCAAGATAAAAATAGACAATCGGCAATAACAAATCTTCGCCAAATTCAGGCAAGGCATATAGTTCACTGTAATAGTTGGTGGTCGATCTAATGATATCGTAATCATCTTTATCAACGGAAGATAAATCAACATTGTACATAACCACGCTTTCAAGTAAACAGTAACTCTCAATATCCTCTTTTGCACTCGTGCAAGCGGCACAGTTTTGCTGCGAGAAAAGGACAACTATTGCCTCTGAATTAGTAATAGTTTTTTCATAGAGTGTAGAAGCATCAATTTGAACTAAAGCCCCTTGTGAAGAACGAACAATTTCATAGCGAGCACCACTATAACCATGGGAGCACGACGATAAAAGACAGGGCATTAACAAAAAAGCAAGAAACTTAGTTTTCATTATTTTTCTTCTCCTTGTATAAAAAATCTTCGCCTTTGATAGCTTCAGAAGTAGAAAGTTCAAAGAAATTTTGCTGTCTTAATGCTTCATAAACTACGATAGCAACACAGTTTGATAAATTTAAACTTCGCGCATCAATGACCATTGGAATGCGCATTGTTCTATCAATATGTTTCAATAAAATATTGTGAGGGATGCCAGTTGATTCTCTTCCAAACATAAAATAATAGTCGTTTTCAATTTGGCTATAATCAAAACTTGAATATGTTTTAGTGCTATATCGAGTCACATAATAAATATTAGCGTTGCTATGTGCTTTTTCAAAATCTTCCAGCGAATCATAATAAGTCATTTTTAAATTTTCAATATAATCCAAACCCACTCTTTTTAAGTCTTTACTTTGAATAGAAAAAGTAATAGGGCCTATAATATGAAGTTGAGCACCAATGGCGACGCAAGTACGCATGATATTCCCAGTGTTTTGAGGCTTCTCAGGTTGATATAAGACAACATGTATCATTCTTGTATCATATAATATCTTGCTGATGTAATCAAAAATTTTCAAAAAGAAAATTCAAATTAACTGGATATAAAGACCAACAAATTTGTATGATAAATATATGAACAGCCAACATAGACAGCGAAAAAAAGAGTTTACGCGCATAAGTCAAATCAATGTCAAATCATTTACTTTAATCGATGAAGATTTTGATTTAGCCAAATATCTAATTAACGACGCTTATATTATGGTGTGGCTTGGCGATTCATTTAACTTCAAAATGATTGAACGCACATACGAGTCATTAAAAACTCTTTCCATCGCTCAACAGTGTTTATTCGCAAACGAAAATGAACGCTTGCTAATTTTTAAGGCACCTCATCAAGCCAAAAACAAAGATAAATTAAATGAATACGAAATCAAATTAATCGCAAAAGCGATGAAAAAAATACATCAAGATACAATTTATGAGTATACACTGAGCAAACCTTTTCCTATCGTTTTGCACAAAGCAAAGCAAAATAAACTGCTGAAAAAAATTGAAAAAGCAACGATGCAAACTAAAACAGTATTTTCTCACTGCTTCATCAGCCAACAATCTTTCTTCTTTGGCTTTGACAAAGTTCATGTCGCTGATTTTTTTAATGCTCGATTTGAAAGTCCACTTCTCGATTTAGCGGCAATCGCTTACGAATATCATCTTAATGATGATGAAATCAATCTTTTATTATCCTCTTACTTTGGAAAGAACTATGGAGTTAGAAAAAAGAAACTCATTCCTCTTTTTATCGCTTATCATTTATTGTTTAAATTAATTCACCTTTCTCAAATAAAAGAAAAAATAGAATCGAATGATTCTATTCTTGATAATCGTCTTCAATTGTTAGAAAAAGAATTAATAGATAAAATTAATAGCCTCTAGCTTTGCGCTCGGCACGAATAATAGGAGCGATTTTTGTTTTATAACTCTTAAAAGCTTTTTCGATGACATTTTTGGCTTCGTCTGCACCATGCACTTCTTCAATATCAGTCGATTTTCCTTCTAACATCTTGTAAACCATAAAGAAGTGTTTAATTTCTTCCATAACATGGTCAGGAACTTGGCTGATATCAGAATAATTTTGATAAAATGGGTCATTTTCCGCAACGGCAATAATTTTTTCATCTGGCAAACCATTATCGAGCATGGTTAAAACGCCGATTGGACGGCAGCTGACAAAAGACATAGGAAGGATTGATTCACTGCAGAGCACTAAAACATCTAAAGGATCATAATCATCGGCATATGTAAGTGGAATAAATCCATAATTTTGCGGATAATGGGTCGAAGTATATAAAACGCGATCCAAAATCAATAAACCCGATTCTTTATCGAGCTCATATTTGTTTTTGCTACCTTTTGATATTTCGATTAAGGCTAAAAAACGACTAGAAGTAATCCTTGATGGGTTGACATCGTGCCAAGCGTGCATAATTAAAATCTCCTTCGCTGTGGAATAAATTAAATGTTATTGTTTTAACGCGTGAATAATTATAACATTTTGATATGAAAAAAAGCACACTATTTATTTTGCCTTTCATTTTATTCGCCACAACTGGCTGCTCTAATAACGATGCAATTTATATGGTTCATAACTATGATGAACAAAATCTAACGGGCATTGATGTCAAAGCGACCGATTTGGTAACAATGTTAGATGGCAAAATGAGTTTTGTTCTTTATACCTATAGTGAAAGTTGCGTCCACTGCACGACTGTCAGTGAACATTTTGCGACATACATCGAGGAAAATAATCTTTTGATGTACCGCTTTTATCCAATGGATGTGAATTATCAAGACTTAGTCGACAAGTGGCCATCGATTTTTCCTGAATATCGCACGACCCCTAAAGTTCAAATTATTAAAGATGGAGAATTGATGGTTGAAATAAATGTTTCCCGTCTTTACGAATATAAATTATTTTCACAAAGCATGAGTCAATTTGTCCGAGAAAGTAGTTATTATACACTGTCAAAATATGATTCATTTCAACGCTTTGATAGTAGTTTTGACGACTTTTTAATCTTTTTTTATCGCAGTGATAATCAAGATTCAGTTTTCAATTTTTCACAAAATATTTATAATGCTCTTTCTTCTTGCCGACTGCCTTCTTTATTCATTGATATAGAAAGCGCTGAGCAAGAACTGCTCAATCAATTAAGAGAAACATATAGTCTCCAAGAGCAGTTAGAACAAATAGCCTTTCATATCAAAAACGGAACAAAAAAAGAAGAAGTTACATATACTTATGAAAATCCTTCTTCTTTACAAACATTTATCAGCCAATTTATCGACTAGAAACATTAATGCGGTTGAGCGCTCGCTTAAGAGCTAGTTCGGCTCTTTTCACATCGATATTGCTGCTTTTATTTTTTAATCGCTCTTCAGCTCTTAGTTTTGCCCTTTTTGCTCTTTCGATATCGATGGCGTCTGATTTTTCAATTGAATCGAGAAGTAAAATCGTTTTATCTTTTTGAATGTTTAGAAGTCCACCACCAACAGCATAATGAAATTTCTTTCCATCCATAGTTAAAACAAGTTCTGATATGGCAACTGTAGCAACTAATGGCGCGTGTTTAGGCAAGATGCCTAAGCGATAATTATCCGTTTGGACCGAAATAAAATCAACATTGCGGGAAAGAACTTTTCTAGTTGGTGTATAAATTTCTAAAAAGATAAAACTCATATTATTTTAGACTCTCCGCCTTTTTTCTCGCTTCTTCAATAGTGCCGACATAAAGAAAGCAGACTTCTGGTAAATCATCCGCTTCACCATTTAATATCTCTCTAAAAGAGCGAACTGTATCTTCTTTTTTAACATAGATGCCTTGAATACCATTAAAGTGGGAGGCGACATGAAAGGGCTGAGAAAGGAAATTACGAATTTTTCTCGCTCTTTCAACAATTAATTTATCTTCATCAGAAAGTTCATCCATACCTAAAATGGCGATGATATCCGATAAATCTTTATATTTTTGTAAAATGGCGATGACTTGTCGAGCAACATCATAGTGTTCTTGTCCGACAACGCTGGCCTCAAGCGCATTCGATGAACTGGCTAGCGGATCAACAGCTGGAAAAATACCGAGTGAAGCAATGCCACGGTCCAAAACAGTTTTGGCGTCGAGGTGAGAGAATGTCGTCGCTGGAGCAGGATCGGTTAAATCATCGGCAGGAACATAGATGGCTTGAACAGAAGTAATTGAGCCATCTTTCGTGCTCGTAATTCTTTCTTGCAATTGCCCCATTTCTGTGGCTAAGGTTGGCTGATAGCCAACAGCGCTTGGCATTCGACCTAGCAAGGCGCTGACTTCACTTCCCGCTTGCGTGAAGCGGAAAATATTATCGATAAAAAGGAGAACGTCGCTATGCTCATAATCACGGAAATATTCCGCCATCGTTAAAGCGCTTAACCCGACGCGCATTCTTGCTCCTGGTGGTTCATTCATTTGGCCAAAGACAAGCGCGGTATTATTAATAACACCAGAATCACACATTTCGTGGTATAAATCATTTCCCTCTCTCGATCTTTCGCCTACGCCCGCAAAAACAGAAATACCATGTTTTTCTTGCGCGATATTATGCATTAATTCTTGAATTAAAACTGTTTTGCCAACACCCGCGCCTCCAAATAGACCAATTTTTCCACCTTTAACATATGGGCAGAGCAAATCGATAACTTTAATGCCGGTTTCAAAGATTTCGGTCTTGACTGACTGATCTTTGAATTTAGGAGGATTGCGATGGATTGACATACGCTTGGCTTTTTTAAGCTCAGGCGAATCTTCTTTTTCATCAATCGTTTGTCCTAATACATTAAAAATACGGCCAAGAGTACACTTGCCGACCGGAACTTCGATTGGATGTTGCAAAGAAATAACATCCATTCCACGAACCAAACCTTCGGTTGGGCCCATCGAAACTGAACGAACGATATCATCACCGATGTGCTGAGCAACTTCAAGAATTAGTTCTTTATCTTTACCTGTTTTCACACTAAGAGCAGTTAAAAGCTCTGGCAAATGTTCGTTTTCAAAGCGAACATCGACAATCGGACCGACAACTTGAACGATTTTTCCTTTTACTTCTTGCATATATAACCTCCTATTTGCCGCGGCTAGCGCCGACAATTTCAATAA
>CASEYK010000047.1 GCA_949292105.1 uncultured bacterium
TTAGAATTTGAAAATCTTCTTTAAATTTGTGCAAGTTCATATATTTGTTTCATTGTTGGATGTTTGTATTTAGAAAAAGCAGATAAATATCTCGACAAGCGATTTTCAACTTTATAAAAATCTAAAATGTTTTTTAGAAACGATATTGTGCAAGTTTTATAGTTGATATTCTTAATCACATAATCAAACACTTCATCGCTGTAATTAGAACATATATTTTTTATGTATTTAACAAATTCTTTATAATTAAGATCTTGAATTTCATTGAAATGTTCAAGTATCTCTAAAGAACTAATCATTTCACAATTTTGATTATTAAAATCGATATTTTTATTTCTAATAAAAACGCCGCCAATTGTTTTGGTTTGCTTGTTAATCAGCGAAGAATATATCTCAATTGTCTTGGGAACTTGAGTAGTTAATCCTAATTTATTGAAAAGCACACCACCTACAAGCATCCCTTTTTGATTAACAATGAAGTAATTAACGATTTCTTCATCTGAAATAGTTAACTTCCCATAACAAGTCTTGTGTGGAATACAGTAAATACCTTTAGAAACCTTTTCTATTTGTTTTGATCTATAAAGTCTTTCAATCGCCTTGAAAAAAGCTTCTTCTTTAATACTATTTGAGAAATATCGCTGATAAACCTCACTAGCAAAAATCATTTTTTCTTTTAAATTTAAAATTTCGTTTTTGATATTGAAAGTCGCCATTTCATCTTTCTCCCTAATTATTATCTAATTAAATAGAATGTATTGTGTCAAGTTTTTTTCGTTTTTACTTGACTTATGTATCTCACACATAATGTTCTCTATAAAAATGAATATGGCAAAATTATAATTTTTAAAAATTAACGATAATATTTCAAATCAGTACCAACAAATGGGAGTTCGAAGAAATCCCGATAGTTTTGCCGAATTATATAGTCGATATAATTCCCAATCATCAGCGCGTACATATAATACCCAATAGCATTTGGATGGTAGCCCATAGCATACTTTTCTCTCGCTTTCTCATCATAAGCGGGACTATATGTGGTCATATCGATGTGATATGTGTAAGTGAATTTTTGCACAAGTTTCTTGAGTTCTTCATTTACATACCGAATGATATCGTCGCTTTCTTGGCTTGAGTGATCGAGCTGAAGAGAGACAACAAAAATTCTTGCATCTTTTTCAAGAGTTTTGAGTTTTGAGATAATTTTGCCAAGATAGCCAAAATAAGTCTTAGGATTATGTTCAGGGCGGGAAGGATCAACATCATCTGCACTACCAACTGGATGATGATAAACAAAGATATCATTCGTACCTAATCTAATGATATATCCTTGTCTTTTCTCCCAAAAATGATTTTGATCAGCCCACGAATCATAATATTCTTGAGCGCTCATTCCTCCGCGCGAATAATTATGATATTCTGTGCCACATATCCTGCTTAAAATAGCGGGCCACGAATATTCATACATATCGTGATAAGTTGTACAACCGTTTTCATCAATTGCTTCAAATTCACCGCTGGATAGAGAATCACCAATGACCCCATTGTTTTAAAAATCGATGCAAATCCGCAGTTTTCTTTAATAATATCTAACGGTTTTTCGTTTTCTTGAATTTCAAATTGTTTCATGTCCATAGCAAAAATACCTCAATATCATTCTATCTAATATCAAACTATTTTAAACAATAAATCTTAGTCAAATAAATAAGAAAAATCGGCACCCTTAACGATGGTAAAATAACCATAATCGTATAATTCATTACCTGATTCATAATAGAAAAGGTGAAATGTTAAGCCATCTTCAAATAAATACAAACGACCAAAATCGCAATTTAAATAAGTAGTAGAAAGTTTGAAATCGATATCGCCGCTATACTCTACGAATTCAATCTCACCAAGCCCACTATCAACACTTGATATTTTTTCATCATCTTGATAAATTTCATATCCATTATCGAATGAATGAGTAATAAAAGAGTGACACGATAAATAAGGATATAGAATAGAAGGTTGAGAAGACAGTTCATAATAACACTCATTATTAAAAATATGGCCGTTGTTTATATTAATATAATGAGTGTCATCAGCGCAGATTAAAGCAAGTTGTTCATAACTTCCACCACTAACAATTCCTTCAGCACTAGGAATGATTTCAATTTCAGAATGAAGAAATTCAAGTATTTTGTTTTTATCATTTTCGTCACGAGAATATTTGATGGATGTCAAGTTGCCACTAGCAACACCAGCCGCACCACTTTCAATGCGAATTTCATCGATTTGTTCAGAATTTTCCATCAAATTTGACGACCAATCAAATAACTGGTATACATAATGCCTTGACTCGTTTTTGATTAAAATCGATGTGTCTCGATTTGGCATCGTAAAATCAAATGTATAATAAGTTGAATATTCTTCACCATAGGAATAAAAATAATCATCGACATACGATGCAGGTCGATAATGTTCAGTGTCGACTAAACTTTTATCGATTTCAATCAAAAAATATGTTCCGTGGCGAAGCTTAGTCGTCGATTCACTACTGGTAATTTCATTGATGATGTGTAAATTAAAATACTCACCTTCACCGGGATATAAAACATCAATATCCGCTTTTTGAGAACATCCGATTAAAGAAATGGTCAATAAAGGCAAGAACAAATACCATCTTTTTTTCATGATCTATTCCTCGCTAGTTGGCAATTCGTAATAATAAATAATGCGCTGCCCATGATAGTTATTTGATACATAGTCGATAATTGATTGAATGCGTTCTGTTCCAATATAAAAGGTTTTGCCAACACCCAAAATGTTGGTTTGAATATATCCGTCTTTATTCAAACCGATTGATACATTGTAAATACCAAGTGCATCAATATCGATTGAGGAACTTAAAATAGTCGATGAGTAGGTCGACTTATCGACCAAATAGGCATTAGATAGAGATAATGAGGAATCATTTAAAATTAATGACCATAAAATTTCTTTTGAATCGACAAAATTCACCCCATAAGAGAAGGCATTATCACCATATTCGACATAGTCGCTTAAAAAGAAATCTTTATTCGTTAGATATTCCTTCAAATTGAGTTTATCAATCATCTCGCCCAAAGTATTAAACTGGTATGAATTATTCAAATATGGGTAATATTTCATATCCCCTTCATTGAATTTAATAGCAAGCGCGCAAGCTTGATTAATATTTTTAATTTCATAAATATCGACAAATGTCGAATGCATAGTTTCTTCATAAATATCAAAACCGCTTATGCTGACACCTTCCTTGATTAATGAACCGAGATAATTTTCATCTAAAGCAGGCGTATAATTTGTATTAAAAACATCATAAGTACTGTCTAAATAGTTCAAAGAACTATATCTTTGAATATTAGTTTTTAATTCCCACGGAAGTACAAAGGAAGTATCAGAAGATAAATCTTCTTCACTTATTTCAACATAGATATTTTCATAATCACTCGCACTAGCCGTATCGCTCAGTCCGGACGATGTTGGAGAAGTTTGATTTTTTTCAAGCACAAACGGCAAACAAATTGCAAACACTAAACAGCACGACAAAGCTGGAACAGCCCAATATAAATGTTTTTTGAAATTGTTTTTAGGCTCTTTATTAGGTATCGCTGGCATTTTTATTTGAGAAATAAGTTTAGAAAAATCTCCACTTTCATGGACATAGGACATTATTTCTTTTTCGATAAAACGATCACTTTTTTTCATAAATGTTTACGACTACTTCGATATTTTTTAATCGCCCTTTCATATACTTTGTTCAGTGTTTTAGACTTGATGCCAACAAGTTGTTCTAATTCTTTAAATGAATATCCTTCAACGACATGGAGCAAAATAATGTTCACTTCTTTATCTGATAAGACTTTAAGCAAATCACTGACTAGTTCTGTATAAGAAATATGTGATTTGTATTGGCTACTATCAATAACAAGATTTGAAATATCTTCATCAGCGAACTGAACATTTTTTCGATTTTTTTGCAAATAATTAATAGCGAGGTTGTGAGCACTCCTAAGCAAATAATATTTAATAGAAGTTTTTAGACTCGAAACATTGTTATAAAAATTAATAAAAGTTTCATCGACTAAATCTTTAACTATTTCGTTATCATCAATATATTTGCCAATAAGAAAGAAAACCAACTTATAATATTCATTATAAATTTGCTCGAAAATGCATAGTAAATGCTCATGATCGCCACGCGTGATGGCGGTATGTAGTTCGGACTCAAGTTCTTTCAAAACTTATTCCTCGGAAGATATCTTCATTCATAAAGACAATTATAAATGAAAAAATGAGACAAAAAA
>CASEYK010000048.1 GCA_949292105.1 uncultured bacterium
CTATAGCTTCTTTTTCTTCTGGAGTTCGCATTACATTTTTCTTTTTTGTTCGCATTATAAAACCTCCTTTTACTAGAATAACAAAGAAAAAAGTGGATGGGTGTTTTTTACCCTTGTCCACTTTTATCCTAGCACTCCATAAGAGGTCTTAATTTTTATGGCATAAAAATATATTATCCTAAAATGACGGTTGATTGACTGCCAATTTTTAACATTCCATTTTGAATGAGCGGAATTTGATGTGAAATGCTAATGGAATCTAAAATTGAGAGCGAAGCGAGAGGTAAAGAAACTTCGATATTGTATTCATTAAAATTATGAACGACAACAATTTTTTCATCTCCAAGTGACAAAGAATAAGCGAGCACATGCGTGTTGTCTGTATTTAGATTGCTCACAAGGCTTGTAAAAATCGCATCCTTAATGAAACTATATTTGTTTCGAACATTAATTACCTTGCGATAATGATTGAGAAGCGAATAATTTGTCGCGAGTTGATCCTCTACTCCTTCATTAACTTGCTCGCTGTCATTTAAATCTTGTCGATTTGCTTCTGGAAAATCACATTCTCCGACTTTATTGGTCGAACTCCAAACCATCGGCAGTCTTCTTCGCACATCGCTATTATCGTCAGGTGAGGTTTTTCTTTTGCCTTTCAAAGCAATTTCTTCTCCGTAGTACATATATGGTGTGCCTGGCATCAATAGATATAATGAAGCTGCCATTTTGGCATTATCGCCTTCAAAAGAATTCGACGATCGATCCATATCATGATTGGAGAGGAAATATGATGAATATCCTCGAGGATTATTGGTTTTTAAAATTGCTTCTTGCGATTCAATCATTGATGCAAAAGTGTTCGCATTGTTAACACACTTGACCTGTCCGACAAAAGCATCATTTCCATATCCTTCAAGTGAAGCATTGAATTTAAAGAATGAATCACAAGTAGATTGATAATAATCATTAATGACATTGATGTTATCCCAACATTCACCAACAAAAAAGACTTCTTCATCGTAATTAGAAGCTGTGTTTTTTAAAAAGGTCAAAAACTCAGCATTATAAGACACATTTTCGTAGTCATAATATTTTACAGCGTCTAATCTAAACCCTTTTACTCCTAAATCAATCCAAAATTTTAAAATCTTGTCAATTTCGGCACGAACATACGGATTTTCGGTATTTAAATCAGGCATCGAACTATCAAAACGAGCTTCGTAATAAAAGCCACCATAACTAGAATAACCAGATTTGCTCGTTGTGCTCCAATTGTACCAATTTGCCATGCTGTCTTCACTTAAATCGCCGATGCGATAAGCTTCATAAGACTGCGTAAACCATGGATGATTGCGCGAGGTATGGTTCAGAACCATGTCGATTGTAATATTGATATTTGCTTCGCTGGCTGTTTGAACTAAGGCCTTAAAATCATTGAGTGTCCCATAATCAGGGTGAATATCATAGTAATCAGTAACATCATAGCCATGATACGACGGAGAAGGATGAATAGGCATAAGCCAAATATTAGACACTCCGAGTTGTTCTAAATATGGTATTTTCGCACTGACGCCGTTTAAATCGCCGATTCCATCGCCGTTTGAATCATAAAACGAACGAACGAAAATTTCGTATCCGACCGAACCGTTGGCGTTTGAAACGTTATCGTATACATAATTAGAATTTTGTTCACTATCAAGTTCGATATTGTCAATTGAACTTGATGAGGCATCACAATCCTCAAACATCGGATCGCATTCGCTTCCTTGTTTGCCTGAGCAAGAAACTGCTAAAAGCAAAGAAAAAAGAGAGGCGAATAGAAATGTTAGACTTCTCTTTTTCATTTTTTTATCCTTTAACAGCTCCGCCAGTAACGCCGGAAACGTAGTATTTTTGAAGCATTAAGAACAAAATCGTAATCGGAATAGCGACGCAGACCGCACCAGCGGCAAATTGCGTATAATAGGTAACAGCATAGTCATTAGTCGTATTCATTTGATACAGACCAATTGCTACCGTCCAATTTTCGATGTTTTGAAGACCGATGATATAAGATGATGTCACATAATCACCCCACGGTCCAATAAAAGAAGTGAGAATGGTATAAACAATAATAGGTTTAGCTAACGGCAAAATGATTTGCCAAAAGATTTGTGAACGAGTTGCACCATCGATCATCGCGGCTTCATCAATTGATTTAGAGATAGTATCAAAGAAACCTTTAGAGATATAATAGCCGCCGCCTGCGCCAGCACTATAGATAAAAATCAATGACCAATAACTACCTTGTAGGTGGAAAATATCGCGCATGACCCAGTACATAATAATCATACTTAAAAATCCGGGAAACATACCAATGACAAGATTGATTTTCATCAACAAACGACGAGATTTGAAGCGGAAACGTGAAAGACCATATGCAGTTCCTAAAACGAAAATTGTCGAAATCACACAAGTGATGATTGAAACAATGAAGGTGTTGAGAAACCAACCAGAGAACATACCATCAAGAACGTGTGTAGTTGCATCTGGGTTAGTTTTATTTGTAAAATCTGAAAACAGCCAAATATAATTGTCAAAAGTAAATGTTTTAGGAATAAGGTAGGCTTTAGCAGCGACACCATCACCAGAAAAGGATTGAAGAATAAGCCATAAAATAGGAGCAATCCAAATGACTGACATGACAATGAGCAAGATGTAAATGATTGTATTTGAAATAATACGTCGGGCTTTTAGACTTTTCATTATTGGAATTGATCCTCCTCTTGAATAGCACCGCTCTTGTTGAACATAACAATCGAGAAGAACGAGCAAATAATAAAGACAACAATACCAATAACGCTAGCAATGCCGTATTGCGGATTGTTGACGGATGTGACGATTTTAAATAAGAATGTAATAAGTAAATCGGTTTGTCCTAGACCGAGAAGTTGAGAACCAACAATTGCTGGTTTACCACCAGTTAAGAAGTAAATGACGTTGAAGTTATTAATGTTTCCAACAAAGTTGGTAATAAGGTAAGGACCTGTGACGAATAAAATATAAGGAAGAGTAATTTTGAGGAATTGAGTAACTGTGCCAGCTCCGTCCACTTTAGCAGACTCATACAAATCTTTAGGAATATTCATTAATATACCAGTCGTTGAGAGAATGGTATATGGAATGCCAACCCAAATGTTAACAATGATAATAATGAATTTAGTTAAAGTTACTGTATCCGCATCAGAGCCAAATCCCATACGACTTCCAAAAGTTTGGAAATACCATGTTCCAATCGCTCCAGTATCTTTAAGGAGTGTTCCGATTGAAAGAAGAGAAATAAATTGAGGAATAGCAATCGTTAAGATGAAGATTGTTCTCCAAAATTTTTTAAAGCGGATGCCTTCTTTATTAATCATCAACGCAACAATAATTCCTAAGAAATAGTTAGTGAATGTTGCAGCCACAGCCCAAATCAATGTCCAAGAAACAGTATTTAAAATAGCTTTAGGTAAAGCACTGTAGACACTATTTGAATCAGGATTGAAAATGGTAATAAAGTTTTCCCATCCAATCCAAGTAAAGAGTTGAGTTGGTGGCTGGTGTCCATACGAGTAGTTCGTAAAAGCAATAAAAATCGAGAATACTAATGGAATGATGGTGAAAAGCAATATTCCAAGAACAGGCAAGAAAAGGATTGTAATATTAAAATTCTCATTAAATAATCCTTTAGTTTGCTCAACAAATGTCTTTGGTCGACCGACATAACGGGTGGGATTGTTTTCGACAAATTCCGTTTTTTTAGTATTTAAATCTGAAAGTTTTTCGTTAATTTCTTCTTCGTTCATAAAACGAACATTTTTCGCTAAATTAATACTAGACGCACTTCTTACTTCACTATTAGCACATTTTACAAACATTTTTTCGGCATAATAACGTGCATCATTATATTCTAATTTGTATTCCAAAATCATCGCGTTTATAACTTCTTCTTTAGCGTATGAAGAAGGCGTATAGTTTGTTTTTAAATACTTGCGATCGCGCTTATAAGAATAAAGCGATTCACGAGTTTCTTCTTTTTCGAGTGACTTGGCCATTTTATTTGTTGGCAAATCGTGAAGTGAACGCATTATTTCTGTTGTCTTATCGACAAGATCATTTTTAGCGCTTTCCAAATCGAACATTAAATTAGATTTTAACTCTGCCAATTCACGTGGATCTGTACATTGTTTTTTGTTTTCGGCATAAGCAGTTTTTAACTCTTTAACGCGAGCTTCATAGTCGCTATTGAATTTGTCTAACCGTGCGTTCAACTCAGCTTTTTTATTCCTAATTTCTTCAAATTTAGCGGAGGTTTTAGCAAGTTTTTCATTTTTTTGATCTAATAAATTTACTAATTCTTGGCGATTAGCTTCGTTCTTTTCTTCATATTTGCCATATGCATTGTTGTAAATGTCTACCAACTCAAAATAATTCTCGTAAAAGCGAATTTCATTATTGATTTGAGCTAAATCGCTGAAGTAGCGATTAAAACGACCATAACGGTTATTGTTGCGAGTATGTTCAATCTCAACAAAAGGTGCATAGCGTTTAACCAGTTCTTGAACTTTGTAATCGTGTTTGCTGATTTTTTGTTCACGCTTAGTTACTCCGTGCATAGTAGCGTTTTCGTGTTTCTCGACTTTAATCATCAAGTCGTCTTGATATTTTTCAATCATTTTCTCACGACACTGCTCATCGGTATAAATTTGAGATTCAACAGAAGCAATACTTTTATCAAATTTAGCTATAATCTTTTCAAGTTCAAGTTTTCTTTTTTCTTGATAAACTTTCAAAAGATACTCATTGTCTTCAACTTTTTCATCAGTCTTTCGATTGAATTCATCTATCGTCGTCGATTTCTTTTCTTTTAATTCAGCAAGATGTGCGTTTAGTTGATCACGCTTAATATGATATTTATCAATTTCAGATTGAACTTTTTCTTTAGTGAAATATTCTAGCAAATAAGCATTTTTTTCTTTTAAAAGTGTGAGGCGTTCAGCTCTCAATTCTTTGTATTTATCAAGACATCGCTCCAATCTTTTGTGTTTGAGGTTTTCTTTATCGAGTCGCCTGTAATAAGCATATGAGTGCCTAATTGTTTCAGAGATTAAAAATTTCGAATATGCTGCCTCTGTCGAAGTAGAAGATTTTTCGATTTCTGCCGCAATTTCATCTTTAAAAATAGTTTTAAATTGGAAGGAATTATATTTTTCGCCTTCACGGCCATCGAGATTGCCGTGCATCGCTAAATTGACTTGCTCATCAAGATAATGAGAGAAAGGAATGCGAGCGCGAAGAGCTTCTTCGTACACATCGAAACGTCTAATGCGGTAATTGAAATAACCACTATTAATGCTGCGGTTCCAAATATAGAGGAAAATAAGGATTGATAAAGCGGTCAAAAGACCATAAATAAGAATCATGATGGAATTGTCACCCGTCACGAGTTGGCACCATCCAAATTCATCACAAACTTCATGGCTAACTGTCGTACCAAGCGTGCCCAAGCCTGCTAGAGCAGGTACACCTGCAACCGCAAAGAAAATGATGTAACCAATTTCAAAGCCTAAAAACAAAATACCATTAACGATTTGTTTATTGGCGAATGAAGATGCACCAAAGAAGATGTAAGACAATCTTCCTGGAAGATCATTGAAATAAAACTGATGTGCTTTGCGTTTAAAAAATCGATACACACCAACAGTTGCGGCTAAGATACCTTTGCCGATGTAAACAACAAATGCCCAAAGAGAAAGAACCATGGACCAAAGGAGATCCAAAACCCATAGAACAGCCTTTTTAATGGCGTTGTAAACACCAATGAAAAAATAAACAAAAGGGTTTAAATATCTGACTGGACGGCTAAAGACGCTCATGTTCGTCTTGTTTTCTTTTTCATTTGCATTTTTGCGAGTTTGTTCTTTTGATTCCATATTTTTCTCCTTAGGATGAAGATTTTTGTGGTGAGGGACAAAAACGCCCCCCACCACAAATCAATTTTGATTTAGATAAAATTAGATTGGCTGTCTAAGAGTATCCATTTCAGCCTTCAAGAAGCTAGCCCAGGTATTGGCGGTTTCTGGAAGTTTAGAATCGATGTAAGCTTGGCCAATAGCAGCACCAATATCCCAATAGCGGTCTTGTGCACATGCCGATTGAATTGCACCAGCAGCAGCATTTTGTTCAAGAAGAGCGGTAGATCCAATTGAAACATTTTCTGTGTATCTTGCGTCTTCAACAGCATCAACATCACATGGGAGAGTATTACGGATTTCAAAACGTGTTAATTGGGCTTCTGTATCCGTGAGGAGTCGTGCTAATTTAGCAGCGGTTTTTTGCTCTTCAACAGGACGTGTTTTATTGATACAATAAACTTTTGTTCCTGAGAACGAAGCCATTTGATATGCTTCGCCATCAATATGGTATGAAGGAAGCTTCGATGCACTTAAATTTGCTCCAAGTGTTTTGGTTAATTCTGGTTCCATCCAAGTTCCGCTGACAGCAGCAATCATCGTCGTTCCCATACCAGCAGCAATAATTTCATTACCACCGACGACAAGTGTTCCATCTGCGTAAGCAGGGGTTAAGAGTCCAGCGATGTATTCACTAACAGCAACACCGGTTGCGTCATCCCAAGTTGAATTGTAGTACACTTGTCCTTGACTATTAGTTGTCCAAGACAATGATGTTAAACCACAAGCTTGTGGAGACATAACAAAGGAGTTTGCGTAATAACCATTCGCAACATCCATCAAGAATGTTTTTCCAGCGGCTTTAGCTTTTTGCAAGATGGTCTCTAAAGAAGTAACATCTTCAGCTGTTAAATAACGGCTATCATACCATAAGAAGTATCCGTTATCAGATGTAACTGGCCAGCCATACAATTTACCATTGTATGAAGCACCGGTAACAGAAGTTTCAATACGATTAGCAAGAATATCTTCTTTATATGAACCAGTAACTTCAAGAATGATATTCTTCGATTGTAAGTTATAAATGTGGTCATCAGCGCACAAGAACAAAGCTGGTGCGCCAGAAACAGTCGGGTCTTTCGCAACAGTTGTGCCAGCATCAGCTTCAGAAACAGCTGTAAAACGATAAGCAATTGTATCATTTGGATTTTCTTCGTTCCAATTGTCAACGACAGCTTTAATTACAGCTTCTTCTGCTGCTGTTGCCCAAATGTCAATGGTTGCATTATCTCCACCACCGCCGCCGGTTCCGCAAGCAGCAAGACCTAAAACAGCAGCAAGACCCATAGTGGATAATGTTAAAATTTTAGTTAGTTTCATATATTTTCTCCTTTCCTAAATTAAGCAGCTGGGGTAAATAGTACAGTTAATTTTGCACTGCATCCCTCTAATGGTGTTTCAAAATTGTATGGGCGGAATTCAATCGTTACTGTTCCATCAGCAACAATTTTGAAATTTGTACGACTGTTTGTTCCTTCGGTGTGGTCACCGAGTTTACCTTCAATCATGCCATTAATTTGGGAATCATCCCAGTTGATATCTTCGAAACCATATTGTTCAGCCCAAGAACCACCTTGAATGACTTTAAATTCATCACCAGTAGCCACTTCAACATCTTCAATACGATACAAAGAACTGTCCAAGCGTGTAAAAACGCAACTCTCATCAACAGCAGACGCAGCTGGATCCCAGTTTGCCCATTTTGAGCCAACGATTGAAACGGTGAGTGGAGCAACTTCAAATGAATCAGAGTTTTGTGAAAACATATCGTCGTCACTATTACCACCGCCACCACAAGCAGCCAAACCAAGAGTGAGCGTTGCAACAACAAGCGTCAGAACTTTTTTAAACATACTTTTCCTCCTTTTTTATTTTCAGTCAAATGACTGTATGTTTATGTGTAACCTAATGGTAGTTACCTAATTAGTTGTAAGCCATTTCTGTTTCAACATCAAAGAAATGGATTTTTTTGACTTTGAATGAAATTTTTAATTCATCACCGATAGAAATAATTTTTGTGGCAGGAAATTTCGAAATTAAATCAGTTCCGCCAAAATCAGCGTGAATGTAATATTCATTACCGAGAAGTTCAGCGACATTAACTTTAATTTTAAAGATATTTTCACCATCTTTATCACCTTCGACTGGAAGCAAATCTTCTGGTCGAATTCCTAAAATTACATCAGCAGGGATGTTTTTGCCTTTGTAGTTTTCTTCTGGAACATGAATTTTGTGACCATCAGATGTAGTTGCCACACCAGTTTTAGGATTAAACGTAACGCGCAAGAAGTTCATAGCGGGCGAACCAATGAATCCAGCGACAAATAAGTTGGCAGGATGATTATAAATTTCAATTGGTGTGCCGATTTGTTGAATGCGACCAAGTTTCATGACAACAATGCGCGAAGCCATAGTCATGGCTTCTGTTTGATCGTGAGTAACATAAATTGTCGTAGCACCGAGTTCGTTATGAAGTTTAACAAGTTCACTTCTCATTTGAACACGGAGTTTAGCATCGAGGTTTGATAGCGGTTCGTCCATCAAGAAGACTTTTGCGTTTCGAACAATGGCGCGACCAAGAGCAACTCTCTGACGCTGACCACCTGATAAGGCTTTTGGTTTACGATCTAGATATTCTTCAATTTGGAGAATTCGCGCAGCCTGGTGCACGCGTTTATCAATCTCATATTTAGGCATACGGCGAATTTTCAAGCCAAATGCCATATTGTCATAAACGGACATGTGAGGATAAAGGGCATAGGATTGGAACACCATGGCGATATCGCGATCCTTTGGTGTTTTATCATTACAAAGCTCATTATCGATATAGAGTTCGCCTTTCGTAATGTCTTCTAATCCAGCAATCATTCGCAAAGTCGTCGATTTACCACATCCAGAAGGACCAACGAAGACGATGAACTCATGTTTTTTAATTTCAAGATTAAAATCAAAAACAGCTTGAACATTGTTTTCGTAGATTTTGTCGATATGTCGAAGCGAGACAAAAGAATTCTCTGTTTCGTTTTTTGCTTTGGTTTCTTTCATAGCCTTATTCCTCCAAAAAATAAAAAAAGACGCTTAAATAAGCGTTTTGAGTTTAAAACGTTTTGAGCAAGCATTATCTTCGCTGCGTGCAATAAACATTTTTAGATTTTGTAGCCCCTTTTTACAAGTTAATTTCGCTACCCCAAGATATAGGGTTTTATAATTAAGACTTAATGTCTAATTATCAATATTTAAGGTTGAGATAGAAATTTAAACCGTCAATTGGTCTGATTGAACTTTGTTTAAACAGGTTTACGAGTTTATTTTAATTTTTTTAGCCTTTGTTTGCAAAGCATTTATTGATTTTTTTCGTGAAGTGTTAATTCTTAAAGTAAATTCCGTTTTATACCAAAAAGTTGATTTTACTCTGATAAGTTATAATTAAATCTCCTGTAGGTAATAACAAAGGAGGTTTTATTTTTATGTCACACCTAACAGAAGAAAATAGAAAGACAA
>CASEYK010000049.1 GCA_949292105.1 uncultured bacterium
TCGTTTAAAATTGCTATTGATATCGATCTTGCTCCTAACGAGATGGTCGATGATGATAATGTTATTTTCTATAACATATATTATGCGATTCGAGGCACAGATAATATTTATCGCCCTGATGTTGCGACTGGTATGTTTTACGCCATTGCTCAATGTTCGTACGCTTTTAAGGATTCAATTGATAATTACATAGTTTACAATTTTGAATCGCTTTATACTTTCCAAGGCTATACATCGGTTGTTTTAAATGTCGATACTGTTGATGGTATTTATCAGAGGTTGAACCCGTCTTCATATGAAAGCAATCTCAATAGCATTGAGAATAGTTCAATTGTACTTCGTTATCGCTTCACTAGCTTAACTTCTGCTTATTATCATATCGTTTATGATTACGGAGGAGTGGATGTTAAAACAAATATTAAAATTTCAACACCAGTTAATTATGCTAACTTGGCCGGTAGAGAAAATAATAAAGTTAATTTCTTACTTAAAAACAGCAATGTTGGTGATGGATTTTCAGCAAGCAAAATTAAAGAATTTTCCATTGTTGGTTTATACATTACTCTTGATTTATATATCCCAAAAACAAACTCAATCGTTACAAAATCAGCCGTTTCTTCTCGATTCGGGACTATTGAAGTTTTAGATAGTGCAACCGAAGTAAAAAGTTCGCTAGTTGATTTCAATACTGTACTGATTTGGCTTATGGTTATTTACACAGTTGTCTTTGTTGTCATTACCTTAGCTTATTTCTTCTACGTCAAACGCGCTTACCGCAATGACGAGTTTAGAAGAGTTAACCCAAAACAATTCTTTAAACAAGCCGCAATCGCATATTTCTGCATTGGTTTGATTATTCTTGCCGCCGCCTTTATTTATATGCGTTTCTGGCCACTAAATAACTCTATTACTGTGTATAACCCATCTGATATTTATCTCATCTTCTTCTCAATTGCTGCCGTTATTGCTATCGGCTATTACATCCGCTACTTCGCTATTATGATTCGTACTAATATCGAACGCAAAAAAGCCGCGAAACTCAAACTCGACGAAGATGTCGCGGACGATGGAACTCATTAATTATAAGTTTATAAGGAGCTTAACAAATGGAAATTAGAATTAAAGATTTAACAAAGGTCTTCGTTGGCGATCCAAAGAAGAACATTCGTGACACAGTCGCCGTCAAAGACATGGATTTTGTTGTTCCAGATGGACAATTAGTAGGGCTTTTAGGGCCATCCGGTTGTGGAAAATCTACCACACTATATATGATTTCTGGTCTACAAACTCCTACTTCCGGTGAAGTTTGGTTCGGTGATCAAGAAGTTACCAATTTATCACCAGAAAAAAGAGGTATTGGCTTAGTCTTCCAAAACTATGCCCTTTACCCACACATGACAATTTATAAAAATATTGAGTTCCCTCTCACCAACTTAAAAGTAGAAGTGCCACTTGTTACTTTCTATAATTACACATTAACTTATACTTATAAGTTGGCAGCTGACGATCTTCCAGCTGGGATTGTCAAATCGGCTTCTACTCTTGCATACAAGATTGGATTGAGAAAAAGACAATTCGGCATCGAGCACAGCGTGAGTGATGGTTTCATGACTATTGTTGTTAGATTAAAGATGGTGGCACCATCTCAACGAGATTTATATCGTGAAAATTTTGTAAAAATTGTTCCTGCTAAACTAGAAAAAGAAGAAGAAGAGCAGGCTAGCGATGCCTTATTTGATAATTCAATTCGCGCAAAACTAAACCACATTGATGAATACAAAAAAGTCAGTGTTCATTTTGTCGGCAAAAGCGAGAATTTAGGAGCGGCTGAAGAAATTCGAACCGCTCTTGGCAAAGCCATCAAAAAAATCGGTCGTATTCAAGATCTTGAAGTCAAGTCTTCATCCAGCGGTGTTACAACTTTATCTATTGTTGTTTCCGATATCAAAGTTGATGATGCCGAAAAAGTGATTGAAATTTTGAATAATTCAAGTGATTTCGCCAGTGTTTCTACCAAAGTTAAACCTGTGAAAGAAGCAGAAGCAGTAGTGACTTTCAAAGGTAAATTAGGGAAGAAATTCGATACGAATACTATCGACGATACCATTAATAGTGTCCGACGTGCTGGACGTGAGTTTGGGCGCACCCAAAGCGTTGTTATCTCAAAGGTGTATGATGGATATGAATTATTAGCCATTTATCAAAAGGTCAAAACAGGCAATATACGTTCTTTGCTTGAATCAATTCGTGCTACTTATCCATTTGAGAGTGATTTATACGTTATTAATGATGTTAAAGACGCGAATTTAGCTAAACAAATCAAAAAGCATTTTAGAGCAAAGAAAATTCATCTCTCTGATTTAAAAGTTTATTTTGATAAAAAAGACTTCCGCGTTTATTTTAAACTTAATCGTGTCAGCCAAGAATTGGCTAAAGCCTCGATGAAAGAACTTGAAGAAAAACTTGGATTAAGCGAGGTCAGCGTCGAAACTGTCCAAGCGATTTCGCACCGTACTTTAACGAGAGAAGAGAGAAGAGATATCGTCTACGACACTGCT
>CASEYK010000050.1 GCA_949292105.1 uncultured bacterium
CGAACCCATGTATGCCACCGTGAAAGGGTGGTGAGTTAAGCCGCTTCTCCAACAGACCATCAAGTGGCGCCTACTGAGGGACTCGAACCCACGACCGATCGGTTAACAGCCGATAGCTCTACCGACTGAGCTAAGTAGGCATGCGCTACAATAAGCGCATTGAAGATAATAGCAAGATATTTATAAAATATCAAGTTTTATTTCTTTTTGGCATCAATGAGATCGACAACTTCTTTTAATGAATGAAGATGGGCGATTTCTTCATTGTCAAATTCAATCCCTAAAGTTTCTTCAATTTCAAGCATGATTTCAACTAGATCAAGCGAATCTAAACCTAAATCGGTTAATGAGGAATCGAGAGTTAAATCAGAAATATCCACTCGTTTCGCCAAAATCTTTTTTACTTCTTCCATTGTGTCCATAGTCTTTCACCTCGTTGATATGCCTAATAAATTATAAAGAAAAAAAAGAATAAATGACAATACTAAAAATAAAAGGCTTGAAAGCCTTTTGTTGATTTACTGTTTGATTAAGAATTGTTATTGACTACTTCAGTGACTTCATTAGCGACTTCACTTGTTAAATTGGTAAACACTGTTTTTAGCGGACCAATAATTGCGGCAAAAATAGCAAGAACAATAAAAATTCCAAGAATTTGCCCTTTTAGTTCTGACATATAAACCTCCTTTCTAATGTTTAGTCATAATATCCAAATACTGCGCTTCGCTTAACCGAGAGAAGAAGCGGCTCTGGAGAAATAATGGTGACATCGATATGTCTTCGAACATAAAAAGTTAAAATATCACCTTTTGTTCCATCACAATTTGAAAAACACTCGAAGCGAACATTGTATCCTCTTTCAATGTCGAAGATTAGATCATCGTCGACATATCCGCTCTTAGCAATAAAATAGGCAATATCATTGGCAGTAAACATTAATTTCGAATATTCGCTTTGCACAATGAGCAAATCGATGCCAAAGGCAAAAAAGAGTGAGACAAAAATCAGCGAAAGAATTAATCCCAGTTTAGATGACATTGATCATATCTCCTAACATTGAAATAATCCCGAGAGAAATAGATATGGTTATAATAGCGGCACCAACAAGAGGAAAAAGAGTAATGCTATCTAGTTTTCGCTGATAAGAATTGAAAGAATGATTTAATTTCTCTTCGCTTATCCTTTCAAAAAGCAAATTGAATTTAGTTAAATGATGGGAATTATTTCCTTCGTCAATCATCTGATAAATGGAAATAGCAACTTTTTCAATGGTCGCATCGCCAAAATGTTTGGCAAATTGAATAAATGGAACAATTGTTTTATCTCTGTCAACATTTTCGAGCAAATTATCAACTAGCTGTTTGAGATAAATTGAGGAAAAATCGGATGCTTTTTTTAGTGCATTGTAAACATTACTACCATTCTTCAAAAAGATTTGAAAAAAGGAAATAAATTGAATAAATTCCAAGCGATGTAATTCTAATTCACTATTTTTGTTCTGCTGGGCAGAAGAAAAGTACCAAAAATTAAAAGCGGCAAGGCAAATAAAAAGAGAGACAATGGATAAAATGTTTTTCCAAAAAAATAAAACGAGTAAAATAAGTAAAATAAAAATTAAATCGCCAAATAAAAGAATCAAAAACTTCTTATTACTTTTCAAAGGTGAAAACGAAAACATTTTTATGCGCATAAATTCGCTCCTTGTATTTTATTTTTAGAGAGCTTAAAAAGAAGAACTTCAATCGAAATGATTATAAATAGGAAAAAGAAAATAAGACCAATCACATATAAAACGCTACTCGATAACTGCGCATAAAAATCGACTAGCGCAAAACGAATAAAAAAGAGAAGAAATAGACAAAAAATCCATAAGCTAATAAATTCGATTAACTTATTTTTTCGAATTGTTTCGCTTTTAATAAAATAACCTTCAATTTGGTAAATATAAGAACTGATAAATTCACACATTTCTAAAATATCGCCACCATTTTCAATGTACGCATCGAGCACATTTAAGAAGATGTCATAAATCGGCATCAAAAAATAATTAGATAAATATCTGACCTTTTCATACGCATCAAAACTAGATAAATCTCCAAATGCTTTGTTCTGTTCAAGATGGAGTGGTTCTAATGTCGCCTCGCATGCTTTTTCAACATTTTTATAGACGCTAACACTAATGATTAAATCATTCATAAATGTATATAAAAATTCTATCTTTTTTCTTTGTTTATCTAATCGCACAATGAAGAGGTTTAATCTAACCGCAAAATAAAGAAAATAAATTGTAAAAACTGCAAGTGATATATAAACATTGTTGAGCAAAATATATGAAATTAAGGCTACCATGACTGGTGTTAAATAAAGTAATAACTTTTGTTGAGCCATTTTATTTCTCCTTCACAAAATATTTTAAAAATGTTGGAAAATTTTTCATTTTTGAAAGTTTTTTTAAAAATTTATTCGGAATTACAACAAATTTTTGTTTATTTAAATCGTTGGAAAATATCTCGATAATTTCTTTATTTCCATCCCCAATTGCAATTGAATCAATGTATCGAATAATTTCACCCTTACCACTAACTTGTCTTCTTACATGAACAAATAATGAAAAGTGTCGATAAATAGCTTCTAAAGCATTAGAATATGTGAAACCTGGCAGATCAGCAACAATTAAAGCTGCCATTTTTTGTGGTATTGACAAAGCGTCAAACGAATGAATTGTTGTAATGATTGGATGCCCAGTCATTACAGAATTTAAAATATCGATAATTTCACCTTGTTTTGTTTCGGCGACAATAAGCCAATCAGGATTATTTCTTAATGCACAGTTAATCAATTGTTTGGTGGATCTGCCGCTAATATAATCAGAACAAAGCCACATATTCGTATCGCTCGGAAAGAACATCTGACTCTCGCAAAGTTCGAGAACATTATCAATTACAATAATGCGCGTATTAACCTTCATTAAAGAAATAATAAGTTTTTGTAATTCTGTTTTGCCACTGCCAGTTTCACCCCCGATTACAATAGATATTTGATTTTCAATTGCTATTCGAAATAATTCGATTAGCGGAGGAATGTTGAAATATGGATTGTTCAGTGCTACTATCTCGCTTCTAACAATTCTCAAGGAAAAGGTCACGACTTCTTTGTCACCATACCTTGCGATAGAATTATGAACGGCACTGAACCGATATCGTCCAATTGAAACATCTAAAACGGGCTCAGCAAAAGAGAAAGGCTTGCCCGTCAAATTAGCAATTTGTCGAATAAAATTCTTAATGTCATTTGTATCAAACGGCACTTCACTCTCTTGCCTGCCATTTTTATTGCTCATATAAAATAATTTGTTACCGTTGTAAGAGATGTCTGTAACATCTTCAATAGACAACAAAGGTGATAAGATCGATTTTTCAATAAATTCAATAATTTTATTCATAAGTTATAATGGTGTTTTCGTAATTTGGTAATACATTGTTTTTTTGTATGTGTAAAAATAGCTAATAGGCGATGTTAAAGTTATCTCCACTCCTTGACATTTATCTCCAAGGCACATCGATAAATCGACTGGTGAATAGTAATAAAACTCAATTTTATAATCTTGAATGTATGGCTCGATGTTGAGAAGAAAATAAGTTTCAATACTTTCTTCTAATCGATTTTTATCGAAATATAGCGTTTCGCCTGGATTAATTAAAAGAACGCTGTTCTCGATTAAAGAAATTGGAACATTACGAATTGCTAAATCGACAACAATAACACGATTTGAGATTGTCAAAACATCAAAAGAAAAAATGCTCAAAGCAGTACAGACGAAGATTAAAAGCATTATCTTTCCCCTCCAACAACGCAATAACTGCTATCGGTGCAATCACCAAAGAGGTTATTACCAAAAAAGACCGATAATTTCTTTTCAAAATTATATCCAGAATAACCACAGCGAGTAAAACTGAGTTTAAAAGATGTTTTTTCGACTTGTTCTTTCATACCTTTTGGAAGAAAAAAATATGATGTTACAACAAAGCCTTCTTTCGGTGTAGACGAAATATAAAGTGTATCAATATCAACATAAAAAGATTGCGAAAAAAAGAAAGATACATGAGTATTTCTTTGTCTATATGAAAGATGAACAATTTTATATTGGTAAATGAGAGTATCTAAGTACGGAAAAACATTATATCGGTCATCAATAATTAAAGAAGCTTCACCACAAATAAAAGGCTTAGTGAAACTATATGCTATTTCAAACGATGGTGAAAAATAATAATAGTTATCTTCTGCGATGCCTCGATCAAGAGTTGAAAAATTAAAGGCTTCTTGTTTAATTGATGCATCAAGCGAAAAATATGTTCTTTTTCCTTCAACTTCTCCATTTGCATTCAATATGTCATTGGTAATTGGATAAATAGTTTGTCTTGAAGAATACATAGTTGTGTAGTGATTCAGCTGAAACTGTTGAATTAGAAACTCAACTACTATTCCTTCTTTGCCAAGTGTCTTTTTAAGTGGAAGAGTTAGACTAGCTGAATAAGTTTTACCATAAAGATGCAAATAGTTATTATTGCAATCATAAGAAAGCACAGATGACAAATCATCTATGCGATAAACATTGATTTTTTCTCTCGCCATCATTCTTTCACCATAAAAATTAATATGGATATTGACTAAAACATCATCGTTATATTCAACAAACGGACCGTATAAATCGCTAGATACTGTTGTTGTTTTGGTCTCGACTGGACCGTTAAGCGGAATGACTGCATTAATCATGTTGATTGCTACTAAGCATAAAAAAATGAATTGTTTCATACAGATTGTTCCTTAAAATATTGAAGAAATTGTTGCATCGCTTCTTTTTTAATTCGTGAAAAATAAGAAGATGAGTATTGACTCTCCCACCAATATGGATAGTTTTCAAAAAAGAATTCATTATTAATAATTTTGCGATTTCTCTCATTTAATTTAAGATATGCATTGTTTACTCTCTCAATGTATTGTTTTTCATATGCGTAAGAAGTCTCTTCTGCAAGTGTATGATGTGCGTGCTTAAGTTTAGCTAGGCATAAAAAATAGGTACTAGCAATTTCTTCAATTCTGTTGGATAAAAGATAAAATTCACGCATTTATTTGTTCTCGCTAGTTATTAATAGGCAAATTTTCAAATAATTAGAAATAACTCTTGTTGAAAAAACAACGAATTACATATAATGGATAAATAAGAAAAGGAAGACACATGATAGTTTTAGCGGGTGCCTCAGCCAGTGGAAAAACAGAAGTAGCAAAACTTTTGGCAAAATGTTACGGCATTACGAAAGTGATTACGACTACAACGCGCAAAAAACGTGTCGGTGAAGAAAATGGTCGAGATTATTTTTTCGTTTCGGTTGAAGAATTTAAAAAGATGATTGAGGATGGTAAATTTGTCGAATATACCATTTACAACGGCCACTATTATGGTTCAACAAAAGATCAAATCGCTTCAAATCGATGCGTTGTTATCGATCCGGCTGGATTAAAAAGTTATATTGCTTTAAACGATCCTAATATCATTACCTTTTTTCTCGATAGCAAAGAAGAGACTAGATTTGAAAGAATGATGCTCAGAGGCGATCGAGTTGAAGACGCTCGAAACCGTATTCTCCACGATCGTATCGCTTTTGAGCCGACACAAATTGCGACTGTTGATTATCATGTCAATTCTCAAACACAAAATGTTAATCAAGTTACGAAAGAAATATACGATAAATATTGCCAAGAATTAAAAAAGCGTCAATTGTTATGAGAGGTACCCAAAATCCTAGACATTAGGAAAGGGGTACTTTTTCTATGAAATATTCATGGGAATACAAGCTTGAATGCGTCAACAAGCATAAAAATGGCGAATACATCGAATTTATAGGAACACCTAAACAGCGTCAT
>CASEYK010000051.1 GCA_949292105.1 uncultured bacterium
GCAATACATTAAATTTAAGCGGAACACTTCTTAACAACGAAACATTAGTTATCGTCTATCCTTCAAGTGGCGAAAAATTAAAAAGTTACGCAAATATGGAGTCGGCCGTCTGTAATTTTAATGGCAACGATACGATTAGACTATATAACAACGATGTAGTTGTTGATCAATTCGGCAATGATCCGACTGGCGTTAATCCAAGCAACTTTACCGGCGAGGACGCTAACGGGGTTACTATATCAGCAGCAGATTATAGTCTATTAAGAATTTCTGATCTCAATGTTGTTGGTAAATCAGACACTTTTACTTTTAGCGAATGGTGTGGGTATAGCATAGACACATTCGATATTTTAAAAACATATAAAATCGAAGAAACATTAGAAGTCAGCGCTGGACAACAAGCGGAGGCTTACGCAAATTACTTCCTCGAATCTACACAAGAAAACTGCAATCAATTAATCATTCAAAATGCGGACACTTGGAGTGATTTAAAAATGGAATATGAAGCGATGGTTGAAGACGCTAAAGATATTTTCGTGAGCAGTGACGATAATTTGACAATCGCTGACGCGAGAACAAGATATCTTTTTATCATCAACAAATACCAAACGCTTGAAGATTTTATTAAAATAGGCAATCAAAATAGAAATCTATTTGCTAACTTTGTTGCCAACGGCGAAATACTATGGCTCGTTGTCCCTATTATTATTTTATCTATGGGCGGTATCGCCTTGGCTATATATATCAGCAAAGAAAAAGCACAGAAATAATGAATAACTGTGCATTTTGCGAATAATTTATTTATTTTTCTTCTTTGTTTTTCTCTTTTTTAGTATCTTTACTAATCAATTTATAATTTTCTAATTCCCAATTAGGATGGGCTTCTACCACTCTTTGTAAAGCATCGTTGAATAATTCAACTTCAATCGGCTTTCTTTTATCCGGAGTAGATTTGTAAGCTTTATAAACGCTATTGAGTGCAATGATGCTCTCAGAGCGCGATTTATCAAATAAAGCTGACATGAGAAGATAAGTCCTAATCGAAGCCATGGAAATATCTCTTGATATCTTTCTTCTTTCTTCTGGCTTTACATCTTCTTCGTAATATTTTTTAGCTTCTTCAAAATCTTTCGTCATGATATTGATATAGATTTTTTGTGCACGAGCGCGAATATAGACTTTTTCAGAGACATTTTCTTTATTCTTAATAATCGCATCTAACAATTCTTCGGCTTCTTTGAACTGCTTTTTGTCCAATAAAGCATAAACCTTATTCAAATTGAGATCGGCGGTAAAATTAGTAATGTTATCAAAGACTTTAATCTCAACATCATCGTGGCCATTAGCTATTTCATATTCCACGCGAAGCAGTTCGTTAAAAGCCTCTTTGTTTTTAGGATTTGAAATCATTGTTAAGCGATACCCGTCAGTCATTGAATCGAGGTGGAAAGGTAAGATATTGTAGATGAGAATAATTCCTCCCATTACCCCAACGATAATGGCGAAATAGCCCATATTTAGAAAAACGAGATTATCCGCATGGAGTCGAGCAGAGACAAAAACAACGACAAGCGCGATAATTTCAATGGCAAAAAAGAGCGTTCCAAACAATAGATACGGGCTTGGGTTTGGTTCTTTTTTAACATCTTTTTTAGGAACGATTTTAGTTTCACCTGTCAAACCATCAAACGACTTGAATTTAAATTTGAATTTGCCTGCTTCGTTTTTAGCCCAGCAAAAACCTAAAATATTGACGCTGACGATTTCATATCGCCCCACTTTTGCGCCTAACATATGAGCCAGTTCATAAATAATAGCATTAAGGATTACTCCCGAGACAATCGCGGCAAAAACAAAACCAACATATTGAATAGTATCCATTCCAGAATTGGGACTATGCTCTTGCAAAACAGTAATTCCGAATACAACAGCTACGAGGAGAATTAATAAGTAGACAATTACTCCTAATACATCTTCTTTTTTCATATTTGTTCCTTTCTTTGAGCGGCATTAATAGTCAGCTCGCGTGTACCATTTCTATGCCTTTATCAAGAAAAGTTTCATAAACGTCATCATTGTATCATTTATCTCGATGATATCAAAACATAACATATTTTATTTTTTCTTCGCTTCGGAAATTTTAATAATTCCTTTTTTCAAGAAACGATCTTCTAAAAATAAAAATAGATTTTCTAAATCGCGAAGGTTTTTGTTTTTGTGGCTTGCAAAATAATTAATAACAGAATTGGATACGCCATAAGCATAAAAGCGAACAATTGATTTTTTTTCAGTAGCAGTAACATTTTTGCCTTCGCTATACTGCTGAATAAGTCTCATAAAACATTGATAGCAATTGTTAAAAATAAATTCTGAAAATAAATCTTTACCAGCTGATTCTAGGGTGGCGTCGATAAACATCTTGTTGCTAGTATAGTAATCAAATATGCAAGCCAACATACTTCTAAGATTTTTACATTCGTTGATATTAGGTATTTTTTCATTGAGAAACACAACCATCAACAAATCATAAATATCGTGAAAATGATAATAGAATGTTTGGCGATTGACATGACATTTTTTAGAAAGAAGGGACACTGAAATCGTGTCGAGCGGTTGCTCGGACATCATCGTTTTTAAAATTTCAGCAAACCTTCGTTCCGTTTTCATTTAAGTTTTGTTAATTCCTTTGCAATCTGGGCTCCTAAACGAGCGTTGTTGAGAACGAGAGCAATATTAGCTTGGAGAGAAAACCCTCCTGTAATTTCCACTACTCTCTTAAGAAGGAAAGGCGTGCATTCTTTACCCTTAATACCTTCTTTTTTCATATCCGTCAATGCTTTGGCAATTGCGGAATCAATGATTTTATGTTCAATACTATATTCCTTTGGAATTGGATTAGTAACTAGTATACCACCGTTGAGATGATTAAGTCTCTTTTCGTGAATAATTTGAGCGATTTCTTCAGGAGAATCAACTTGATAATCAACTTTGAGACCAGATGTTTGAGAATAAAAAGCTGGTAATTCATCTGTTTGATAGCCAAGCACTGGAACACCCATAGTTTCTAAATATTCAAGAGTTAATGGCAAATCTAAAATGGCTTTAGCCCCAGCACAGACAACTGTGACATCGGTTTTAGCGAGTTCTTGTAAATCACAAGAAATATCCATTGTCTGTTGAGCTTCTTTATGAACCCCACCAATTCCACCTGTCACAAAAACTTCAATTCCTGCTTGATGAGCTAATATCATGGTCGCACTGACTGTTGTCGCACCCCATAATTTTTTAGCGTAAATAACAGGCAAATCTCTTCTTGAAACTTTAACCACTCCTTGCCTTTTACCAAATTCTTCAATTTGGTCTGGACTCATACCAACGATTGGTTGCCCATCAATTATTCCAATAGTGGCTGGAACGGCTCCAAGTTTTCTAATTTCTGCCTCGACTTTTAAGGCTGTTTGAACATTTTTTGGATAAGGCATCCCGTGTGAAATAATGGTGCTCTCTAAAGCTACCACAGGGACATTATTTTTAATCGCTTCTTCGACTTCAGGATTTATGTAAATCATTTGTTTTACCTTTCTTTCTTAATTTTATAACATCTGATAAATAACCAACAAATAGATAAAGGGCACAGAAGCAAATAATAATCATCGCAACAGTGAAATAATTGAGAGGTGATAATTGATTAAAAGCGATACCGAGCAAATTACTTTCTTCCGAATTATGGTATACAAAACCAAAAATAAGCAAGATTAAGATATCGATAAAAAGGGCGGAAAGAAAAACAATTAAGCGGTACTTACTAAACGGCGAGCAAATGCGGTATAAAATCACCATGCATAATAAAGACATAATAATAGTCGACATGCCAACTGCTTGGTCAATAGTAAAAATGCCAACATATAGAACATTATTCATTTGTAAAACATATAAAAGGAAGACGGTTAAAACAGAAAAAATCATGAGACATCCTCCAGGCAGAGCTTTTTTCAAAATATTTGTGAGAAAGCGATCTTTGATAATATCGCTGCTCGGCTCCAAAGCGATGAAAAAGGCTGTCAATCCAATGCCTAGAATCTCCCATAAATACAAATTATTAGTAAAGAACGGATATCTTATGCTCGCATCATTCATAATCAAAGACGCCATTAAGAAAACGAGAGAAATAACCATCGCAAAGAGCGTTTTGCACAGGAATAAAGAACTAGTTCTTTGCAAGTTATTAATCACTCTACGCCCTTCGGCGACAACTGATGGTAGTCGATCGAAATTGGAATCGAGTAGGACTAAATGTGAAACATTTCGCGCCGCTTCAGAACCAGACGCCATCGCAATCGAACAATCGGCTTTCTTCAAAGCCAAAATATCGTTAACACCATCGCCTGTCATCGCGACGGTGTGACCACTATTATGAATTGCCTCAATTAAAATTTGCTTTTGCTCTGGTTTCACACGGCCAAACACTACATATTTGCTGGCAACTTCTTTAATCTCTTCATCGTTCATGTGATCTAAAGAAACATATTTATCTGCACTATCAATGCCAGCTAATTTAGCCACTTCACTGACTGTTTTTGCATCGTCTCCGGAAATAACTCGAATCGATACATTATTGTCGTAGAACCACTTAAATGTTTTAGCGGCACTTGGTCTAATATGATCACTTAAGACCACAATAGCTAAAGCCACTAATCGGCCTTGAGCGCGGTGATTGGCAATTGGCAAATCGCCCTTGGCGAGAACCATAACTCGATATCCGCGACTAGTATATTCCTGCAAAACTCCCTTTATTTCATTAAAATTGCTTAAATTCAAATATTCAGCAGCACCGATAAAATAAGAGCCACGACCTTTAAAAGTTGCGCCTGAATATTTGTTGTCACTATTAAAAGGTAGAGCTGATTCAACTCCAACACTTAACTCATAATCAAATTCTTGTTTTAATGCTTTGGCTGTTGTGTTGTTATCTTGAGTGGCATGCAAAATATTTGAAATGATTTGTTTGATGCTCTCTAAATTCACTTGTTGCAAAGACACAATCTTTTGAACGGCCATATCGCCATCAGTAATCGTTCCGGTTTTATCAACACACAACACATCGGTTCTAGCCAACATCTCTAACGAATAAAAATCTTGGACAAGGGTTTGCTTTTGTGAGAGAGCGATGACGCCGACAGCAAGAGCAACGCTGGTCAATAAATATAATCCCGAAGGAATCATCCCAACTAACGATCCGGAAATAGGACCAATCGCAGTTTTAAATCCATCTTGTGTATTAAAGGAACCCTGGACGGCATAGACGCTGACCATCGCTGCCCCCATCAAAATTACAATCGTTCCGATAACTCGAAACATTTGGCGGAGGGTTTTAAGAATTTCAGATGCGGTGCGTTTAAATTTATTAGCTTTGCTCTGAATGGTTTCAACATAACTTTCAGAACCAACTTTCATCGTCTGAATATATGCTCGACCACTAGTTACATATGAACCAGATAGAACTGTATCGCCTTTTTGTTTATAAATATTATTGCTTTCGCCAGTAACTAGCGATTCATTGACCATCAAAGAGCCGTCTCTAACAACACCATCAGCCACAATTTGAGCGCTGGTTTCAATAAAAATAATATCGTCTAAAACGACATCTTTCGATGATATTTCTTGCTTAACACCGCCACGGATAACATGAGATTTGGGCTCAGTCATAATGCGTAATTTGCCCATTAAATATCGAGCTTTTAAATCTTGGTACAATCCCAAAACAATATTTGGAATCAAGACGCAAAGAAAAAATAGGCCTGAGTAATATTCACCGTAAATCATCAATCCAGCAATGATAAAAAGGACGATGTTGAAGAAGTTAAAAATATCAGAAACGATGATTTCAAGATATGATTTACCAACAACCATTTTCGTTTTGTTGGTCATTTTTTGTTTGATGCGCATTTGTACTTGTTCATGCGTTAAACCTTGTTCAACACTCGGCTGAAAGCGTTCAACGCTCTCACAGGTATTTACTTTTTTCGTTGCCATACTTATATAATATACGAATTTATCCTTTTTAAGACACAAAAAAAGCAAGTTTTTCACTTGCTTTAATTGTTCATTATTTTTTTTGCTTTGTGATACGCTTCTAAAATCACTTTTTTGACCTCTTGGGTTTTTTCTTTACTCGTCTCATTGACGCCATCAAGAGGATAAGGAATACCTAGTTCTTTATATTTGCTAACACCCATGGTGTGATAAGGGATGACATCTAAAGCTTCAATGTTTTTGAGCGTGGTTAGAAAAGCGCCTAACCGTTTTAGATCGCTCTCATTATCTGTTAGCCCTTCCACTACGACATAGCGGATCCACATCTTGATATTTTTGCTATCTAAGTATGAGGCAAAAGCCAAAATATTTTTATTGCTCTGTTTGGTCAATTGGCGATGTTTATCGTCATCGATTTGTTTGATGTCCAACATAACAAGAGAAGTATATTTTACCAGCTCATCAAACTTCGATGTATCACTAGGATTAAAGGTAATGCCACAAGTATCGATACAAGTATGAATACCTTTTGCTTGTGCTTTTTTAAACAGTTCAATAACAAAATCAATTTGAAGAAGAGGTTCTCCACCAGTCACCGTAATTCCACCGTGATGATAAAATTTTTCATTCTTTTCGTATAGAGCAATGATTTCATCAGTGGTATATGTTTCTCTTTTTACATTGACTTCCCAAGTGTCTGGATTGTGGCAGTACATGCACCTCATCGGGCAGCCTTGAAAAAAGACGACGAGCCTTATACCAGGCCCGTCGACTGTTCCAAACGATTCAATAGAATGAATGTTGGCTGTTAGCATTCTTGCTCCTTATAAAGAATGATGGAAGGTACGAGAGATAACTTCGTCTTGTTGTTCTTTTGTCAACTTATTGAAGTTAACTGCGTATCCCGAAACACGAATTGTTAATTGTGGATATTTTTCAGGATGTTTTTGAGCATCGAGCAATGTTTCTCTCGTCAAAACATTGACATTGAGGTGGTGTCCACCTTTTTCAACATAGCCATCTAATAAATCGACAAGATTTTCGATTTGTTGTTCGCTTACTTTCTTTTCGTTTTCCATTTTTTTACTCCTCCTCTGGAATATCGAGTTCTTCAGTAGGAATTTGGCATGCCCCTTGAGCACATCCTACTTTTTTATCAACCGTCATCGTTTGCGCGCTGACATGTTTTTCGTCTTCAACTGTTACATTGATATGCCCGCCGTCTTTTTCAAAGAAACTATCGAGATAATCAACGAGTGAGTCGATGGTTTGATTGTCAATTTTCTTTTCTTGTTCCATTATTTGCCCTTCTTTTGCTCATCGCTTAATTTGATGTCTAAATCAGAAGTGAACAAGGCATCATCTTTGCCTAAAGCATTAGGAATAATGGTGAATGTATTGGAAATACCGTCTTGTGCATCAGCGAATGGAAGTTTTGACACTGATGCGAGCGAAGAGACAGCACCGTGAGTGTCACGGCCGTGCATTGGGTTGGCGCCTGGAGCAAACGCTTCGCCTTTCTTTCTACCATCAGGGGTAGCGCCAGTATTTTTGCCATAAACAACATTTGAAGTAATAGTCAAAATAGATGTGGTTGGGATACCGTGGCGATAAGTAAAGTTGCCTTTAACAAAGTTCATGAAAGTATGAACGACATTTTCAGCAATCTCATCAACGCGATCATCATCATTACCGAATTTTGGGAAGTCGCCTTCGATTTCATAATCGACAACGATACCATTTTCGTCTCGGATTGGCTTAACCTTTGCATACTTAATCGCTGAGAGAGAGTCAGCTACGACTGAAAGTCCAGCAATACCAGTAGCAAACCATCTAGTCACTTTACTGTCGTGAAGAGCCATTTGGAGTCTCTCATAGCAGTATTTATCGTGCATATAGTGAATAATGTTTAAAGCGTTGACATAAACATTAGCCAACCATTTCATCATGTCTTTGAATTTATCCCAAACATCATCATAAGAGAGATATTCTCCAACGGCAGGACGATATTTTGGACCAACTTGCATTTTTGAGATTTCATCAACACCACCATTGATGGCATAGAGCAAACATTTAGCGAGGTTGGCTCTTGCCCCAAAGAATTGCATTTCTTTACCAACTTTCATTGAAGAAACGCAGCATGCAATAGCATAGTCGTCGCCGTGAACTTGTCTCATTAAGTCATCGTTTTCATATTGAACCGATGAAGAAATAATAGATGTTTTAGCGCAGAAACGCTTGAAATTGAGTGGCAAACGTTTAGCCCATAAAATCGTTAAGTTTGGTTCAGGGCTCGTTCCTAAGTTAACCAATGTGTGTAAATATCTAAACGACATTTTGGTGACTAAGTGGCGGCCGTCAACACCAACACCACCGATTGATTCAGTAACCCAAGTTGGATCACCTGAGAATAATTCGTTATATTCGTTTGTTCTAGCGAATTTCACGAGTCGAAGTTTCATAATAAAGTGATCGACAAATTCTTGAATTTCACTTTCTGTGTATAAACCTTTTTTCAAATCTCTTTGTGCGTAGATATCAATGAAAGTCGATGTTCTTCCAAGCGACATAGCTGCGCCATTTTGCTCTTTAATAGCAGCCAAGTACGCTAAATACATCCACTGGATAGCTTCTTTGACATCTTTAGCTGGTCTTGAAATATCAAAACCATAGATTTTGCCTAATTCTTTTAATTCTTGTAAAGCTTTAATTTGCTCGCTCAGTTCTTCTCTTTCGCGAATAACATCTTCGTACATCGTTGTGATGGTGTTGTTTTTGTCTTTTTGTTTGAATTCGATTAAGCGATCAACGCCGTATAAAGCCACACGGCGATAATCACCAATAATGCGGCCACGGCCATAAGCATCTGGAAGCCCTGTAATAATGTGTGAATGTCGGCACGCTCTCATTTCAGGAGTATAAGCGTCAAATACACCGGCATTGTGAGTTTTACGATATTTATTAAAGATTTCGCGAACGCTTTCATCAACTTCATAACCATAAGCTTTACAAGCTTTTTCCGCACAAAGAATTCCACCATTTGGTTGTAAACTTCTCTTTAATGGTTTATCGGTTTGCAAGCCGACAATCGTTTCTAAATCTTTATCGATATATCCTGCAGGATGCGAAGTAATTGTCGATATAACTTTGGTATCCATATCGAGCACTCCACCATTTTCTGTCTCTTTTTTGAAAAGTTGAAGTACTTCTTCCCATAGTTTTTTAGTTCTTTCAGTCGGTGGAGCTAAAAAGCTATCATCGCCATCATATGGTTCGTAGTTGTGTTGAATAAAACTGCGAACATTAATTTCTTTTTGCCATTTGCCTGGCTCAAATCCTTCCCATTCCTCAAACATTTGTTTTATCCTTTCTCTTTTTGTAATCTTTCTTTCGATATCTATGTTTATTGTATCACTAAACATATCTATCGACCGATAAGAATTATACCAAAACAAATAATAAAAGCATAATAAAAGGCTCATAAAATAAAATAATGTGATGCAATCACATTATAATTATTGTTTTGCTTTTTGCTTTAATATATTAAGTTTTTGACAAAGAATTAACTTCTTTATAGAGATAAGTATTAAATGGCGCGCCACCAGAAATGTCGTTGATTTCTTCTTGATAAGTGATAGTCGAAATCAATTTGTTTTTAATCTGATACGATAAACTAGCACGGTTCTCAATGATGGCGGTTTCGTTGGATACTACTTTTTCAAAAGAAATAGTAAATAGTATTGCTCCTGTTTCGTTGTCTAGGGATGCGCTATATTCCATGCCAGTATCAAGTTGACTTTTATCATAAGCATTAAATAACTTTTCAAGATATGAATTAGAGTTGGTCATATTCATCTTTTCATAATACAAATCTTGTGAGAAAGAATATCGCTTGCTGACATCATTTGCTTCGCCCGGATAATCTTCTGCTTCAGTAAAATAGAGCAAGTTTTCTTCAGCGGTTAAAGAATAAGTGCCTTCTCTTTGTTCGGTAGTCGATTGGTTTAAATCGGTCCAAACGGTCGAAGAAATACTGATTGTGCCAGAAACGCTATATTCTGTGTCAGAACGCTTTAAGTTCTTGCTGGTAGTGCGAGAATAATTGCCAGATAAATTATTGCCGAGTTCATCGACATATGTAAGTTTTTCGACAATTGATAAATTTGAGGTGTTGTAATAATAATCATCGCCACCGCTTTGAATCGCTTCAATATATAACTCGTAATTTGTTAAGTTCGTTTCATCAGATAAAAACGAAAAAACATTTGTGCGATTGAAATCGAATTGAAGGTCATGAATCGTTAAGGAAGAAGAAGTGTCAAAGTCTGGATAAGAATATTCAGATGAACTTTCACTCGAACCACCACAGCCAGTCAAAAGAGTAGCAATTAAAATGGATAACAATGCAAAACAATTACTTTTTTTCATTTTTTTCTCTCTTTATCTTAAAGTAATTAGTGAGCATTTCGCTACACTCTTTTTCTAATACACCACCAACCACATTCGGTTTGTGGTTAATGTTAGTAGCCGAAAGGCTATCGATTGACGAACCATATGCCCCTCCCTTTTTGTCATAAGCACCAAAATAAATTGTTCTGATTCGGGCGAGATTAATTGCTCCAGCACACATTAAACACGGCTCTAGTGTCACAAACATATCGACATCAATTAACCGCCAATTTTTTAATTTTTTGCATGCTTTGTTAATAGCTAAAATTTCTGCATGAGCAGTTGAACATTGTTGGCTCTCGCGAAGATTAAAAGCTTTGGCGAGGACTCGCCCATCTTTCACTAACACACATCCGACGGGAACTTCATCCTTCTCCAACGCTTTGTGCGCTTCTTTAATAGCTAGAAGCATAAATTTTGTTTCGTAATTTGACATAAAAATAAACCATCGCACATGAATAAGGCACTTAAGGCTGCTATATTCCTATCCTGACCTGGTTCGTGAATACCCATCGCGATGGCTTAACTATTATATCACATTTTTTATCTTTTACATCAGTAATCAATCCAATTGAAACTAGAAGCATCAAACGTCGAATTTGAACCTATATCGATATCATTTGTTTTAACAAGTTCATTGCCCCAACTGGCACTAGTGATGCTCGTGTTAGAAGAAAAAACAGCTAACAAGAAATGGGTGTCGCTAGAATTGATATCAAAAGTGAACTGATCTTCAACGCGATTGCCATCGACCCACCGACCACTTGTTCCATCTCCCCACACCCAAGCGAAAATGACATCATCTACGTATTTAGAAGGAATGTTGTTGATTAAAATGTCTTTTATTTCAAAACTGCTGTATCGATAAGTTTTAGAAAAAGAAACCGCCCCGTTTTTATTGCTGGCATAAACATACAATTCATATTCGTCGACGCCTTCGAGATAGTTGATTGTCACATCGGCTGAATTTGTGAAATAAATTGGGGTAGAATTATTGATTGTATAAAACGCTTCTTCGGCTCCCAAAACAGAAATAGATATATGTGTTGAGTCTCCGCTAAAAGTTTCCCCGTCGTCAGCGATTGAAATAATTGGCTTTGCATTTTCTAAAATCGAAAGAGAATACAAAACAGCAACATCTTCGTCGATTGAGGTAGTTAAATGACCGTCGACGATTTGATAAGTATTACCATCGACCTTATTGAGATATTCACCATCTGGTAAATCAAATACAACGCTTGTCATCTCGTACTTATTTTCAACATCGACAACAACCGCTCCATAATCGCTGTTTTGCTTTCTAATATTGATATAAAATCCTTGATTGTCGCTGATTGTTTGATTAAAAGAGGCAAAATCATTGTGAAAACAGTTAACAGCCGAAATGGCGTCGCTTTTCCAAGTGTCATAAGAAGTAATATCGCCAACTTTTAACGATGAAGATTGGGGACGAGGAAAATAAAGGACCGAAACATCTTTTTTGCTCGCTTCAATCATATAAGCTTTATCGATTAAATCTTGATTAATGTTGGTGGTTTCTTGACTATCGTTTGCAAAAGTGTCGTGCGATTCTCCCCACAAAACAATTTTGGAAGGTTCTTGCTCTGTAATGTAGCTATCATAAGTTGCCTCAGTTATGTTTTTATTAACTATTCCGTCTAAAACAAGAGAACTGGTGGAATTATCGGTAATCGACATTCTTTTGGTATAAGCCTCATATGTGCGACCTTCGCCCACAGTATTAAGTATTTCTCCGTAGACAAATAGCTGATCAATACCCAATGATTCCGCATAATCATTGATGCCACCAATAACATATTCCCAATAACTGGAGGAATAAATACCATCTTCGTCGGTCTCGATGTGTTTAGCGGCGTCGAAGCGAAAACCATCAACACCAGCATCAACATATTCTTTAAGAAGTGATAATACTCTATCTTGAACAATCGGCGATTCAGTTTGTAAATCTGGATATCCACCCAAATTACCTTTGGTAACTTTTTCAACCGAACTATCGTCGACATAAAAATCATTGCCGTGTAGCAAATGATTAGAATAAATATCTGGCTCGTATTTTTGAACATCACTGTGAAAAGATTTTGTCGTTCCACCCGCCAAGTGGTTTGAAACGACATCAACAATAATTTTGAGGCCTCTTTTTTCTGCTTTCTCGCAAAGACTAACTAAATCTTGTTTACTGCCGAGGGAATGGTTGGTTTTAGCGATTGAAAAGCCGAGTGGTTGATATAACTTCCACCACTGATCTTTATATGAACCATTTGGATAATAGTCCTTTTGAGGCTGCATAGGAGAAGTTTGGATGGCTGTATAGCCTGCTGCTTTTATGTCATCGAGCTGAGTGATGATATTATCCATCGACCAATTCCAAGCGTGAAGGATGGTTTCGTTAATACCAAACTTTTTATTTTCTTCTACTCCTTCGCTCGACGAAACGGAAGTGTTCAAAGAACTGTCTTCGCTGTTCGAAACAGAAGAATCATCATCGCTTTGATGCACTTGACTAGATGATTCACTGCTTAATGGAGCAGAGCACGCCGAAAGCAAAGCCGCAGCAAGAAAAACGATGACTTTGCCACTGATAATTGTTTTGATTTTCATGGTTTATTTTTTAATGGGTTTTAAAACTTTGATACCACCCATATATTTTTGCAATACTTCAGGAACAAGAACCGAGCCATCTTCTTGTTGAAACTGCTCTAAAATAGCTGGAAAAACACGCGAAGTAGCAAGGCCCGATGCATTAAGGGTATGAACATATTTAGTCTTGCCGCTCGCTTTATCGCGATATCTCATCATGCCTCTTCGAGCTTGGTAATCTCGAGCGTTTGAAGCGCTAGAAACTTCTTTGTATATATCAATACTTGGAAGATAAACTTCGATATCGTAAGTTCGAGCCATCGAGTGTGAAATATCAGCAGCAGCCAATTTAGAAATATGGAAATGTAGACCAAGTTTTTCAACGAGGCTAGCGGCTTTATTGACCAATTCTTCAAAAGCGGCATCGCTTTGATCTGGCTTGGTATATTGGACGAGCTCAACTTTGTCGAATTGATATCCACGAATCATTCCTCTTTCTTCTGTACGATAAGAGCCTGCTTCCTTGCGGTAACATGGAGTGAAGGCAAAATATTTGTGAGGTAATTCATCCTCGTTCATAATTTCGTTGCGGTGCAAATTGACCAAGGCCGTTTCAGCAGTCGGTAGCAAAAATCTTTTTGGTTCGACTCCTTCAAGCCAAAACACATCTTCTTTAAATTTAGGGAATTGACCAGCTACATAGCCAGATTCATAATTTAACAAATGTGGAGGTAGGATAAATTCATATCCATCTTTTAGATGCTCATCAATAAAGAAATTAATGAGTGCCCATTCAAGTCTAGCGCCTAGATTTGTATAGACCCAACTGCCTCGACCGGCAATTTTAGAGCCGCGCTCATAATCGATTAAGCCAAGCGAAGTAGCAAGTTCAACGTGATCTTTAATCTTAAAGTTTGGATGTGGTTTTTCGCCATAGGTTTTGATTACGATATTATTTTCTTTACCGCCACCGACCAAATCATCATCAGGAAGGTTTGGAAGAGCTTCTAAAAATGTTTTAAATTGATCATCAATCTCTTTCAATTTAATTTCATTTTCTTTATTTTTCTCGTTAATTTCTTTAACTTTTGCAAAGATTTCGTTAATATTTCCACCACTTTTCTTCACCATCGGAACAGTGCTAGATAAACGATTAGCCTCGGCTTTATTGTCTTCGACTTCACGCATTAAATCTTTTCTAGTTTTATCGAGTTCAAGCAGTTCTGTGAAATCAACATCCCAATTCTTTTTCTTTAGCGCTTCTTGCACTTTTTTAGGATTTTCACGAATTAAATTAATGTCAATCATCTTATTTTATCCTCCGATAATCATTGAGATTAATAGTTTCTTGATAATATTTTTTTAATGTTTTGCCGATAGCGGCCAAGTTGTACTGAGACACTTCTTGATAGGCTAATTCAGTAGTTGGCACTAGTTTTCCGTCGAAATAATCTTTCGTTAAAGAGGTTAAAGTTTCACTAAACTGTCCAACATAGGCATTAACGCCATCTTTGATTAAATCGCCAAACATGGTCGTTTGTTCGCGAACGATAATTTGGCATTTCGCCGCCATCGCTTCAAATAAAGAAACAATACCTGGCGGTCGATAGGATGGAAGCATAAATATTTTTGCATTTAATAGCGCGCTTCGATATACATCATCTGGAACATTGCCGACAAATTTCACATTTTTCGGCGCTGATTTGGCAATCGATTTAATTTTATGTTTAGCGCGAGATATTGGGCATGGTCCAAAATAATAAAATAATACCTTTTTACAAGCTTTTGCAGCGTTGATGAAAGCGTTCAGTCCATCGGCAGTCTGATAATCGCCAAGACCGATGACTAAGTCCTTATTTAATTCTTCACCAAAATATCGGTAAAAGATCATTTTTTCGTTTTCTTTGGAGAAATCAAAACGAGTAAGATTGACTCCAGGCGTACATATTTGGATTTCAGATACGACACCTTCTTGAATTAAAAACGATTTGGCTTTTTCATCAGGCACTAAGACAAGAGAAGCTTTATTTAAAAAGCGAAGGGCTCGAGCCGAGAGGCTGACTGTTCTTTTGCCATCAGAACTTTTATATTCGAGAAAAGAGGCATCTGGATCGCTCTCACACTGCAGCGCTGAAACAACAACTGGAATATTATTTTCAATTGCGTCGTTGGCTTTGTTCTCGTCGAAAGGAGAGAGCAAATGAACAATATCATAACTATCGACGACATTGTTCGTATACTCCACTCCTTCAATTTCGAGGGCACCTTTAATCGTTTTTCTAAGCCTGGTGCCTTCAAAATAACTATATTTGTCTTTTGGTTGAAAACAGACGAGAACTTTCATTTTTTATTCTTCTACTTCAGTGTTATCAGTGTCGACTACAGCTTCATTTTCACTTGCTGTTTCCTCTACTGTTTCTTCAGTTTCTTCTTCATGCGGAACAACCGCGATGCTGGAAACGCGTTGTCTACCTTCGAGGTTGATAATTTTCACACCTTGAGTGTTGCGACCAGCAATTCTAACTTGTGACAAAGGAATGCGGATGACAATTCCACCGGTCGTGATAACCATGAGGTCTTCATCGCCATTGACCGCTCTAACGCAAATAAGATTGCCAATTTTTTCAGTAGTTTTGAGTGTGACAACACCTTTCGCGCCTCTTTTGGTTTTGCGGTAGTCCACAGCATCGGACATTTTGCCAAATCCTTTATCAGTGATTGATAAGATATAGCGGCCTTCAAACGAAGTTGTGACACCAACGACTTTTTGGCCTTCTTCAAGTTCAATACCTTTGACACCGGAAGCAGTTCGACCCATCGGCCTTGCTTCATTGGCGAGGAAGTTAACCATTTTACCACCGCTAGAACCAATGCCAACATAAGCATCATCATTGACTTCTTTAACATCGACAAGCATATCTCCTTCGCGTAGCGAAATAGCGATTTTGCCATTGGTTCGAATCGATTCATATTCTTTGATTGATGTGCGTTTGATAATGCCTTTTTCGGTAAAGAACATCAAATAGCGATCATCTAAATATTCATCGCAAGAAATAATAGCTTTAACTGCTTCGTCTTTTTCAAACGATTGGAAAAGATTGATAACAGGCAAGCCTTTCGAATTTCTACCATATTCTGGTACGGTATAACCTCGGGTTCTATAAACTTTTCCGTAGTTAGTAAAGAATAGTAAATCGGTGTGAGTTTTTGTCGAGACAAGAATATCCACTACATCATTGTCGTTCATCGCGATTCCTCTAATGCCTCTACCGCCACGGTTTTGCGTGCGGAATGTATCGTTGGTCAAACGTTTGATATATCCGTTTTTAGTCAAAGCAATGACAATATCTTCCTCAGGAATTAAAGATTCATCATCGATTGATGAAAGTTCGTTAGAAATAACAGTCTTGCGCTCATCGCCAAATTTCTCTTTGATTTCAAGGAGTTCTTTAACAACAACCGCGACTTCGTTTTCACGAGACGAAAGAATGTGGTTATATTCGCGAATATTAGCTTCGAGTTGTAATCTCTCGGCTTCGAGTTTTTGCGTTTCGATACCGGTCAAACGTCGAAGTGTCATACCCATAATCGCTTGAACTTGTTCTTCGCTGAATTGATATCTTTCTTTTAAGATAGAACCAGCGATATCTGGAGTATCACTCGTTTTAATAATTTCAATAATATCGTCAATATTGTCGTGGCATTTCAACAAACCAATAACAATGTGATCGCGAGCTTCATCTTTGGCCAACAAAAATTTAGTTCTTCGCTCGATAACTTCAACTTGGAAATCGAGATAAGCTTGAAGCATCTCTTTGAGTGAGGCCACTTTTGGTGCACCGTCGATTAAGCAAAGATTAATAATTCCATAACTAACTTGCAAGTTGGTATTTTTATACAACTGATTCAATAAAACCTCAGGAATGACATCGCGTCTTACTTCGATGACAACGCGAATACCATCTTTATTACTTTCATCGCGAATATCGGTGATGCCATCGATTATTTTTTCATGAACCAATCTCGCCATGTTTTCAATCATGGTCGCTTTGTTAACCTGATAAGGTATTTCAGTGACAACAATGCGCTTAGCACCTTTATCGCCACGGTCTTGGATTTCACATTTCGAGCGGATGGCAAACGAGCCTGTGCCTGTTTCGTAGGCATCGCGAATACCGCCTTTTCCTAAAATAATACCGCCTGTTGGAAAATCAGGACCTGGCAAATATTCCATCAATCCTAAAGTATCGATGTCAGGATTGCCAGCTAGTGCGATAACCGCATCGATAACTTCGCCTAAATTATGTGGTGGAATGTTTGTTGCCATACCAACTGCGATACCATTGGAACCATTGACAAGCAAGTTTGGGAATCGAGATGGTAAAACAGATGGTTCGGTTTCAGTTCCGTCGTAGTTATCGGTAAAATCAACGGTGTTAGAATTGATATCTCTGACCATTTCCAAGGCAATTTTGGTCATACGCGCTTCCGTGTAACGCATAGCGGCAGCTTCATCGCCGTCGACCGAACCAAAGTTACCATGCCCATCAACAAGGGTGTAACGCATTGAGAATGGTTGAGCTAAACGGACAAGAGTTTGATAAATAGCCGCATCGCCGTGCGGGTGATATTTACCCATAACATCACCGACGATACGCGCCGATTTCTTATAAGGTTTGTCTGGCTGCATGCCAGTTTCATTCATACCGTAAATAATACGTCTGTGGACAGGTTTTAATCCGTCTCTAACATCAGGAATAGCACGAGAAACAATAACGCTCATGGCGTAATCGAGGAATGAAGTTTGAACTGTTTCGCTAATGGCTACATCAGTCAAACCTGGAACAATACCGGATTCAATTTCTTCGATTTCTTTATCTACTTCTTCGTCGTTTTCAGTTTCTTCTTCGACTTCTAATTCTTTATTTTCATCTTCAAACAACATGTGTTATCCCTCCTTAAATATCTAAGTTCTTCACAAATTTAGCGTTTTTGTGAATGAATTCTTTTCGTGGATCAACATTATCACCCATTAAATCAGTAAAAACGGTTTCAGCTTTAATTGCGTCGTCGATAGTCACGCGTAGCATTTTTCTATTTTCTGGATCCATGGTTGTTTCCCATAACTGTTTGTCGTCCATTTCACCAAGACCTTTATATCTTTGGAACGGATATCCTGGTTTTAAATTGAGTTTTTTCTTCAACACTTCGAGTTGTTCATCGTTGTATGCATAATATGATTTATTGTGATAGTCCACTTTATAAAGAGGTGGCTGTGCAATATAAACATATCCTTGTTCGATGAGTGGTCTCATATAACGGAAGAAGAATGTTAATAAGAGAATGCGAATGTGACTTCCATCAACATCAGCATCAGTCATGATAACTATTTTATGATAGCGGATTTTGCTCACATCAAAATTAGGATCAATGCCGCCACCGATGGCTTGAATCATATTGCCAATTTCGGCGTTGGCAAAAATACGTTTCACTTGTGCTTTTTCAACATTAAGAATTTTTCCTCTGAGCGGTAAAATAGCTTGTGTTTCTCTATTTCTTCCGTTTTTAGCTGAACCGCCAGCGGAATTACCTTCAACGATGTAGAGTTCGCAAACGGTTGGGTCTTTAGACGAACAATCAGCGAGTTTGCCTGGCAGAGTTGTCAATTCCAAACCGCCTTTTCTTCTCATTTCATCTCTCGCTTTACGCGATGCAATACGAGCGTTGGCAGCCATTATGATTTTATCGAGCATAATTTTGGCTACTTTGGGGTTTTCAAGCAAGAATCGGTTGAGCTGATCACCGACGATTTGTGACAATATTTTACGAACTTCAGAATTACCTAATTTAGTTTTGGTTTGTCCTTCAAATTGAGGGTTAGGATGCTTGACAGAAATAATGGCTGTTAAGCCTTCTTTAATATCGTCATAAGTTAAATTATCTTCGTTTTCTTTCAAGAATTTATTCGTTCTCGCATAGGCATTGATGACGCGTACCATCGCCATTTGAAAGCCAGATTCATGCGTTCCGCCTTCATGCGTGTTGACGTTATTACAGAAAGAGAAAATGCTTGAAGTGTATCCATCGTTATACTGCAAAGCGACTTCGGCGTAAACTTGACCTTGCAATTCGTGGCCGATTTCAACCATTTCACTGCCTTCGCAATAGACAATTTCTTCAAAAATTGGTGTTTTATTGTGGTTAATAAATTGAACATATTCCTTAATACCACCAGCATAGCAGAAAGATTCTTGAATCGGCTCTTGTGGTCGATCGTCTCGAACGATGATATTAATACCTCTGTTCAAATAAGCAACTTGTCTCAAGCGGTCTCTAATCGTTGTGTAATCAAAAACTGTCGTCTCTTGGAAGATGGTTGGATCTGGTTTGAAAGTAACAATTGTTCCTGTTTTGTCGGTGTTACCAATCTTTTTAAGATGCTCGACAGGGTGTCCGCCGTTTTCGAAGCGAAGGAAATAAATGCCTCCATCTTTATGGACGGTTACTTCGAGCCATTCTGACAAAGCGTTAACAACTGAAGCGCCGACGCCGTGCAAGCCACCAGAAACTTTATATCCGCCGCCTTCGCCAAACTTACCGCCGGCGTGGAGAATAGTATAGACTGTTTCAACGCCTGAGAGCCCAGATTTAGCCACGATATCCACCGGAATACCACGGCCGTTATCGGTAACAGTAATTGTATCGCCTTTGTTGATGGTGACAGTCACTTCTGTACAATATCCAGCCAGTGCTTCATCGATGGCGTTATCCACTATTTCCCAAACGAGGTGATGAAGTCCAGGGCTAGCGGTTGTACCAATGTACATACCTGGTCTTTTTCGGACAGCTTCAAGACCTTCAAGAACTTGAATGTTTGTCGCGGTGTATTTTTCATCGGCTTTCTCGTAAAGCATTTCATTTTCGCCGATTTCAGAAATGCTCGAATCCGCCTCTTTATCTTGGGCGTTTGATTCGCTAGAAGCGTTTATTTTATTTTCATCTTCCATTTAGAAGACCTCCTTTTCTTTCTTTTTTAATTTGTATATAGCAGCGTCATCTATTTCTAGATTGGTCGCTGTAATAAACACTTGATCCATTTTGTTTAAAAATTCAATGAGTTTGGCTTTGTGATTGTCATCCAATTCGCTCATCACATCATCTAGCACGACAATCGGCCTCTTGTCCTTGTCTTCGATTAAGAAATAAGGGGCGAGTTTTAAAGAGATAGCCGCCATTCGATTTTCGCCTTGAGAGCCATGACTAGCGATGTTGGCGCCATCGTAAACAGCATAGAAATCTTCTCGGTGAATGCCGATTGATGTTGATTTCTTCTTCAAATCAGCATCTAAGCCTTTCTCAAAAGCTTTTTTAGCAGTATCGATGAAATTATCGTCATATGCGACAAACGGCTCATAGACCAACTCAATCGTTTTACTTTCGCCTGTCAACGCATGCATGATTTTGGAAAGCGTTTGATTGATATCTTTCACATACATTTGGCGGAACTTAATAATTGGGGCAGACAATTTAATGAGCATTTCTGTTGTCGCATCGAGAAGAACTCGATCGATGCTAGGTGATTTGAGAATGTTATTCCTCTGCTTTAGAACCTTTTCGTATCGAGAGATATAGTCGAGATAAACAACACTTTTTTTCGATAAACTGATATCGAGATAATTTCGTCTCGCTTTCGGTGATCCTTTAAAAACAAAAACATCCTCTGGCTCAAAAAGAACAACGTTGACGCATTTGGATAATTCAGACAATTTGCGTACTGGCTTGCCACCTACCGTTATCAATCTCCCTTCTTTGACGATGGCGATATTGATTTGACGAGTGATTTTGCCTTCGTGGACGCAGGCTTGAATTTCACCTTTCTCTTTTCCCTCAAGAATTAGGTCGGTGTTTTCAGCTCCTCTAAACGAGCGAGCGATGGAAAGATAATAAATGGCTTCGGCGATGTTTGTTTTACCGGTGCCATTATCGCCTTCGATGACATTGATGCGGTGGGAGAAATCAAAAGATGCGTAACTATGGTTTCTGAAGTTTTTTAAGATGAGTGTTGAGATATACATTATCGGCTCACAAAATATTCAGCATCGAAAACTTTAACGATATCGCCCGGATACAACTTTCGCCCTCGTCTTGTTTCTTTTTCGCCATTAACATAGACATCATTGTCCACAAGGAAAATTTTAGCCATGCCACCAGTTTGAATAAGATCAGCGACTTTTAACAAAACATTGAGCGTTATGTATTCTTGATCTTGACGAATTTTAATCGTTTTCACACCCGCAAAAAACTCCTTGTTGATATTATACACAATATAAAATAAAAAGGGAATTAAAAATTCCCTTATTTTATCACATTTTATTTTGCGTTTTTTTGGCTAAAAAGTCCTCACAGGCGTGACAACTTGAACAACCGAGTCATCTTTGTTGTTTTTGATGACAAATGGTCTCATTTCGCCAACAAACATAAAGGTAACATCTTCGCTTCCCAAAGCTTTAACGGCCGCGACGACAAATTCGCTATTAAACGATATTTGAAGATTTTGGCCTTCGAATCTAAACGGCGAAATTTTTTCAACGGCTGATCCAACTTGCGAACTTTTGGCAGAAACTTCTACACGATCGACACTCATGCTTAAATCAACGACGTTTTCTCTGTCGATGGATAAAATGTTGGCGCGATCAATCGAGCGTATTAAATCACTGGCATTTACTTCCAATGAATAATTTGTTTCATGAGGTATGACTTTACTTGTATTAGGGAATTCACCTGCAATTAATCTCGTCACTACTGTTGTATTGCTAAAAGTAAACAAAGCCTTTTTGTCGCTGATTGAAATGGCGATATCACTTGCTCCTTCAGCAAGGTGTTCGACTTCTACAACCATTTTTGCTGGAATATTTGCAATAAAATTTAGGTTAGAAGAAATAGGGATTTGTTTTTTGGCAAGTCGAGCAGAATCGGTAGCGATGGCAGTCAGCATGCCTTCGCTCGCTTCTAAATTTAGCGCGGTTAAAATTGGCCTTTGCTCTTTAGTTGAAGCAGCAAAAGCTGTTTGATCAACCAACGAAGAGAATTGGGCAACCGGGAGAGAAAACACTACACCATTGCTCGCGTCTAAATCGATTTCTGGATATTCTTCAGCTCGGACACAGTTTAATTTATATTCTGATTTATCATCTGTAACAGTAGCGATGGTAGAGTCAATAATTTCAATGGTTATTTCATCTGATTCCATTTTTCTAACGATTTCAGAAATGATTTTAGCATTCAAAAGAGTTGATCCTTCTTTGTAATTGCGAATAATGTCACTATTTGATTCATCTTTATATGGTATGTAAGTTCTAATTGTTAAATCGAAATTTGAACCAATAATAAATAATCCATCTTCGGTTAAATCCATTCTAATATTTGCTAAAACGGAAATAGGCGTTTTGCTAGATACAGCTCGAACAGCTATGTTAAGTCCTTTTAAGAACTCTTCTCGTTTAATCGTGAATCTCATAAAATATTCCTCTTTTTTATTTTATTATATTAATAATAATTATAATGGCTGTGGAAATGTGGATAAGTCTCGCCAGCAGCATTTTATATTCACTCATTCAGTATATCATTTACGATACGATAATACTATTTTTATTTTAAAAAAATAAATTTAACTGCCAATTCTCTTTTTTAGTTCGGCGATAGCTTGTTGTAATTTTTCATCGGTTTTCAACTCTTTTTCCACTTTTGATACACCGTTCATCACCGTCGTATGATCTTTGCCGCCGAACATCTCGCCGATTTTCTTCAAGGGAACATTCAAAAGTGTGGTTCGAATTAAATACATAGCGATATGCCGTGCCATGGCAATCTGGCCAGTTCTAATTCTGCCGGTGAGTTGGCTTGGAGTTAGATTGTAATATTCTGCCACGACATTAATAATTTTTTGTTCATTTAGTTGCGTTGCGATTGTTTTACCACCGACCAAAGACTGTACCGCTTCGATAGCGGTTTCCATCGTAATTTTATCGGTTTGTTTCATAGAAACAACATAGAAGATTAATCTATTTAAAGCACCTTCAAGTTCTCGCACGTTTTTTGAAAATTTTTCAGCGAAGAAATATAAAACGCTTTCATCAAAATTATTGATGTCTAAACCACTAGCAATAATCTTTTTCTTTAAGATTTCAACGCATGTTGTTTGATCTGGCTCAGCGATTGAAACGACCAGCCCTTGACTAAATCTAGTGATAAGTCTTTCTTCCAATCCTTTTAATTCGTTTGGCTGATGATCAGATGTAATGACAATTTGCTTGCCGTCCGCGATCATTTTTGTATAAATATAGAAAAACATTTCGCTCGTTTTGACTTTATCGGCGAGAAATTGTACATCGTCGAGCAGAAGCACATCGACACTTTTGAAGAAATCTTTTAATGATTCTGAATCCTTATCTGCTCTAACATATCGGATATATTCATCAACAAAGTTGTTAGCAGCAATATACAAGATTTTTGTATTTGGACTACCGTTTTTTGTAATATAGTTTCCAATCGCGTGCAATAAATGTGTTTTGCCTAGTCCTGAATGTGAATAAATAAATAAAGGATTAAACATTTTTCCTGGATTAGTCGCAATTAAAAGCGCCGCTTGGCTTGCTTCGCGGTTAAAAGAACCAACGACAAAATTATCAAATGTTAGCTTGGGGTTGATTACCGCTGACTCGAAATAAGTTTGACTCTTAGTTATTTGGCCTCTAGACGCCAAGTTTTCTTTAATTTCTTCTTCAAGAACAAACTCGAATTTGAATTCGGTTTCAGTCACTTCCTTAACGACATCTTTAATAATTTCGTAATACTTTTTCTTGAACAATTGAGCAGCCAATTTAGAATTGACCACAATGACCATCACGTTGTTTTTTATATCATAGATATAAGTTTCTTTGAAAAAAGAATCGAAAATATCGTTTTCTTTTAATCTTTCTTGAATGGTTTTTAATACTCGATCCCAAAGTTGGGCGATTTCTGATATTGAACTGTTCATACTTCTTCCTGACCTGGCAACATTATAGAATATTCCACATTCAAAAAATACTAAAAAAAAGCCAAAATTAAGTTTTCCACATTTTAGCCTGTTTAGAGCCCTTGTTTTTACTAGTTTTCCACCAAATCCACAAAATACCATTGTGGAAAACTGTGTGGAAAACTTATTCACATGCTTCTAAATGTGGATAATATGTGTTTCTACCCAAACTCAAATATATTATATATATTAAGGATAAGCATACATGTAGTTTAAATCGTTGTGGAAAACTTAATTTTTTCTATTTTTCAGCGAGAAAAAAGTTGTGTATATACCTGTGTGCGTATGAAATAAATTGACTTTTGTTCGCCTGTGTATTTATACTTTGTCTTGACTACAAGAAATTGGAGGGAAACGATTACATGAAAAAAACTTATCAACCAAGCAAACTCAAACACGCTCGCAAGGCAGGGTTCCGCGCTAGAATGAAAAGCGCTAATGGTCGCAAAGTCTTAGCACGCCGCCGTGCAAAAGGTCGCAAGAGACTTTCTGATTAACATGAAAGAAAAATTTCGAGTTAAGAAAAACACTGATTTTGACCGCATTATTAAACTCGGATATCACTACAAAAATTCATCCTATTCTATTCACGTTTTAAAAAATGAAAATGTCGGTCATCTACGCGTTGGCATTTCCGCTTCAACAAAACTTGGAAATGCTGTTGTCCGCAATCGCTTAAAGCGACAAGTTAGAGCTATTGTTCATGAATTACTCGATGTCACTCAAGAATATGACATCATCATTATTGTTAAGAAAAATTTTATTGAAAACGATTATATAACTAACAAAGCTTCTCTTGTCGATTTACTCAAAAACAAAGAAAGGCAATTTTTAAAGAAATGAAAAAAGGTACAAAAATCGGTATTCTTGGAGCCTTTTTGCTCCTTGGTACTGTCGTCCTATCTAGTTGTACTGCATCTTTCTGTTCCGTCAAGGATAAAGCCCACATGCTTTATGCTTTTGATTATGGAATAACCTCATATTATGACAGTTCAGACAAGCCAGAAGAAGCTGTGCCGCTCGAAGGTTTTGATGGTGTTTATTACACTGCTAGTATCTCAAACAACCAAGCAGTTGAAAAAATAGTCAATTCAGCCGTTGATCAAGGCTATCGAGAACCATCTGTTGAATATTTTATTGAAATGGATAATGTCGTTCTCAGCCGAGCTATCGCTGCTAGCGGCCAAACGAGCTCTTCGATGACTCGCGATGACATTATTGATGTTTTGGACGAGTATGGTTATTTGAAATATTACGATTCATTCAATGACAAGATTAAACTTTGGACCAACTGGGATAATTACAACGAAGAAGTTCGTCTCAACATTGACATCGATCAATATCCAGACCAAGACTTTTTAACCTTTTATAAAAAACAGATGAATTCGTTTATTTCTGGATACAATTCATGTATTGCCACAACTGACGGAGAGTATGGTTATTATGGTTATGGCAGCCATAAAACTCCTATTGAAATAGAGAAAAAAGACTGGGGTTATGCATGGAAAAAGGGCTTTTTGGAAGGGCTTTTAATCTATCCAATCGGCTGGACAATCGATAGTATGGTTCAAGGGTTCATCAATGTTGGATTAAACCCCGACAATGGCGTTCCTCAGCTTTTATCCATTTTGTTCATTACCATCATCATTCGTCTTATTATGATGGCTGTTACCTTCAAGCAAACAACCGGCAATACGAAGATGATGGAACTTCAACCCGAAATCGCCAAAATTCAAGCTAAGTATCCAAACAATACAAAGCGCGAAAAAGAATTAATGGCGATGGAAATGCAAAAGTTATACAAAAAGAACAAGATTAATCCATTCATGACCATTCTTGTTATGGTTTTGCAATTCCCGGTATTCATCTGTGTTTGGGGTGCCTTATCAGGATCAAGTTGGCTTTCAAGCGGTGAATTTTTAGGACTTCGACTATCTGATTCTATTAGTTCAGCTTTGTTCAATGGTAGCAACTGGGTTGGACCTAACCCAAGTGCGTGGACGGCGCTTGTCCTCTTTATTCTTATGACCGCAGCACAAGTTACCGCTACATTATTGCCACAATGGCTCCAAAAAAAGAAACAAAAGAAAGTTGCTAAACTAAGCAAAAACCTAACACAAAAATCACAGTCCAATAAGATGAAGTGGTTCACATACATTATGTTAGGCTCGATTGTATTTATGGGATTCTTCTTAGCGTCTGGCATGGGAGTTTATTGGTTTGTTGGTGCTATTATGAGCATCGCACAAACTCTTATCATGCAAGCTATTACTTCCCATCGCACAAAGAAGAGAAAGGCAGGAAGATAAAATAGTATGAAAACATATCAAGCAAAAACTGTTGAGGAAGCTCTTGAAACAGCGAGCAAAGAACTCGGCTTTCCTCAAGAACAATTAATTTATTCCGTTGAAGATAAGAAAAGAGGATTATTTTCCAAAAAAGTCGTCGTGAATGTCTTCGAAATGATTGACATCATCAAATACGCTGAAGATTATGTTTTAGGCATTACTGATAGTTTGGGCATTGAAAGCAGTGTCAACACAAAACTCGATGACGAAAACAATATTATTCACATTACAATCAATTCAATCCACAACCCAATTCTTATTGGTAAAAATGGTAAGACTTTGCAAGCTCTCAATGAACTAGTGAAAACAGCTGTTAATTCTTATTTCCACCACCGCTTTAGAATTCTATTGGATATCGGCGGATATAAGGATAAAAAGTATGATCGCTTAATTCGCGCCGCTCGCAAATTTGCATTCAAAGTCGCAAAAACGAAAGAAGAATATACTTTTGAACCGATGCCAGCGGATGAAAGAAGAGCGATTCACAACGCTGTCGCCAACATCAAACATGTCCGTTCTGAGTCGGTTGGCGAAGGAAACAAAAGGCAAGTTAAACTCGTTTATGTCGAATAGTAAAACGCCCTCATGGGTGTTTTTACTATCTGCTCATGTTATAAAATAATAATATGTTTGAAACAATTGTCAGTTTAGCAACCCCACCTTTTAAATCTGCTCTAGCTATTATTCGCCTCTCTGGCGATGATTGTTTTGATATTGTCTCCCAATGTTTCTCAAAAGATTTAACCGCTATTACAAAGCGAACTGTTTTGGTTGGAAAAATTGTTGATAAAACTCAAACAATTGATGAAGTTGTTCTTATCGCTTATAAAGGACCTAAGAGTTTCACTGGCGAAGACATGATTGAAATTATTTCCCATGGTTCAATGCTTATCGCCAATCAAATTATTTCTTTATTAGTCAATAAGGGAGCAAGGCTTGCTACGAGAGGAGAATATTCTTCTCGTGCTTTTCTCCATCAAAAAGTTGATTTGATTCAAGCTGAAGCGATCAACGATGTCATTAACGCTACTACTATCGAAGCCAAAAAACTCAGTTTAATGTCGCTCGATGGTCAAACATCAAAGCTGATTGAACCAATTAAAGTTAAATTGGCTGATTTATTATCTTTAATTGAAGTTAATATTGATTATCCTGAATATGAAGACATTGAAGTCGCTAATAAAAACCATGTCGTCAAATGTTGTGATGAACTACTCGGTATAATCGACAATTTAATCGCTGGTGGCGAAAAAGGACAAATTGTCAAAGATGGTGTCAAGGTTGCGATTATTGGGAAACCTAATGTCGGTAAATCATCCTTGTTAAATGCGCTTATGGGCGAGGATCGAGCAATTGTTAGCGATGTGTGCGGAACAACAAGAGATGTTGTTGAAGGTGAAATTAATTTGAGCGGTATAACACTTCATCTTTTAGACACGGCTGGTCTGCGTGATTCTACCGACAAAATTGAAAGTATTGGTATCGACAAAGCCAAACAAACAATTGAAAAGGCTGATTTGGTCATTTTGGTGCTCGATGCATCCAAACCATTAGACATAGAAGATGAAGAAGTTTTAAATCTTTCAAAAGACAAAAAACGCATTATTGTTTATAACAAATCAGATTTAATAACTAAAAAAGAAGATGATAAACTTTATATTTCGGCGTTGAACAAAGATTTAGAACCGCTGACGAGCAAAATTATGAAGCTGTTTGGTATCAGTGAAGAAGTTTTTTCAAATCCTTCGCTCAACAATTCTCGTCAAATTGGATTATTAAAACACGCAAAAGAACAACTATTAATAGCTAAACAAGATGCTTTGGCTGATATGCCAATCGATCTTGTCTCCGCATCTATTTACGCTGCTTATAAAGACATGCTCGATATTTTAGGAGAGGATAATAAAGTGGACATTTCAAAAGAAATCTTTGCCCGCTTTTGCGTGGGTAAATAAATGAAATATTTCGATACTCACTGCCACCTAAATAGTCCACAACTCTATCCAAAAATAGAAGAAATACTTCAGAATTGCAAAGAAAAAGGCATCGATTTGCTCCTTGTTGTTGGATATGATTACCAAACGAGTTTGTTGGCGGCTGAAATCGCCAAAAAATATCCTTTTTGCTATGCAGCTATTGGTATCCACCCTACTGAACTAAATTCTCTTGTTGGAATTGACGAGGATCAGTTTTACACACTATTAAATCATCCTAAAGTTGTCGCGCTAGGCGAAATTGGTTTGGATTATTATTGGGTAAAAGACATTGACGAGAGAAACAAACAAAAAGAATGGTTTATTAAACAAATCGAAATTGCTAACCGCTATAACAAGCCAATTATCATTCATTCGCGAGATGCCGCTCAAGACACATATGAAATTTTAAAACATCACAGGCCAATGAAAGGTGGTGTCATGCATTGTTATTCTTGTTCGAGTGAAATGCTTCCTTTGTTTTTAGAACTCGGTTTATTTATTGGTCTTGATGGACCAGTTACCTTTTTGAATGCTGCCAACCCAAAAGAAGTCGCGCGCTCTGTGCCCCTTGACAGGCTATTGGTTGAAACCGATTCTCCTTACCTTGCTCCTCACCCTTACCGAGGGAAAGAAAATACGCCGCTTAATTTGCCATTAATTATCGAAGCAATCGCAAAAATTAAAGAGATAAACGCTGAAAAAATATGCGAGTGTACTTATAGTAATGGTAAAAAATTGTTCCACGTGTAAATTATGATATACGAATGTGATGCACTCCTTGTCGTAGAAGGCACAAACGACCAATCGTACCTCTCTTCTTTTATCAAAAGTTATTATTTTGTCACCAATGGATACGATATTAAAAAGAGTGATTTAGATTATTTGTTGGCTGTCAGTTTTATTCGGCCGATTATCTTACTTGTCGACCCCGACGAAGCTGGCGAACAGATTAGATCAACCATTAAAGATTTTGTTTCTAATAATATTATAGATATAAGGTTGTCCTTTAAGAGTTCTAGTTTAAAACATGGCGTTTTTGAATGTCCAAAACCGATCATTATTGAGGCATTAAAACCTTATTTTTCTCCATGCCAGCCAGAAACATTGACGATTGTTGATTTGATTGAGTTAGACATTTATTCAAATGCTGAAAAGCGTTTATTAATTGAAAACCACTATCATTTAGGCCGAACAAACAATAAAACTTTGCTCAAACGCTTGAATTGCTTGAAAATAAAAAGAGAGGACTTAATAAATCTTTTATGAAAATTGCCATTTCAAATCTAAAGGATATTTTGTCCCAGATGGGAATTAATCCAGATAAAAATTATGGGCAAAATTTTTTGATTGACGAAAACATCGCTCAAAAAATTGCCTCTCTAGTTCAACTTCAAACTGGTGAAAAGTGTTTGGAAGTTGGTCCTGGACTTGGAAGTCTGACTCATTTTTTGATTGCGAACCCAATTGACTTGGATGTGGTTGATATCGATGAAAATATGTGCGCGATGCTAAATGTTATCTATCGTAATCAAAAAATAAATATTATTAACGATGATATAAGGAATATCGACATTTCTACATACGATAAAATTGTAAGTAATCTTCCTTATAATTTGACGAGCGAATTGATTTTATATTTTCTAAAAAACGCTACTCGTGCGAAAAAAATGGTTTTGATGTGCCAAAGCGAAACGCTCCGTCACTTTTTAGATACAAGCGGGAAAGAATATGGCCCAACTAGCGTTTTATTGCATCTATTAGGAGAGGTTAAAAAAGAATTCGATGTTCCTAACTCTTGTTTTTATCCAGCTCCGAAATGTAAATCGTCTGTTTTTACAATTGATTTATATAATAATATAAATAGAGAAACAATTATTCCTGTTTATAAGATGGCTAAAACATTATTTAAAGGAAGGCGAAAGACGATATCGAACAATTTGAAAAACTACATAAACAATGATACGATTATAGACGCAGTTTTAAACGATGTTGAAATCGACCCTAAAACGCGTCCTGAACAAATATCACCTCGTCAATATTCAAAATTATATGAAAGGCTTTTGATTATCTCTTCTCATGAAACACCTATCAATTAAAAGTTACGCAAAAATTAATATATCTCTCAATGTTTTAAATAAAAGAAAAGACGGCTACCACGAATTGGATATGGTCGTTTTACCAGTTGAACTGCACGACACACTTATCATTAGTAAATTAAAAATTGGTCACGATAATTTTGTGACTGTCGATGATTTTTCAATTGGCAATATTCAGTACAATCTTGCGACATTTGCCATCGATCGATTGACGAGCAAATATAAAATCGATCAGAAATTTAGGGTGTTTATTCACAAAGTCATTCCGACTGAGGCTGGCTTAGGAGGAGGGTCCTCTAATGCCGCTTTTACTTTGAAAGCAGTTAACAAAATGATGAAGTTGAATATTAGCGATGATGAGTTGATTGAAATCGGCAAAACGCTTGGCGCTGATATCCCTTTCTTCATTAAGTGTGAGCCTGCTAGAGTCACCGGCATTGGTGAAATATTAGAGCCGATTGAAGTCAAAAAAAATTACGAAGTTTTGATTGTAAAGCCAGTTCAAGGGCTTTCGACTAAGGATGTATTTGAAAAATGCGATTCAGTTGAATTTAAAACGGGCGATATCGATATGGTTATTAAGGCATTGAAAGAAGGAGATGATGAATTGCTTGCTCAATCCATCAATAACTCTTTAGAACCGGCAGCGATATCGTTAGTGCCAGAAATTCAAACCGTAAAAGATAAACTCTATGATTTAGGATTTAAAATCGTTCAGATGTCTGGTTCAGGAACAAGCGTTTTTGCCTTGACCACCGACCGTAAATTAATGAAATTAGCCGAAAAAAAATTAGAAGATGATTATATTGTTGTGCGCACAAAAATCTTGAAAACAAAGTGAGGTAAAACAAATGGATAGATATGCAATTGTAATGGCGGCCGGTAAAGGCTCGCGAATGAAATCAATCGACGAAGACCACTCAAAGGTTTCATACCCAATACTAGGTCGACCATTAGTTAAATATGTTATCGAAGCTATCAAACCGCTAGGCTTAAAACAAATCGTCACGATTGTTGGGTTCGGCGGAGATGTGACGAAACGAATTGTTGAAGCTGATTCAGATGTTGTTTGGCAAAAGGAATTGTATGGAACCGGCCACGCTGTTATGCAAACCAAACCGCTTTTAGAAAATAAAAAAGGTGCCACCATCGTCTTGTGTGGAGATACTCCACTCATTACTTCTGAGACATTAGGAAAATTATTTAAAAAATTTGAAAAAGATGGCGATTTAGCAACGATTTTAACTTCAGTGATGGAAAATCCAGCTGGATATGGTCGTATTGTTCGCGAAGAAAAAACCAATCGCGTTCTCGCGATTAAAGAAGATAAAGATTGCGACGCATCAGAGAGAAGTATTGAAGAAGTTAATACAGGAATTTATGTTTTTGATAATGAAACATTATTTCACTATTTGGGCCAACTAACTCCTGACAACGCTCAACACGAGTACTATCTTACAGACGTTATTTCTTTAATGGTTAAAGACAAAAAACAAGTCGGAGCTTATATTTTGGAAGATGCACAAGAAGTATTTGGGATTAACGATCGCATACAGCTTGCTTATGCCGCCAAAGTTATCCGCAAAAGAGTAAATAAAAAATTAATGTTATCAGGTGTTTCAATGGAAGATCCTGAAACTACATATATTTCGCCAGATGTTGAAATTGGACAAGATACAATCATTTTGCCGATGACCACTATTCTCGGTAAAAGTAAAATTGGTAAAGCGAACTTCATCGGACCTAATACTTATATCGAAAACAGCACTATCGGCGATTACAATAATGTTATGTCTTCATATTTATTTGAAACTACAGTTGGTAGTCATAATGAAATTGGTCCATTTACTAAAACGAGAACCAACACAACCATCGGTGATCATTGCCGGGTGGGCAATTTTGTCGAACTGAAAAATGCTCATTTTGAAAACAGCGTTAAATGTGCCCATCTTACATACATTGGCGATTCAGATGTTGGTGAAAAAACTAATATTGGATGTATGAGTGTCACTGCCAACTATGATGGAGTTAATAAGAGCCATACAAACATCGGTAAAAATTGTTTTGTTGGTTCAGGAACAATTTTGGTTTCTCCTATCAATATGGAAGATCAAAGTTTTACAGCGGCTGGTAGCGTTATTACTAAAGATGTAAAGTTTGATGAATTAGCGATTACTCGTCCTGAACAAAGAAACATTGAGGGTGGCTATACAATGGTTAGAAATAAAGCCTTAGCCAGAAAAGAGAAAAAATAAATGCTATTTATTCAATGTTTTGGCAAAAGCGTTATTGTCGATGATAATGTTATCGGCTATATTGGCGAGAACGAAATATTTATCAACGGTGCGAAAGTCATGGACATGACCGATGATGGCAAGCTCAGCATTAAGGGCATTGATGTCGGCTATATCGATGACGATGGTTCGATTATGATTCGCTCAAAAGAAGCTGGCTATTTAGACGCTGATAATAACATCGTCTTTCACGCATCATTCTTATCCAAATAGTTTTGCTTACGAATAGTATTATTTAAGTGGCCTTTGCCACTTTTTTTGTGCAATAAAAAACTCCCCATCGGTGAAGTGAACCCCAAAATGGACACACTTCAAAAAAGCCAAAAAATAGGAATCGTTAATGGTTCCTGTTTTTTAGTCTCGTTGAATTGTAAAAGGCAATCCATTCTTCTACCAATTGAATGTAATGTTCCAAAGATGTGATATTATTATTGTACAAAGTCTCCTTTTTAAGGATTCCGCGCCAACTC
>CASEYK010000052.1 GCA_949292105.1 uncultured bacterium
AGATGGAATTTGATGTAATCATTATTGGCGGAGGGGTTGTTGGCGCCTTTTTAGCGCGCTCATTATCCCGGTATCAATTAAACATTGGTGTTTTAGAAAAAGAGAACGATGTCGGAAATGTGACAAGTTCTGCCAACAGTGGTATTATCCATTCTGGATATGATCCCGTTCCAAACACTTTAAAAGCGCTTTTAAATGTCAAAGGCAATCAAATGTTTGACAAAATCTCTGATGAGTTAGATGTTCAATTTCGCAGAATAGGTTCATTGACTTTAGCTACTCAGCCAGAACAATTGTCCAAACTTAAAGAATTACAAATACGAGGACAACAAAATGGTGTTGAAACTAAAATACTATCCAAAGAAGAAGTAGTGAAACTCGAGCCCAATATCAATCGCGATGTTTTAGCAGCATTGTATGCCCCTTCATGTGGCATTATTGATCCTTTTAATTTAGTTATTCATGCTTTTGAAAATGCTTGTGACAACGGTGTGCATTTGTTTTTAAACGAGGAAGTTGAATCGATTAGATATTGCGAGACAATCTACTATATATCTACTAAAAAATCACTATTTAAGTCAAAAATTGTCATTAATGCCGCTGGATTATTCGCTGATAAAATTTGGGGAATGATTGAAAAATGTCCTTATGAGATTAAACCGCGCAAAGGCGAATATTTTGTTTTAGATCACTTCCAAGGTGGTTTTGTTAATCATGTCTTGTTTCCAATGCCCTCTGAAAAAGGAAAAGGCGTTTTAGTTACTCCGACGACGAGTGGCAATTACCTTGTCGGACCGAGTTCTGAATATACTATAAGTAAAGATGACTTCGCTACTGATGCGGCTACGCTTCTCTCTGTTAAAGATAAAGCTTATTCGACAATTGATAAAATACCTTATGGCGAATCGATTCGTGTGTTTTCAGGTCTAAGAGCCGAAGGCCCAACGAAAGATTTTATCATCGAAGCAAGTCAAAGCGCTCCGACATTTATTAATATTTTAGGCATTGATTCGCCTGGCCTTGCTTCTTCGCCAGCCATTGCTGAATATGTAATTGATAACTTTATCAAGCCTTTGCTTACGCTTAAAGAGAAAAGCGATTATCAACCTTATGTTCGAAAAAGACTTAAACCTACCAAAATGAAACTGGAAGAGGCAAACCAACTCATTAAATCAAATCCTGCCTACGGACAAATTATTTGTTCTTGCGAAAAGGTTAGTCTTGGCGAACTGCTCGATGAACTATCGAGAAGTGTTCCCCCGCATTCAATTAAAGCGATAAAAAGAAGAACTCGCATGGGCTTTGGCAGATGCCAAGGTGGATTTTGCCACCCGCGTGTTGTCGAGATTTTGAGTTCGTATTTTAAGTGTGATTTTACCGATATTTTATATGATGGGCCAAAAAGCCATATTTTAGTCGAGAAAGTGAAGGATAATGGCGATGAATAGACGATTGGTCATCATAGGCGGTGGAAGCGCAGGGATGGCGGCAGCCATTGAAGCATTTAATAATGGTATTAAAGATGTTTTAATCATTGAAAAAGATCAATGCTTAGGTGGCATATTGAATCAATGTATTCACAACGGGTTTGGGCTTATTGAATTCAAACAAGAATTGACTGGTCCTGAATTTTTGCAAAGATTTGTCGATGAAATTAATCGTTTGGGTATCGAATGTAAACTGAATACAACTGTCTTGAGCATTGATAAAAACAAGAATCTTATCTATGCAAATAAAGATGAAGGCGTCGTTAAGATACAATGCGAATCTATTATATACACCTGCGGGTGCTACGAGCGAAGCGCTGGAGCTATTTCACTGCCTGGGCAACGCCCAAGCGGAGTTATTACAGCGGGTGCGGCTCAAAAATATCTCAATATCCACGGCTATTTGCCAGGAAAAAGGATTGTTATTCTTGGCAGTGGTGACATCGGTTTAATTATGGCGAGGCGTCTGACGCTGGAAGGAGCAAAGGTTATATGTGTAGCTGAATTGATGCCATACTCTAATGGCCTCAATCGAAATATTGTTCAATGCTTAAATGATTATGATATTCCTTTATATCTTTCAACAACTGTTACCAATGTAATTGGTAATGAAAGAGTGGAAAAGATTGTTTTATCGAATGTTGATGAAAAACTTAATCCCATCCCAGGAACAGAAAAAGAGATTGAATGTGATACTTTAGTCCTGTCAGTTGGCCTTTCGCCTTATCTTGGTGTTATTCGCCCACTAGGGTTAGAAATGTCGAAAAGCAAAGGACCAGCAGTCAATCAGTTCAATGAGACGAGTTTGTCTGGATTTTTCGTTGCCGGCAATTGTCTCCATGTCCATGATGTCGTTGATTATGTCGTTGAAGAAGCACGCGATGCAGCAAAAGGAGCTGTTTTGTATTTAAAGCATGAATTAAGCGACCAAAATGCATGTCAGATTAATTGTTCTAACAACATTTCATATGTTGTCCCTCAATATATTAACAATAGCGTTATGGGAGATGTCACATTGAAGTTTAGAGTTAGAAAACCAGTCGAGAATTGTCGAGTTATCGTTAAAAATAAGGATGAAATCATATATTCAATGCGCCATTTAATCCTTATTCCTAGCGAAATGCAAATGATTAAAATTAAAAAAGATAAATTGTTTAATAGCGAGGAAATAGGACCGCTTACTCTCGAATTGGAGGTGAGCTAAATGGCGAATAAAGAATTTATTTGTATTTGTTGTCCGCGCGGATGCCATTTAAGTGTCGATGAAAATTTTAATGTTAGTGGTAACAAATGTTTACGCGGAAAAGAGTACGGAGCACAGGAAGCTCGCCATCCAGTGCGAACGCTGACTTCTTTTGTCCGCGTGGCAAATCGAGATAATCTCGTTGTCTCAGTCAAAACTGATAAACCAATTCCCAAACAGATGATATTTGATGTTTTAAAAGTTTTGAATAGTTTTAAGGCATACGCTCCATTAGAAGTTGGCGATGTTTTGATTTCTAACATATTAGAGACTGGTTCGAATATAGTTGTGACAAAAAAAGTTATTTAGTCACTTTAACAAATGCCGTTTTATTTGTATAATAAAAGCACTTGCTTATCATAGTGTGAAAGGAGTTATTATGGCTGATCGAATTAGAGTCTGTCCTTTAGGAGGGCTTGATGAAATAGGTCGTGATTGTTATGTTTTGGAAATCAACGACGATATTTTTGTCCTTGATTTTGGTTTGTCTTTTGCTGATAAGACTATCCCAGGTATCGATTATTTACTCCCTAATAACGACTATATTGTTGAAAATAAGAATAGAGTTAAAGCATATATATTGACGCATGGTCATGACGAAGTCATGGGCGGTATTAAATATTTATATGACAAAGCGCCAGCACCAATTTATTGTACTTTTGCAACCCGTTTGACTGTGCTCGGCCAATGCTCGATTAACGGCATTAAAAATGTCAATTTTGATTTTGTTGAAGTCAAGCCGACTTCTACGCATATCATCGCTGAGCATAAAGTTCATTTCTTCCAAACTTGTCATAATGCGCCTCATTCGTTCGGGGTGGCAATCGAAACCGACCGTGGCAATATCATCTATTCAGGCGACTTCATTATTGATTACACCGTCATGAATAAAGAATTTTATTTTGATTTGAATGCATTGAGTACCATTGCTGAAACTCCTACATTGCTTTTGATGTGCGAAAGCAAAGCGGCGGACAGAGATGGATTTTGTGCTCCTAAACATCGACTCATTCCTCGCGTTGAGAAATATTTCTCCAATTCTGATAAGCGCATTTTTATTTGTACATTTTGGCAAAATCTTTATCGCGTTGTCGAAATATTTAAAATGTGCCGTCAAAACAAGAAGAAAATTTATCCATATGACAAGTATACCCGTGAAATTATCGATTTAATTATTAATTCTAACCAAACGGATACGATTAAACGCGAAGATATTCTCAAAGAGGCTGATTTACTGCGCGTTCGTCAGCAAGATGTAGTCATATTGATTTTAGGTAAAGAAACAGAACTTTATGAAACGCTTAATGCTTTATCTGAAAGAAAAAATGAAGATCGACGCATTGTTTTAGGCCAAGATGATTTATTTATTATTTCTTCTATTGCCATTCCTTATCTTGAAACTTTGGCTACTCAAGCTGCTGATTCTTTATACCGCACAGGCTGCGAAGTTGTTTGGATAAAGAAAAAAGACCTTCTGCCTATGCATGCTCATCAAGATGATATCAAACTGCTTTTATCACTGCTCAGGCCAAAATATTATTTGCCAGTGCGAGGAGCTTTTGTCCATTTGATGGCTAATGCAAAATTGGCGCTATCGATGGGAATTGGCCTAAGCCATTCCAATGTTTTTATTATCGATAATGGCATGCAACTCGTCATCGATGAACAGGGAAGAGCACTCATTATCCCTAATGATTACAACAAAATACCAGTCCATCCAATTATGGTCGATGGATTAGGCATTTCTAAATTAGGGCATGAAGTTGTTCAAGACAGAATGAAACTCAGCGTCGATGGAGTTGTGGTTATCGCTGCTTCAATTTCGAAAAAAACTCGAGAAATTGTCGCCGGGCCAGATTGTCAAATGCGCGGATTTGTTTTTGTTAAAGAAGCTGAACCTATACTTAAGACCATTTCACAAATCTTTGTTGAAGAGGTCAATAATGTTTTAAAAAGTGGGAGTTTGAATTTTGATCCTGCACTTGAAATTGTCAAGGACCGAACAAGAAAATTCATTCGCCGAGAGAATGGTAGAGAACCATTTATTCTCCCAATTGTCATCATGCTTGATTAGTTATAAATACGGATTTGAAAGCTTCTAGCTTTTTTCTAACTATTAAATGGCAATCATATATTGATAAATGTATAATTAAAATATGGCGAAAGAAAAACAGAATAAAGAAAAACCATATTCTTCTCAGTTGATGTTTTTTGGTGGTGTCGGGCTATGTTTGCTCGCCATTATTTTAATCATGAATGTCGGTGCTGTTGCACGTGTCATTTCTTATCCTTTTCTCTATTCGTTTGGCATATTATCTTTTGGAATATACGCTGTTGCTTATATTATCGGAATTTTATTTTTGTTCGCTAAAAACAAATTGAAAATCGTTCACAAAATCCGTTTTTTAGGATATGTTTTGATTTTTCTTTCACTTTTAGTTTTAATCACCCAGATTTATGTTTCTTCCAAAGGTGTTATTCTCGCCACTAAAAATTATTATGACGATGGCGATGTAATCGTAAAACACAATTTCCATGAATATTTCATCAGCGTAACTAAGATTCCTCAAGGCTATATAAAAGAGCCGTTTGTTGATGTTTTTATCACATACCCGTTCGGCGGAGGATATTTTGGCTATGCTTTGACAGCTGTTTTAAATGAATTTGTTGGAGTGCCGCTCACTTATGTTATTTCGATATCCGTTTTGCTCATCGGGATGACAATCGCTCTTTTACCGAACATTATCAATTGGTCGAAGGAGCGACAATTTCGCAATAAAACACAAACGAAACAAGAATTTTATAGCCTTGACAACAATGCTGAAGCCCTTACTTTTGATACACTGAGTAGTTCTGGGCGCAAGACACCTGTTAAAAATAAACGCGTCGAAAATATCGATGTTGTTAAATCGGCGGCAAGTTTAGAAGTAGTAGCGGCAAAGCCATTGGCTAGTTCTCCTGAACCCTCGCGTCAAGAGAGCGTGCAGACAGGCGCAGCCAATCCTGCTCCCTCGACGCCTCTAACGCGCAACAATGTTCAGTATGAAGAAATCTCGACTTTTAAATATGCGCGATTTAATCGTGGCGTTACATCAAATAATGAATTGCCATCCAATGTTCAAAGGGCTAACGCTCCATTTGAAAAAAATACCACAACTGTTCAAGAGCCTGAAATTAGTAAACCACCTGTTCGCGAACAAATGACTTTTGATTTTGATAATAAAGAAGATGAAAATTATCGTTATCTTCCTGAACCAGAGCCAGTGATAGAAGCCCAACCAGAAATAGTGAACACGCCTCTTCATCGCGAAGAGATTAAAACAGCTCCAACACCAATTTCTGTTTTAAATCCATCTCAAGCGTCTGTTAAGCAGCAGTCGATTGTTTCTCCTAATTTAGAACCTAAAAAAGAGCATTTAAAGTTTATTCCTCCTTCTATTGATTTACTTAATACATATGAAGTTGAAAAGCAGACAGAGATAAATCGCTTAACCGCCGAAGAGAGGAAAGAACTCATCAATAGTGTTTTTAAAGAATTCAATGTCAACGCTCAAACCAATTCGTATGTAATCGGCCCAACTGTAACTCGTTTTAATATCGAGTATGGTACCAATGTTTCAGCCAACAGCGTTAACCGCTTAGTTGACGATATTTCAATTCGATTAGGCGGTGTGACTACTCGTTTTGAAATGATTATTGAAGGTGAAAGATATTCAGGCCTTGAAATTCCAAATGCAGTCTCAACAACTGTTGGTTTTCGACAGGTTTTTGAACAACTACCCGATGCCGCTGAGCATCCGACTGCTGTCGCTTTCGGCGTGAATATTGCTGGCAAAGTCGTCTACGCTGATTTTGCTGAATTTCCCCATGTCTTAGTTGCTGGAACTACAGGCAGTGGTAAATCAATTTATATTCACTCAATAATCACAACTTTGATTATGCGCAATTCGCCATCGGATTTAAAAATTATCTTAGTTGATCCAAAGCGAGTAGAAATGACCAAATATAAAGAAATGCCACATCTACTTTGTCCTATTATTTGTGAAGCAAGTGAAGCGAATGTAGCGATGAATAAACTTTGTGAAGAAATGGAAAGGCGCTATAAATTATTTGGTGAAGCTGATGGTGTCACAGATATTAAACAATTCAACGAATACGCCGCAGAGCACAATTTAGAAAAATTGCCTTATATTATTGTCGTTATCGATGAATATGCTGATTTAGTCGACTCGTGCCGTGAAATCTCACAGCCCATTGTTCGCATCAGCCAAAAGTCTCGTTCAGCCGGCATTCATATTTTAATTGCAACACAAAGGCCGAGTACGAATGTCATCACTGGTGTTATCAAAGGTAATTTGCCGACTCGTGTCGCTTTGATGACAGCGAGTTATACTGATTCCGCGGTCATTGTCGACAAAGGCGGAGCTGAAAAATTAATGGGGAAAGGTGATATGCTCGTCTCCTCGCCTCTAGTATCGAGAGTTGGCATGGTTCGTCTTCAAGGCTGTTTTATTCAAAACAAAGAAATTTCACGGGTGGTCAATTATTTAAAAGAACGCTATCCGGTTGAATATAATCCTGATTTCCTTGATTTAGTTGACCGCAGCAAGCAAGAGGCTCAGGCTGTTGTGCGCAGTGGAGGATATGCTCCTGGCGCAGTTGCTGATTTTGAAAACGATGAAAAATATCAAGAAATCAAAGAGTGGGCGATGACCCAAGAATATGTTTCGATGAGCAAAATTCAAAGAGAATGCTATGTGGGCTTTAACAAAGCTGGCAAAATATTAAAAAAATTACAGGAAGAAGGTATCATTGCTTCTGAAGCTGAATCATCATCAAAAGGTTGCAAAGTCCTCGTCCATTATGACGATGGCGATGATGAAGATTCTATTCCCACCAGCGATGAATTAATATCATAAAATGATGCATGTCGGTCTTGATATTTGTGAATTGAATCGTATCGATTTAAAAAATGATCGTTTTATTCATTTTGTTTTATCAGATGAAGAATATGATGTTTTTCTTTCACGAAAAGATCAATTAGCGTATCTTGGTGGGCGATGGGCGGTCAAAGAGGCATTTATCAAAGCGCTACGCGACAACAATAAAAATATCCCGCTTAGAGAAATAATTGTTCTTAATGACGATAATGGCGCACCTTATGTTGTTTTTCATTCAAAGATTTATGATAATGTTTCGATTTCACATGAAAGGGACTATGCCGTGGGCATAGTAATTTTGCAATAACATGAAAAATAGTTTTATTAGTGCTAAATTGATTTCTATGAATCGCATCAGCGTCATGATGATGACGATGATGTTGGAAAAGAAAGATACTATCTTTTATTTGACAAAGGATAACGACTATCCCAAAAAATTAAAACTGATTCGTCATACATCGACCAATAATTTAAATATTTATGAACTCGAAATGGATGAACCATTTGAGTTTGGGGCTCGTTATGATTTGTCGCTTGAGAGTTATCCGAGCATTGCTATCGATGTTTCTTTAGCGACAACTTTTCCTGAATTTGATCAAATGTTTAATTATGATGGAGACGATTTAGGAGCACTTTATAAAAGAAGTGAGACAAAATTTTCGGTTTGGGCGCCCCTTTCTTATACGGTTTATCTCAAAATTGAGAACGAAGATGGCACTTTTTCATTTCATCGGATGAATAGAACTAATCGAGGAGTTTATCGCCTAACGCTTCAAGGCGATTACCTCAATCGAAAATATCACTATGTAGTCAATAATTATACGGTGACCAAAGAAAGCAATGACCCATACGGAAAAGGCGTTTCGCTTAATTCCTTATATTCCGCTGTTGTCAATACTGATAAAATTCGCAAAATGGATAAATATGCTCCTAAAGAAGTTCTCACTAAATATACCGATCACATCATTTACGAGTTACATACACGAGATTTTACAGCTCAAAAATCAACTAATATCGTCAATCGCGGTAAATTTTTAGGTTTGACCGAAGAAAAAAGAACAACCTTGTACGGCAAACCAGCTGGCCTGGACTATTTAAAGTTTATTGGAATAACGACCGTACAACTCCTTCCTGTTTTGGATTTTCAAGGCGTCGATGACCTTAATCCTGACGCGACATACAATTGGGGATATGACCCCATTTCTATGTTCGCCATTGAAGGCAGCTATTCGCTCAATCCAGCTAATCCGATGGAAAGATTAATCGAATTAAGAAAAGTGGTTGATACTTTCCACAAAAACAATTTATATGTCACTTTTGACATCGTTTTTAACCATGTCTATGATTATATGACTTCGGCGTTTGAAAAAATCGTCCCGAATTACTTTTTCCGCAGGCGCAAAAGCGGATTTATCTCTTCTTCATCTGGCTGCGGCAATGACTTTGCGAGCGAAAAATTTATGGCGCGCAAAGCCATTATTGATTCTTTACTCTATTTGATAGAAACATTCGATGTCGATGGATATCGCTTTGATTTGATGGGCCTCATCGACATTGACACAATAAATATGGCGTACGAAAAATGCCGTCAATTAAAGAACAATGTCATTTTTTATGGCGAAGGTTGGGATATGGGTAATGAATTGGCTTCTGATCAAAAAGCCAGCATCGGTAATTCCTTTCAAATGCCTCACATCGCTTTCTTTAACGATTCATATCGCGACATTGTTAAAGGTCCAACTTTTGAAGGTTCTGATTTATATGTAAAAGGCTATATAGGTGGTAATTTATCCTATTCCGATGGCGTCAAATATGCAATGCTTGCGACTGCAGTTAACCATATTTTTCCTAAGCGTTTTCTAGATGCCACCCAGTCGATTAATTATGTCGAATGTCACGATAACCATACACTTTACGACAAATTGACTTTCTCTAATCAAGAAGACAATGAGGAAACTTTATTGTCGCGCGTCAAGTTTGCCAATTCTATCCTTACTTTATCGTTTGGCATACCTTTTTATCACATGGGGCAAGAAATTGGTCTTTCAAAGTTTGGATTAGGCAACACTTATAATATTGTAAAAGTAAATAATATGAATTGGAAATTGGTCGAAGAGCGCTTTGACATGGTTTTAGCTTTTAAAGCATTGAACGATTTGCGAAAAAAATTGCCTTTTCTCCATCTAACCGATATGGAAGAAGTTAAAAACATTATGAATTTTACTTGTTTAGATAACGGTCTTCTCATTCTCTCAAGCGAAGATAGCCGAATAGTGGGAAAATATAAAAAAGCGTTCATCATCTTTAATCCAAATAATCATACAATTACACACGAATTTGACGATTATTATAAAGTTTATTTCTACAACGGCGGTTTTATTGATAAAGATGATATGCATGCCAAGAACTTGATTTTGCCTCCATTATCGATGTCGATTATTTATCGATAAGTGATATTTTTAAAGTTTAATATATGGAAAAGCCATATATGGAGGATTCTACAATGATTAGTAGTATTGTATTAGTGGGCTATTTAGGTGAAAACACTGGAGATGGTTTTCGTAACATCCGAACCAAACATTTTTCTTTAAAAGAAGAAAAAGATGTGTGGTATACTATTCCTTGTCTTTATTGGTCGAGAGATGATAAGTCGTATTTAAACAATCTAAATGTCAAAACACCTGTTGTCATCCGCGGCCGTATTGAAGCAAGTGAAGAAAGAGGATTATATATTCTCGTTGAGACAGTGGAGGTTGTATAGATGTTTCATTACACTAAAGCGGTACTGAAAGTTGGATTTCCTGTTCTTTTCGCATATTTCGCTTGGTTAAAACGATATTCTTTACATCCAGAAAAATATCCATTTGATAAAAGATTTAAAAAACTTCAAAAACTGGTCAAAAAAGTTACTAAAGCTTTGCAAGTTGAGTTAATTATTGAAGGTGAAGAAAATATTCCGGATGAGATTCCATCTTTTTTTACCCCTAATCATCTTTCTTTTTATGATCCGCTCGCTTTTATTGCAATCTCGCAACAGCCTTGCACATTTATTAGCAAAAAAGAGATTGAGAAATATCCTTTTGTTGGAACGGCCGTCAAATCAATTCAAGGTTTATTCATGGACCGCAACGACTTGAAACAATCACTCAAAACAATGATGAAAATGGAAGAAACGTTTATAGAAAAAGAAAAATCATGGGTTGTGTTCCCTGAGGGAACAAGACGAAAGGATCATATGATGGTTTTAAGAGATTTTCATCACGGGACATTTCGCACCCCAACAAGAGCAAAATTACCTATTGTTCCAGTAGCAATTTATGGGACATTTCGTATTTTAAAACTAAAACCTCAATACAAAAAATACCCTGTTTTTATTAAATTTTTAAAACCAATATATTCTCAAGAATATGAATCGATGACAACGATTGATGTTGCTAAAAGAATTCAAAATGATATTCAAAAAGAAATTTCTTTTAATTTGCGTCGAAAAGATTTTGAATACATGAATAAAGTTTGTAAAAAATATAAATTTAATTCTTCATATTAAAAACAAAACAAACATTAGAATAAAAAAAAGAGTCGCCGGTAGAGGCGACTCTTTAAGCTATAATTTTACCAATCTAAAAACAGTTTAAATTAAGCGATTGAAGGGACAGTGGTTGTACCAACTTTGCTAACAACATAAACGAATGAGTAAGCAACTAATTGAACCATTGTTTTTGTTGAATCAGTGTACAATATAGCAGAAGCAGCGAACGAAATTGTTAATGTTTCACCATCGCATAAAACATCACCGAATTCAATAGTCCATGATAATAGATCTGACAAAGAACTGCCGAAAACATCAGATCCAATTACATAAACGAGTGCAGTTTTTGTATCAGCATCGTTAATAGCGAAAACTCCTGGTTCTGTTGTGGATTCAAAGCGCTGAGAATAATCAGCAACATCGAGTAATGAATAAATCATATCAGTATACGCATAGCCAGGATATGAATCACCAGCAACCCATGTTTCTTCACTCTGTGTGTAAACAGTAACACCTTCTGCAGTATTCACAAGCATTTTTTCATAACTTTCATCTCCAACGTTTAATAACGCGGCATCTGAAGTATATTGATTTGTAAAATCTGCAATAGTGCTTTGGCTTTCAATCGTTGTTGGTAACTCTGCTGCTCCACTCATATAATCGTCAACCGAAACCGCATCAAAGGCAGTTTCAACAGCAGTAGTATGTGAAGTATAGTTCATATTAGATACAGCAGTATCAATCAATGTTGAAACAGCAGTTACTTCTTCGTGAACACCCGTAACAGTAACATATCTATTCGCTTCAAAATCATCCATTTGGAATTGCAAATAGTTACGGAAATATGTTTTACCTAACCCAAAAACTAGTGTCATGCCTGGTTGAGCAGCTTCGTATGTGACTTCTTGTTCGTTTTCAGTTCTTGTTCCGCCTTCAAAAATAACGCGGATGTAAGCTAAACTTTCAGCACTAATATCTTTGTGGATGACAACACCGATGAGGTTAGCATCATCAGTTGAATCTTCACCAGCAAAAACAACATCGAAAGTTACATCGGAAGTCAATGTATCACCTTCTGGGAATTCAGGAATTGTAACGAGCTTAAGGTTTGCTTCAACAGCAACACCTGAAAGTGAACGTCCGCCAAGTTCGTTATAAGCAGCACGATCAAAGCTTGGCCAATAATAGACGCCGTCTTCGTTTTCTTCAGCAGTTGTAACAACTTCTAAAGTACCATTGGTAAGAATAATGCGTCCTTCTTCAGAAGATACAACACCACGAGCATTGACGATAGAACGTAGCTCGGCGGTTTGCCCTTCGGCTAAGTGGACTTCAAGTCCGTGTAAATCACTAACATAATTTCCTTCAGCAGATTGAATAGTGATAACCGAGCCATGTAAACCTGTAACGGTAGCTGGACCGACATATACTTCTTGTCCATTTAGTGCAGGAGCCATTGCTTCAGCATCCCAATCCAATACTTGAGAAACGTTTATCAGCGATACTTCACTGGAACTATCAATTGATGATGAACTAGAGGATTCTCCTCCGCCACAAGCGGCAAGCGATAAAGCAAGTCCGACTGTTCCTAAGATTGTAAGTAAACTTTTTTTCATAGTTATTTCTCCTTTCTTTAGTAAAATATAAGCTTGTTTCTAATTTATGCTTAACGAAAAATAATTGCAAGCATTTTGTTAACAAAATAGCAGCAAAGAAAGTATAGAGTTTAAAATATTTCTTAATTATATTTTTTAGGATATGTGATTTTGGGATAACAGTTTTTCAACCATTTTCCATCGCTTTTTGCTAAACTTAAACCAAGTTTATCATACCTTAGCCAGTATATATTTTTTTCACTATTTGTAGTAATTGGATGATTATTTATATATTGTTCTACTTCTAGTAGTGATAAATCAATCACGCGAGGAAAATTATCGATAAAGCGAGAACAATGAAAATCAAATTTGACAATTTGATTATTGATAATTTTACCTATTTTTACTCCTTTATATAAAATATTAAGTTTTTTAGTATCGAAATGTTTTGGAAAAAGATAAAGGTAATCGCCGATTTGTTCTAAACAAGTGTAAGTCGTTGAAAAAGGAAGTAACTTAAATAATTTATTTTCAAAACGTGGCGGTTGAAAAATTCTTTTCTTATTCGCTATGTTCGAACTCGGCTTTTCAATAAGACATAAATAATGTCCTTCACCAGGAAATAAATACGGGAAAAGATGCACACCAATGGGTCTTTTCTTATTTTGATAAAAGTATTCATGACTTGGCATGCATGCTAAAGTGGCGTCTGAATTTTCTAACAAAAATTGAACGACGTCTTCGTTTTCTTCTTGCGAATATGAACAGGTTGAGTACATTAATAGACCTCCTGGTTTAAGCATCTTGTAGGCAATAGTTATTAATTCTTTTTGTTCTTTTTGATATTTAAGCACTTTGTTATATGACCAGTCATCGACAAATTTTTGATTTTTTCTAAACATTCCGCTACCAGAACAAGGTGCATCTAAAATTATTTTATCGAAACAATCAATGAAACTCTCATAAATTTTTGCGAAATTAGAACAAGTGACAATGACATTTCCAATTCCGAGTTTTTCAATATTCTCAATTGTTTTCAAACATCGTTCATACGAGATATCGTTTGCGACAACAACACCTTGATTAGATTTAATAAATGATGAGTGAATTGTTTTTCCTCCTGGTGCCGAACATAAATCAAGAATAATATCGCTTTGTTGAAGCGAAAGTAGCGATGGAGGAACCATCGCCGAAGGTTCTTGCAAATAAAAAGCACCTAATTCATAATAAATGGATTTTGAAAGCGGATATTCATCGGGATTATAAATAAAAGCATGTTTGACACATGGATGGGGATGCACGTTTGGAAACAATGATAAAAACTTTTCATCGCTCATTTTCAAAGTATTTAGCAAAACACCATGCTTTTGGTGTTCTTTAAATGAATCAACGAGCAGCTTTGCGTCTTCACTCGGTAAATAAGAGAGCAAATGATTGAAAAAATCCATATAATAAGTTTACAATATTTGTGAATAAAAATATATTTATATATTTGAATCTTGATTTTAAACAAAGGAGCAATTATGAGAATTGTTGATATCATTATTAAAAAACGCGATGGTGGCGTTTTAAGCGAAGAAGAAATTCGCTTTTTTATCGAAGGATATGTTAAGGGTGAAATCACAGACTACCAAGCATCGGCTCTTGCGATGACGATTTTTTTCCAAGGCATGAATAAAAAAGAAATAGCTATTTTAACCGATGCGATGGAGCATAGTGGGGAAGTTATGGACCTCTCATCGATTAAAGGAATTAAGGTTGACAAGCATTCAACAGGCGGAGTGGGCGACAAAACTTCACTTGTTTTAGGACCAATGGTTGCAGCTTGCGGTGCAAAAGTTGCAAAAATGTCAGGCCGCGGTCTTGGGCATACTGGTGGAACGCTTGATAAATTAGAGTCAATCCCAGGTCTAACAATCGCTGTTTCTGATCACGATTTCATCGATCAAGTAAATGATATTGGTATTGCGATTGTAGGACAAACTGCTGAACTAGTTCCAGCTGACAAAAAAATGTATGCGCTCCGCGACGTGACTGGAACTGTTGAATCGGTGCCGCTAATTGCCTCAAGCGTCATGTCTAAAAAACTTGCTAGTGGAAGTGATACTATCCTTCTCGATGTGACATTTGGCGAAGGTGCTTTTATGAAAAATATTGATGCAGCTCGTGAACTGGCCAAAGTCATGGTTGAAATAGGTAAATCATTGAATAGAAATACAAAAGCTGTTCTTAGCGATATGAATGAACCTCTAGGTTTTGCGGTTGGAAATGCATTAGAAGTGAAAGAGGCAATTGATGCTTTACATGGTAGAGGTCCTAAGGATTTAATGGAACTATGCTATACATGCGGAGCTATTATGCTCGAGCAAGCTCAAATCGTCAAAACAAAAGAAGAAGGCAAAAAAATGCTTGAAGAAGCAATTCAAAGCGGGAGAGCATTTGATAAATTTGTTGCGATGGTCAAAGCTCAAAAAGGTGATGTTTCATATATTTTAGATCCATCAAAATTTCCGGTTAGCAAACATGTTGTTGATATTGTTTCCGATCAAGGAGGATATATTTATTCAATTAACGCACTAGAGATTGGGGAAGGGTCCATGAAACTTGGTGCCGGACGTGCGACCATGAAAGATACAATCGATATGTCTGCAGGCATTGTTTTAAGTAAAAAAGTCGGTGATTTCGTTAAAAAAGGCGAAAAATTATGCACGATTTACACAAATAAAGAAGATTTTGATTTGGTTTTGCAAGAAATTAAATCCGCTTTTAAAATTAGTGATAAAGTTGTTAAAACCCATCCAGTTGTTTGGGAAATCGTTGAATAAATTATTGTTTAGTTTTCTTCAATTCTCTTAGATTGCTAGTTCGCTTAATCGATGAAAGTTTTTTGTAATTTTCATTTAATGTTTTTTCATACTGACTATTGTTTGTTTGATTGGGCACGAAAAACTTTTTGTTTTTAATTAGTTCTGGCAAATATTGAATTTTGTTCCATAAGTCCATTCTGTCGTATGGGTATTTATCTTCTTCTTGAACATTAACAGGTGTAAGTTTTAAATAATCCATTACATCAAGCGGATGATTAGCTGCATAATCCATCGCAGCGTGGATCGCGTTGTTTGAAGCTTTAGATTTTGGGGAAAGTGCCAAATCACAAACAGCAAAACCAAGCGGAATTACAGCTTCAGGAAATCCAACAATTTCTGCAGCTTGAATCGCATTAAATACACGGTCAACGGCTTGAGGGTTTGCTAGTCCAATATCTTCATAGGCAATGACGAGCAATCGCCTTTTAATACTTTCTAAATCGCCAACGATGCAGAGCCTCGCTAAATAATATAATGATGCATCGACATCTGAACCGCGGATTGATTTTTGTAGAGCGCTGACAGAATCATAGTGCTGATCCTCGTCTTTATCCATTTGAAAGTTTGGAACTTTTAATACTGCCTTAAGATCATCGAGATTGATTGATGTTTTCTTAATAGACATTTCAACGACTTCTAAAAAATTATAAGCATAGCGAAGATCGCCACCTGTTAGTTTAGCGATATATTCTAATCCTTCATCATCGATTTGTATTTTATTATTCAAACCATTTTTAGATGTTAAAGCTCGTCGGAGTCCTTCGACAACTTCCGCGTCGCTTAATTTATAGACTTCTAACAAATGTGTTCTTGAGCGTATCGCTTTATTGATTGCTATATAAGGGTTTTGTGTTGTGCAACCTAATAGATAGACAATGCCTTCTTCAATGTAGGGTAATAAAATATCTTGTTTATCTTTGTTGAGACGATGAACTTCATCCATGATAATAAACGCTTCTGGAAACAAACGACATTCTTCAATAGCTGATTCTAATTCTTTTTTATTTGATGTTACAGCGTTCAACTTTACATATTTAACATTAAGCGACTTCGCATAAGCTTCAGCGATGGTAGTCTTGCCAACTCCTGGTGGACCAAAAAAGATGGCAGAAAAAAGAGTATGTGTTTTGACTGAATTAGTTAATATGCCATCCTCACCAACTAAATGTTTCTGTCCGATGACTTCTTGAAGACTTGTTGGCCTAATGCGAGCCGCTAATGGTTTTTGCATAGTTTGATTATATCAATTTATTTCTTTATTGTTTATAATAAAAAACGAAATGAGAGTATTAATTACAACAGTTAAAGAAGCTTCAGTAGAAGTTTTTGATAAAAAAGTTGCTGCCATCGGCCATGGATTATTACTTTTGGTTGGCTTTACTGATGGCGACGACGAAGAAATTTGTCGAAAAATGGCAGAAAAAGTCATCAATCTGCGCATTTTT
>CASEYK010000053.1 GCA_949292105.1 uncultured bacterium
GACTGCAACTCAATGATCATCGGTTCAAATCCGGTAGGAACCTCCATCCTAGATTAAGCCTTATGCGCCTTTAGCTCAACTGGATAGAGTGTCAGACTACGAATCTGGAGGTTGCGAGTTCGATTCTTGCAAGGCGCGCCATTAATTCGGGACGTAGCGTAGCTTGGTATCGCGTCTGCTTTGGGAGCAGAAGGCCGCAGGTTCAAATCCTGTCGTCCCGACCATTTGTTTATTAGCCACACCATGTGTGGTTTTTTATTTACAAAAAAGGTGTTAAACTCTTTTTTGAAGAAAGATGAGGAAAAACAAGATGATTTGCGATAAAAAAATTACACTGTCTAATGGAGTAAAAATACCAGTTTTAGGTCTAGGGACATGGCTTATCCCAAATGATAAGGCGCCGTCTATTGTCAAAGACGCGATTGAAATTGGTTATCGTCATATCGACACTGCTCAGGCTTATGGTAATGAAGAAGGAGTGGGAACCGGCATTAAAATGTCAAAAATCAAAAGAAAAGATATTTTTATTCAGACAAAAGTTGCCGCAGAGATTAAAACTTATGATGAAGCCAAAAGAGAAATTGAAAAGTCGTTTGAAAGATTGAAAGTTGATTACATTGATTTAATGATTATTCATTCACCTCAACCATGGTCTGAATTTGGTTCACCTAATCGGTATAAAGAGGAAAACATTGCCGTTTGGAATGCTTTGGTGGAATATTATCAATTAGGCAAAATTAAAGCAATTGGTGTGTCTAATTTTACTATTGATGACATCGAAAATATCTTACAGCATTCTACTGTCAAACCAATGGTTAACCAAATCTTGTGTCACATCTCGAATACAGATTTTGAATTAATTAAATATTGTCGCGACCATGATATTATTGTTGAAGCATATTCGCCAATTGCTCATGGTAAGTTGCTCGATAATGAGCAGTTGAAACAAATGGCTGATAAATATGGCGTAAGTACTGCACAATTATCGATTCTGTATACATTGCAATTGGGTTTGGTGTCGCTGCCGAAAGCGAGCAGTTATAACCATCTTAAAACTAATACAGAACTAAATTTTGTTATTTCCGATGAAGACATGAACCATCTTGTCGAGATGGACGAAATTCATGATTATGGAGAATTTTCTGTTTTTCCTGTTTATGCAAAAAAATAGTGCATGTGTTATACGAAGGGCAAACGCATTGAAAATTTAAGCGATTGAGTTAAGATAATTTGTAATATGAAAAAGATTCATTTTTCATTTAGAATCATACTTCATCGTTCTTTGCAATCTTTGATTACAGGAGCCATTATTGGAACGATCATCGGCCTGTTTTTGCGTGCTCTCTCATATGTCACCGAATGTTCTCAATATTTATACACTTCTAGCGATATAAAAATGAAGTTCGTTCTCGCACTTGGCATAATTGTTGCATCTATCTTAAGTTATGTTTTCATAAAATTAAGACCTTCAATCAATGGTTCTGGCATACCACTCATTGAGCGTTCAATCCGACATAAACAGCCAGTTCCTTATCTTTTGGATGTTCCATTGACCATTTTAAATACTGCCATTGCCTTTTTTGTCGGTTTTCCGCTCGGAAGCGAAGGTCCATCAGTGTCGATTGGCGCTAAAATTGCACAAGGTACCAATGATTTATTTAAAACTGATGACGCAGATAATCTTGGTATTGGTTCAGGTACTGGCTTTGGCTGTGTGTTTTTCTCACCGCTCAGCGGAATTATTTATACTTTTGAAGAGTCGTTACATCATTTTGATATCAAAGTGCTCTATCGCGCAGTTATTACATCATTTGCGGCATGTGGGATGATTTATCTCATCCATCCTCATCGTTTTTTTAGCTTTGGCAATGTTGATTTTCTATCCAGCAGTCAAACTTTACTTATTCTGTTTGTCTTTGCTGTTACATTACTAGCTGCTTTTATTTTTTCGAAGTTCATTGTTATATTGACAGAATTTTTTACTAAACATCGCGACAATTTAGTTGTTAAAATTCGCTCTTTTTTCTATTTTGCGATAATTTTATCAATTGGCATTCATTATTATTCGGCTATCGGTAGTGGTCAGTCCATCATTGATACTATTATGAATCAACAAAGTTTTATTTTTGTCATTGGGATGCTATGCTTTCGCATTATTGCAACATCAATCGTTGGCTCTGGGTCGGTAACAGGAGGTCTTGTTATTCCAACGATGGCGATTGGCGCACTAATTGGTCAGTTAGCGAACATCATCGGCCATCAATACTTGGATCTTACATACAATCAATATGGTTTTCTTGTTTTGCTTTCAATGTGCATGATGTTTGCATTTGTCAACAAATGCCCATTGACGGGCATGTGTTTATTTTGCTCGTATATGTTTACTAATCGAGGAGATTTATTCATCTTACATGCCTCGACCATATGGGCAATAGTTTTCATTTTATTAGGCCATTTAGTGACTAGAATATTTAATAGAAAAGATCTATATCACGAATTGAATTCAATTTATGACAAATATGAAGGCGACACACGCGGTGTATTTGTTTCTATTCCCACAAATATTTTTTAATAAAAATGTTTGACTTAAAATGGTTAGATGATATCATTTTAGAGGAAAATTAGAAAAAGACTAGTTATTCCCACTTACATTTCTATATAATGTATGTTGCGTTACATATTTGGGGCCATAGCTCAGTTGGAAGAGCACTTGATTTGCATTCAAGGGGTCGAGAGTTCGAGTCTCTTTGGCTCCACCATTAGATGTGGCTGCGTAGCTCAGTTGGCTAGAGCGGTCGGTTCATACCCGGCATGCCGAGGGTTCGAGTCCCCCCGCAGCTACCATTATGTGGACCATTAGCTCAATGGTTAGAGCCCCCGGCTCATAACCGGTTTGTTCCGGGTTCAAGTCCTGGATGGTCCACCATAATGGAGGCGTACCCAAGTGGTTGAAGGGGTCGGTCTTGAAAACCGATAGGGGCGAGTAACCCGCCAGAGTTCAAATCTCTGCGCCTCCGCCATTAACTATGAAATTTCCCCCAAAATTTTGCCCAAATAGGGTAAGATGAAATGGAGGATTTTTTTATGAAGTTAACTCTAGAAGAAAAGCTGCGATTGGTGAAGCTACATATTTTTGATGGAGTGCCAATTCGTGAGATTCATGAAA